>DHJG01000063.1:24781-34271 GCA_002404215.1 Desulfosporosinus sp. UBA4726
TTGCTTATAAACTCTGGTGTGGTGGGAGCAAAGAAAGCAGAGGTCAGTGTTGTTCTTTGGTTTGAGAATGCTGAGCTTCCACTTGAAATTTGGACAAATACTCCAATACCGGATTGGACATGGACCTATAAAAAGAGTCAGACCGCAAGTGGGAAGGTTGCTGTAACTTTATCTGGACACCATCCTATGAATAAAAACGAGGAAAGTAATCTCTATACATGGTATACTATTATGGTTCGACAACTTGCCCAAACTGGTGGGAAGATTTATATAGATGAGCGTGTCCCTCAGGCAACAGATATTTCAGCTTATCTGAGTAAAACGAATGCTCTTCCTGCTCAATGGACTCTTTCTGGCAGCTTGGTATCCATTGCTGCGTATCAGAAGAATTTACCGACGAATGTCATAGCCGGAAATGATCGCATCAACATACAATTACTAAGTCGCGGGAGGCACAACGAGGGGCAGACTGTTTTAGCCATTCCTGCATTATTGGAGGAATTCTAAAACGTTTAAGTGAAAATATAGTCGAATAAAGCAGGATAATAGACAGTGATAGTAGAATAGTTATTTAAGACGTAATAACGAAAATCTATGACAGGGGGTGTTTTCTAAACTTGAGTAAACTAATAATTACAGGCGGCAAACCTCTTGAGGGAACGATCACAGTAAGTGGAGCAAAGAATGCCGTGCTTCCAATTATAGCTGCGAGTTTGTTATGCTCGGAGCCCATTCAACTTGATGATGCTCCGGACTTGTTAGATGTTCATGTTATGAATCAGGTTATTTCGGCCATGGGTGCATCGGTTGAGCGTGTCGGCTCGACTTTAAAAATTCATGCCCGTGAGATAGATTGTATTGAGGCTCCTTATGATCTTGTTTCTCAGATGAGAGCGTCTATTTTCACTATGGGACCACTGCTAGCCCGTAAGGGTCATGTGCGTATTTCTCATCCGGGTGGGTGTGCCATTGGGTCGCGTCCTATTAATTGGCACTTAAAAGGTTTAGAAGCCTTAGGGGCAGAGGTTGTAATGGATCATGGGTTTCTGGATGTATCGACGAAGGGTCTAAAGGGAGCTCGCATATACTTAGATTATCCAAGCGTTGGAGCTACAGAAAATATTATGATGGCTGCGGCGATGGCGCAAGGGACGACACTCATCGAAAATGCTGCACAAGAGCCAGAAATCGTTGATTTGGCAACATTTCTGAATGAGATGGGCGGTAAGGTACGTGGTGCGGGTACCAGTATTATTCATATTGAAGGGGTTAAGGAATTTCATGGCACTACTCATACCGTTATTCCTGATCGTATTGAGGCGGGAAGTTTTCTACTCATAGTGGCAGCAACTGGTGGAGATGTCTTAGTTCAAAATGTGATAGCAGACCATCTGAAATCGTTGATTGCCAAAATGGAAGAGGCCGGAGTTCGTATGGTGGAGGAAGACGACGGGATCCGCATCAGTGGAAATGGCGTGTATAACGCTGTGGATATTAAAACGCAGGTACATCCTGGATTTCCTACGGATTTACAAGCTCCATTTATGGCCTTTCTTACCCGAGCAAATGGCACTGGCTTGATAACGGAGACTGTATTCGAAAATCGTTTTATGCATGTAGATGAGCTAAAACGCATGGGTGCAGATATCAAGATCGAAGGGCGAAGCGCCATTGTACAGGGGATACAACGCTTAAATGCAGCACCAGTGACAGCGACTGATCTAAGGGCCGGAGCTGCTTTGATACTGGCAGCACTGACTGCGGAAGGGACAACAGGCATTCGCGGGATTCATCACATTGATCGTGGTTACGAAAATGTGGAAGGTAAGTTATCTCGTTTGGGTGCCAATATTGTTCGCGAGGATTAGGAACGCAAATAGGGACAGGTTTTGACTTGCATGATCGCAACTTCAAAACCTGTCCCTTTAATTTTAGTATATCCGATTTGATACTCGGAGGGATATACTTTTCTTACCCTCTTCAGCCATATTCTAAATCCTTTCTGCATAGATTTAAGCAAAGGCCTGTACCGCACAGGAGGGGTTGGATGAAAAAAGAATGGATATGGCTTATTGTGTTATCCCTTTGCCTTGTCTTAGTCATACCCTGGAGCATCTTGCGTTGGCAACAAGAGAAGGTCACTACGAATGATGTGCCGATACGAGTTTTGTTAGCAAATGGAGAAGTGAAAAAGTTTTTACTTGAAGAGTATCTGGTGGGAGTGGTGGCAGCGGAAATGCCTGCAGAGTTTGAGCTGGAAGCGCTGAAGGCCCAGGCCGTGGCGGCGCGAACCTATGCGATAAGGCGATTACATCAAAATAAAATACCAGATGCTGGATATGATCTAGACACCACTGTACAAACCCAAGCTTGGTTGTCTGATAGTCAGATGAGGAATAAATGGGGCTGGCTTAATTACTGGAGTTATCGGAGTAAATTGCAAAAGGCGGTAGCTGGAACGCGCAGCATGGTCCTTGTGGCTAATGGAGAATATATTGAGTCTTTTTACCATAGCAGTAGCGGTAGAAAGCCAACCGAACGATCGGATGAGGTGTGGAGTTCAGCGCGCTCTTATCTGCAAAATGTCAGCTCGGGTGAAGACAATCTACAACGCTATGTTAAGAGCTTTAGATATACGCCAGAAGAACTCTACCAGAAATTAGGAATCAAGGAATCCCCGCGGTCTCTTAGTATAGGGGATTTTCAAGTCTTAGCGCGAACTGCTGTTGGAAGAGCCAAGAGCGTACGAGTGCTTGGCAAAGTGTACTTGGCAACTCAACTCCGCATCTTACTAGGGCTGCCTTCGACGGATATCGAATGGGTTGTTCAACCAGATAGCTTGACGATTACGGCCTATGGCAATGGGCATGCAGTCGGAATGTCACAATGGGGAGCAAACGACATGGCTAAAAAGAATCAAAAAGCAGAGGATATTTTAGCTCATTATTATCCAGGAACGAAACTCATGGCGTTCGGAAATATCTAGCAGTAAACTAGGATTTTCATATTACGAGTCTAAAAGTAGTGGCATTCGGCAAGGCTATACTTAGAGGTGAGTCGAATGAACTATTGGAAATCGTTCTCTAAAAGTTGGATCTTGAACTGGGGAGTCCTTTTGATTGTGGGCGGCCTAATTCTTTATACAGGGTATCAGAGGTCCTTAGCACAATCTTCCCAAGAGAGAGAACAAAAGATAACAAGAGAGAAAGCCCAAGCAGTTTCCACTCAAGTACCCGTTGTACAACAGAAAACAGAGGACATGGGAGCAGTCTCCCAACAAACGCAAACGGATCCAGAGAAAAAAAATCTAAGTATTAAGGACTTTCCTTGCCCCGTACATGGTAACATCTTGCGAAATGTCGGTAATTATTATTCGGAGTCTCTTCAAGATTATTTATTCCATGCTGGAACAGATTACGCTGAACCGGAAGGAACGATCATTCGTGCAACGCATGAAGGAAAAGTTGTTTCTATTGGACTAGATTCCATTCTAGGCCAGAAAGTGACCTTAGACTGTGGAGACGGATGGATAGTCACGTACGGGGGTCTAGATAATCTCCGTGTTCAAGAAGGAGAGATAGTAGCAACCCAGGGGACTCTCGGCCAAATCGGATTCTTCCCAGGTGCAGAAGGGCAAAATGGTCAATATTATCTTCATTACGAGGTATGGCATGACAATGAAGTGCAAAGGCCAGCATAAAAACACAGTATTTACCAAATGGGGACATCCTTTTATGGATGTCTTTTTTTATTGAGCATGCATATAAATGTAATACGCTTGTGCGAAGGAGGGCTCTGTGTGCAAGAATATATACGCAAACGGGTGCTCGATATTGGGACTTACATATTGGAATCGAGTGCCACAGTGAGGCAAACGGCTGATGTTTTCGGCGTATCGAAATCGACAGTGCATAAAGATGTAACGGAACGACTACCTTTGGTAAATGAAAAGTTGTCCATGGAAGTAAAGCATATTCTGGAGACCAACAAGGCAGAACGACACATTCGAGGAGGCGAGGCGACCCGGAAAAAATACCAGGAAAATTAGAAACGAAGTTAAAACTATGGCAATTATGATAAATTTGTAGGAAAATGTATAAAAAGTTAAAAAGCACAAAGGAATTGGCGATTCTATCACGAATGACTTTTAGTAATAAACTATATAATAGCGAATCTCCCGTGAGGGAGATTGTGCTATTTGTTTATATATTAATATTTTTTTGGACAAGCTATTGATGACGAAAGGGGTATCTTCACCAATGTTCGGAATAGATTTTGGAATTGACTTGGGAATAGATTTAGGAACAGCGAGTGTCTTGGTTTATGCCAAAGGGAAAGGGATCGTGTTGCACGAGCCCTCTGTGATTGCCTTTGACCGTAATACGAACAAACGAATTGCGGTAGGGGAAGAAGCACGCCTAATGATCGGTCGAACTCCGGGGAGTATCGTGGCCGTTCGCCCAATGCGTGACGGTGTGATCGCAGATTATCAGACCACAGAACTAATGCTGAAGTATTTTTTGGAGAAAGCAGGCGCCAAGCGTTGGCCTTTTTTTAGAACACGAGTAGTAGTTTGCATTCCTTCTGGGGTTACAGAAGTGGAACAACGGGCAGTTAAACAAGCAGCATACCAGGCTGGAGCCAAGGATGTAAAAGTGGTTGAAGAACCTTATGCTGCAGCTTTGGGAGCAGGACTTGACCTTTCTGGGCCAACCGGAAATATGGTCGTAGATATCGGTGGAGGGACAACGGATATAGCTGTACTTTCACTCTCGGGCATAGTGACAAAACGCAGTCTTCGGGTTGGAGGAGACAAGTTTGATGAAGCAATAAGCCGGTATATTCGCCGTGAACACAATTTAATGATTGGAGAACGTACGGCCGAAGGGATTAAAATAGCAGTTGGTGCAGCTATTTCAGAGGGTCGTCCTGATCAAAATGACGTTGATGTGCGCGGACGTGATCTGATGACGGGGTTGCCTAAAACAGTCAAGGTTACTTCTCAAGAATGTTTTATAGCGCTCGAAGAATCTATAGAAACAATTATCGCCGCAGTTAAGGAAGTTTTGGAACGGACACCCCCAGAATTATCAGCAGATATTCTTGAAAGAGGAATTATCATGACCGGGGGCGGTTCCATGATTTACGGGCTTGATACGCGTCTGTCTCGTGAGACAGGACTGCCGGTCAGTTTGGCTGATGATCCAATTTCTTGCGTGGTTTTAGGTACGGGCAAGTTATTGAATGGATCTTTTTAGGAGTCGTGCCATGGATACTTATCATAGACGAGCCACTGAATGCAAATGAAATTGCAAGGAGCAAATGCTCTTTGCAATTTCATTTGCATTCAACCCATAATTAAGCGAAATGTGTTAATATAGAGGCACTTGACCAGAAAGGGAAGTTTTTATATGCGGGTAAATATTCTAGGAATTACCGTAGATACATATTCTATGCAAGAAACCGTGGAACAAATTCGACTGGCGGTAGATAATCAGGTACAGATGCGTGTAGTTACTGCTAATCCAGAAATGATCTATGCATCGCTCCTCAATCAACAGCTAAAGAAAGTCATTAATTCCGCGGATGTAGTAACTGCGGATGGGGTTGGGGTGGTTTGGGCTGCCCGGAGGTTAGGGACGCCAGTACGGGAGAGGGTGACAGGGATTGATTTGCTTCAGGCTTTATTCCCTGAGGCCCATGCTGGGAAATGGCGGCTTTTCTTCCTAGGGGGAAAAGCAGGTGTAGCTGAACAGGCGGCAAAGCAAGTTGTCCCAAAATACCCCGGAATTATATGGAGTTCTCATCATGGTTACTTCAGTGCGGAAGAGGAATCTCAGGTGCTAGAGGAAATTCGGCATTTTAAACCCGATATTCTGTTTGTGGGACTTGGTGCTCCTCGTCAGGAATACTGGATTGCCGCTCATCCTGAATTAGCGAAAGTGAGCGTGGGGGTAGGCGGGAGTTTGGATGCGTTGGCTGGGATCGTTATTCGCGCACCAAAACTCATCCAAGAACTTCATGTTGAATGGCTCTATCGCTTATGGAAAGAACCCTGGCGTTGGAAACGACAAACCGTTTTACCACGTTTTGTATTAAAGGTAGTTTTGCAGGGATTAGGACGGAGGACCCCCTAAAAAGCTTGAAGCCCCATCGTATTAGAAGGTAGGAGGAAGGAAGCATGCCAGAATGGGAAGAACAATTGACGTGGCAGCGTTTGCAAGAGGACTCGGAAGCCCGTGAGGATTTCTTGGCCGAATCTCAGACGTTTATTCGTCATGTGGCTAGCCAGGCATGTTTTCGTTTTCTGGAATGGGGCCGAGATGACGAATTATCGGAGGCATTGATCGCCTTTAATGAGGCGATAGATTTGTTCGTTGTGGATAAAGGGGTACCTTTTTTAGGCTATGCGCGAGTTTTGATGAAACGTCGGTTGATTGATTATTATCGTAGGCAGCGCTTGAGACAGGCTAGTTCTCTCGATCAAGAGGACATCGGACGAGGGGTTGATATACATCTTGGATTAGATGAATTTCTAGTTCAAGAGCAAAGTTGCGAGCGGGCAGCAGAAATTCAACAGTTCGCCAAAGCTTTGGCATCGTTTCAGCTTACCTTTCAGGACTTGGTCGCAGTTTCCCCAAAACATAAGGATTCCAGGGAGACGCTACTCCGTGCAGCTCGAGAATTAGCTTTAGACACTGAATTATGGTCTCAGGTTGAACAAAAGGGAAAAGTACCCATGCAGGCATTAGCTTTAAAAACTCAGATTCACCTGAAGGTGTTGGAACGGGGACGAAAGTATATTTTAGCCGTCGCCTTACTTATAGCGAATCAACATGACTATGTGTATTTACGGGAATATGTACTCCCGCGGGAAAAGGAGGGAAGGAATGAGTAAAATGAAAGCCGTGGTTTTAGAGAAGTCAGGATCACGTTATACTGTGCTGGGAAAGAACGGCACCTTTCGTCAAGTTCGTAGGCGTCTTAATGCTGAGGTGGGCGAAGAAATTGAAATCCGTTCAGGGATTGAGAGTTTTAGTGGGTTACGGGTGTGGGCTGGAGCCGCTGCGTTGTTTCTTTTAGTCATAACGGCCCTCTTGGGGTGGAACCTATATCAAGCCCCAACCGCGGTAGCTTTACTTTCGTTCGACGTTAATCCAAGTTTACAATTTACGATTGACGCCCAAGGGCACCTATTAAAGCTTCAATCGCAAAATGAGGATGCTAAGCGAATGCTGAATCAAATTGATCTAACTGGGAAACCGATGGATGAGGCTTTAGAAGAAATTATTACCCTGGCCTATAATCAGAAATTTCTTAATCCTGAGCAGCATTGGATTGTGGTGGGGTATTCTCCGATGACTGATAAAACCTCAAAACAAATACCTAAGGAACTCAACGAGAAACAAATTATCACATGGATAACAGAGAGCGTTGAGAAAAAAGGGTTTACCCCACAGCTTGCAGTCTTCCCTCTAACCTCTCAGGATCGTGAAGTAGCGCTCAAAGGAGATTTGACCCTAGGAGAGTATGCACTTTGGCAGACCGCTCAAAAGGCTGGGGTCGTGACGCAACCGGAGAAACTAAAAGAGACTTCAGAACGGGTTCGGTTACTTGAAAATCCACAGGTTCAAGCGCAAATTAATTCCGAGAAGAAGGGACTAGAATCTGCTTTGCCGCACACGCTAGGGCCTGAGAAGCAAGATGCTGGATCGATAGACAAACCAACCAAAGAGGACACTGGAAGATCGACGTCTGAGGGGTTGCCATTCTCTCCGTTCAAGGTCCCGAATAATCAAGGGATCGAAAAGGATAAAGGGCAATACAACGCTGAAAATAGAGCTAGAGATAACGAAAAAAATAACGGAAAAGATGAGGAAACTAAAAAGAAAATAGATGTTGATCAAGCATATACTAACGAACTTGATAAAGCCAAGAAAGGTACGAATCAGGAGACTGATCACTCAAAAGAGCCTAATAATGTCTATGTTCCAGTTTTCGCACCGAGACAGACTACAGAAAATTCAATGCACGAGGCATCCGATGCCTATAAAATTTCTGAAAGATCAATTGAAGAAAAAAAAAAGTAACAAGAGCGGCCGAGGAAACAGCGATGACCGTGATTAAAGAAAGCAAGGTTGAGTGTTGCAAACTCAACCTTGCTTTTCTAGTAGGCGGGTGTATACCAGTTCTGTCTTTCTGACCATACTTGCAATAGAAAACTTGGGCCAGCGTTCTTGGCCGGAAGCAACAAGGGACTTTGCTAAATTGGGATTTTCAAGGATAGAAGTGCATGCTTCGGTAAAACCTGCAAGATCGCCAGAAGGTACAAGCAGTCCGTCTTTTCCGGCGCGGATGACTTCCGGAATGCCACCAACAGCACTAGCCACAATCGGAACCTTGGCTTGCATTGCTTCAAGAAGGACTAACCCCATACCTTCGCTGATCGAGGGTAAGAGGAAGATATCCATGGCCGGGAGTGCTTCATAGGCCTGGGGAATGTATCCAGTAAAGGTATAGGGAATCGTAGTGCGTTGGAGCTCTAATTCCAGGTCTTGGCGAAGGGGACCATCTCCAATCAGTAAAAGGTGAAGCTTTGGGAATTTCAAGCGTAGTCGGCTTGCAACCTTGATTAGATAAGATTGGCCTTTAGTGGGATGGAGGCGACCAATCGTTCCAAGAACGAGAGCATCTGCTGGAATTCCCCATTGTTTACGGAACTGTTGGCGAGACGAAGTCGGATTGTTAAAGGAAATGGGAGGTTGGCCGTTATAAATAGTTTCTAGATTCTTCCCCCCTCTCAAAGCAACTTCTTCAGCTAAATACTCGGATACGGTGATAATCCCAGACGTTAAGGGAAGAGTCAGGCGGTCAAGACCTAAAGCCATACGAGCAGACCAAGGGGAAAGGTAATCGTGGGCAAGGGAGCTATGGACGGTAGTTAAACTGGGAATACCCAACCATTTTGCGCTCAGGCGTCCCAGAAGATTAGCCCGAGAACCATGAGTGTGAACGAGACTTATTTTTTTTTGCCTAATATAACGAATAAGGCTAGGAAGGGGAGATAGGTCTAAGGGATAGCGCATTGAGAAGGTTTGGGTTGGGATCTTGTTTTTTAGAGCCAGCTCAGATAAAGGCCCATGAGTTAGGCAGACAAGATGGGGATTATAAAGAGCCTGATCTATTTCCTTAAGCAGGGATAACACATGCTGCTCAGCCCCTCCGATTTCCCCACCACCTATAATATGTAAAATTCTGTAGGCTTTCACGGCCTATCATCTTCCTTTCAACCTCTAAGTTAGGTATACTAGTTACTAGTAGGAAAAATATCCACTCATATCATAAGACAAATTGGTTCATATCCGCAAGCCTTAGACGATTTATATTCAATATCCCTATTCTGATTTCGAACAATCGTACTTCGAATCACGAACCACGAACCACGAACCATGAACCACGAACTACGAACTACGAATATCGAACTACGATT
>DHJG01000111.1:0-1212 GCA_002404215.1 Desulfosporosinus sp. UBA4726
GCCTTGATTTCACCGTTGGTGGGTGGAACCATGTGGGTTGCAACAGCAGGGGTGGCGGCTTATTCGATTAAGAAGATTCAAAATGAAATGGATGAAAAGAAAATTCCTTTAATGGGAGTTATGGGAGCGTTTATCTTTGCGTCCCAGATGATTAACTTCACAATACCAGCAACAGGCTCGAGTGGTCATATTGGAGGAGGCCTAATTCTTGCTATATTACTAGGTCCGTATGCGGGCTTCCTAACTATAGCATCAGTACTCGCGATCCAAGCTCTATTTTTTGCAGATGGAGGGTTGCTAGCCTACGGATGTAATGTGTTCAATATGGGCTTTTTCTCTTGCTTTATTGCCTACCCTTTGATTTATAAAGGGTTCATGAGAAAAGGAACTTCCACTAAGCTAATTTTTGTTGCATCTATGTTGACGGCGATCATCGGTCTTCAGATGGGTGCTTTTGGAGTCGTACTCGAAACGCTCTTTTCCGGTAAGACTGAGTTGCCTTTTGGGACATTTGTATTATTAATGCAGCCTATTCATCTTGCAATTGGTGCAGTAGAAGGCCTTGTTACAACAGCTATTGTGACATATATTTGGAACACGCGGCCAGAAATTATCGAAAAGGCCGCTTTAGGAGAAGCTATAGGCAATGTCTCTATCAAGAAGGTTGTTGTAGGAGTGGTCACTTTTGCGCTGATTACAGGAATAGGGTTATCCTGGTTTGCCTCTTCCAACCCTGATGGCTTGGAATGGGCTATGATAAAGACCGCTGGTACAGCTGAACTGAAAGCGCCAGATGGCCTACATCAGAAGTTGTCCAACATACAGAATAAGACAGCATTTCTGCCTGGCTATTCTTTTAAGACATCAGAAAATGAAACGAAAGAAGGCGAAGCAGCATGGCCTTCCGTAAGCGGAGGAACCAGTACTGCCGGATTAGTTGGTGGGGGAATGACGCTTATCTTGGCAGGTCTTATAGGGGCAGGTATCAGCTTGGCTAAAAGAAGGAAAACTGGAACCCAGTCTTGAATAGTTCGAGGGGAAGGGATAACCTTGCCTTTAAATTAGAAATAAGGATCGGATTGTTGATATGTGCACTATAACGAATTCAATGTATGATATGCGGATTCTCGATGACTTGGCCCGGAAGGAAACCGTCATTCATAAAGTACATCCTCTTGTGAAATTGTTGACCACAGTTAGTTATCTAATGGT
>DHJG01000111.1:1394-2552 GCA_002404215.1 Desulfosporosinus sp. UBA4726
TACCGTTATATTTCAGTTCTGATGGAGGAAGTTGCTCGGAGTTTAAGGGCGTATTCACTGCGCGCACCGAAGCAAAAGGGCGTTCATCGGAGCGCTTGGGGATCCTTGGCAGGGCAGCTCATACTCCGGACGTTTGATAGAGCACAGCGTATTTACGAAGCTATGTGTTTAAGAGGTTTTACAGGAGAATATCGTACTGGAGGCTTTGGGAAAATAAGAGTCTGGGATTTGGCCTATTTGGCAGGATGGGTGCTATTCTTTGCAGCGGCGAGGATTTACAATATCCCTGTGATAATAGGTTCATTGATAACGGGAGTGATAAGATGAGTCATCATAAACTTGAGGTAAAGGATCTGCATTATAGTTACCCAGATAAACATAAAGCAGTTAAAGGAATGTCTTTTTGTATTCATCATGGAGAGTCTGTGGGCATCATAGGGGCAAATGGGGCAGGAAAATCGACGCTCCTTATGTTGCTCATGGGGGTTCTATTTCCCAGCCAAGGTGAAGTTTGTGTAGGGGATGTACGAGTTACTAAAAAGACACTTCCCATGATTCGTCAAAGGTTGGGTATGGTTTTTCAGGATCCAGACGACCAATTATTCATGACAACTGTCTATGATGATGTAGCCTTTGGACCACGTAATTATAAGCTTGACGAAAAGGAAGTTGAAAAGCGCGTTCTTCAAGCCTTAGAGATGGTGGGAATACTTCATTTGAAAGATCGTGCACCTTTTAAGCTGTCTGGAGGAGAAAAGAGGGCTGCGGCTATTGCCTCCGTGCTTTCCATGCAGCCGGATGTACTCGTGATGGATGAACCCACGGCTGCTCTTGATCCGAAATCCAGACGTAGAGTCATGGAGTTGTTGAAAGGTTTTAAACACACAAAAATTATTACAAGTCACGATTTGGATATGATCTTTGAGTCCTGTGAAAGGACTATTGTGATAAAAAACGGAGAAATTGCGGCCGATGGGCTGACATCAGAGATCCTTCTCGATGCAGACTTAATGGATGAGTGTGGGCTCGAGGTACCGCTAGCGCTGCAAAACTGTCCGGTCTGTGGGATGAAAAAGATCCAATCAAAATGATCTCGATCAGGTAAAGGACATTTCTGCTAAATTAGTAAAAATATAAAACCAATGAGGCCGACTCTGA
>DHJG01000111.1:2757-4671 GCA_002404215.1 Desulfosporosinus sp. UBA4726
ATTGACCAAAAAAGGAGTTTGATTCACGGAATGAGTCAAGCTGCCTCGAAGGCTTTAGGAATTCCGATGGCAGCGTTTACAGTAACACTGGATGAACATGATTTTAGTAATATGGGTATCGGTGGCGAGGTGTTGACGGAATCGGTTTATTGGAGTAAATACAAAGAACTAAAAGATTAAGCTTTTTTCAACTTGATCGCTTAGAGCGGCCCCTTTTGGGGGCCGTTTTTTTGTTACACTTTAGCTCATATTATGATAAGATGATTCCTAATAAGGAAAGAAGAAGATATAGAAATGAAAATAAATTTACAAAGAGAGAAGGCGTCTAATGCCTACTAAAAAAGATTTGGAAACGTTATTGGAGAAACGGGATTGGAAGCAACTCAACGACTGGGCCAAAGAGAATAAGAATGTGTTGCGCCTTCTGATGAATCGAATCTATGTTAACGATGGGATCATTTTCTGGCGAGCTGTAGAGGCGTTAGGGGTTGTCACGCATAGAATTGATCAGGATGAGCCAACTTATGCTCTTGAACTTGTTCGACGTTATTTTTGGATGCTCAATGATGAATCAGGGGGCACGGCTTGGAATGCCTCGGAGGCCCTAGGGAGCCTTATTACCCATTGCTCGGAGAAGTGTGGACAGTTTAATTGGATGTATTCCGGGTTGCTAGAAGATGAAAGTTTAAGCGATGGTGTGTTGTGGGGACTAGCGCAATTAGCCCAGAAAGCTCCACACTTGGTGGATCCTCTGGAAGAACGGATAAGACCCTTTTTAGAATCTGAGAATCCGTTGACTCGAGGCTTGGCAGCGTTGATCTATGGACTGATGAAAATCTCACAAAATGGCCTTGAACTTCACCGTGAAGAAGGGCCTAAGTGGAGTACCTCAACGGATATTGATAATCGTTTGAAAAACGATCAGAATTCAATTAAAATCTATCAAGACGGATCACTAATAAGCTATTGTATTCAGGAACTTTGGGATGTTAAGACCGTTGCTTTTTGGACGGAAAAAGTGACCATCAAAGATCTTGAAGTTGAGTTAACAGTTGCTTCTACTTCGGAGGGGTTGTGTTGGCTAGGACTCGGCTCGTCGGTTGAGGAAGTACGTTCCTTGCGGACTTGGTCGTCACGTTGGTTTCCAAAAAGGTTTTTAATTCTCAAGCGCGAGCCCAATAGTGAAGCTATTCGTCAGTTTCAAGAGTACCTCGTCGGAAAACGCAAAGAGTTTACGATTCCCCTTAATCAGCTAGGTACACCTTTTCAGCTTCAAGTTTGGGAAGAACTCCTGTGTATTCCGTACGGAGAGACACGTAGCTACGGTGATATAGCTACAAAAGTGGAAAATCTGAAAGGGCAAAGAGCGGTGGGTATGGCTAACCATAGAAATCCAATTGGAGTTATGGTGCCCTGTCATCGAGTGATTGGTAAAAACGGAAATTTGACGGGATATGCCGGAGGTTTAGACATTAAGCAAAGGCTGCTAGAGCTTGAAGGAGCTATACTGCCCTTAATAAGCGAAAATACTGAAGAAAAGAGTCCGAGGAGGTTAAATATGGATAATAGGGAGAATAAGCCCCTTTTTATGGGGGTCGAACACATCGGGATCAAAGCTGTAGATATGGAGAAGGCTATTCAGTTTTACACAAAGGTACTGAACTTTAAATTTTTATACCGCATCAAGCCTGGAGAAGTAGAATTGGTCTTCTTAGAATTAGGGGGTACGGTCGTGGAATTGGTTGAAGTGATCGATGGTCGACGTTATGAGGACGGGGTAGTCAACCACTTGGCTATTCGTGTATCAGATATTTTCAAAGCCATAGAGCATTTAAAAGCTCAATATGTGGAACTGACCTCGTCTGAGCCAATGGCTTTAGGCGAAGGACGGTATAATTTCTTCTTTCGTGGCCC
>DHJG01000104.1:0-1953 GCA_002404215.1 Desulfosporosinus sp. UBA4726
ATATTTCGAGCGTACATTTGAAAAAGAGAAAGCCCTTCACGTCTTAAAAAAACGCGAAGGGCTTTCTCCTTTTCAAAAAGCCGGCGGGGTTATCGCCGAAATGAAGATCAGATCCTCTGTGCCGATGCTCCAAATTTTATGAGGAATACTGGAGAAATAATAAATACTGTCTCCTTCTGATAAAATATGAAGGTCCTCTCCGATTTGGATTTTCATCTCTCCCTGTACAACTAAGATGTTCTCTTCTCCGGGATGAGTTAATGGTTCATCACAGGTAACCGCGCCCGGTTCTACCCTCGCCATCATCATCTCTATGCTTCTGTTTAAATCCGGAGATAACAATTCAAAGGTAAGATGAGAGTCAGGAAATTTCAGAACTCTACGCTCATTTTTTCTCACGACTGGGCTTGATTTGGCTTCATCCATCAGAAAGTAAAATATGGGCACATCGAGGGCATGGGCAATCCGTCTCAAAGAAGTGATGGAGGGATCTGTAAGGTCTCGCTCTACTTGGCTCAAAAAACCTTGCGTTACCCCAGTCCTTTCCGCCAAATCCTTTAGTGTTAGTTGTTTCTCCACTCTTTTCTTGCGAATTTTTGCACCCAGCATCTTTACCACTCTTTCCCTATTCATTCAAGGATGGGCTATCATGTTCACTTCTAGGCGACGTTGTTATTCTGTGAAAAGCGTTGTAAAGCTGTTGTTGTAAACATTGACAAGGCCTTTGTCCGTCAATCTGATTTCTGGAATCACAACAAGCGACAGCAGCGACATAGTCATAAAGGGCGAAGCAAGCGGCGAGCCAAGAGCTACCCACGCCCCAGAAAGCTCACTGAGCGCATCGGCAACCTCAGCAGCTGATAAATCACTCATCAGGCCGGCTATCGGCATTTTCAAAAGTGCTAGAACCTTATCACCTTCTACTGCAGTCATGCCGCCGTCACATTCAACTAATTTATTCGCCGCAAAAGCCATTTCGGCGTTACTCATCCCTAACACAATCAGGTTGTGGGCATCATGCGCATAGGTTGACGCCACTGCACCCTTTTTCAGACCAAAGCCATGGACGAAACCAATGCTCATTCCACCTTCCGACGTGTGTCTGTTTATGACCGCGATCTTGCAGATGTCTTTTTCTGCAGCAAGCTCAACCTCTCCATTTCTAACTGGCAGGGTTTCGATTACTTCGGTCGTCAGCACATTTGAGTCATGGACACCAATCGCCCTTACCTTAACCGTCTCCGAGCCAAGAGATGCTTCCACAATAAAGTCACTTGGCAAAATCTTTCGAGTTATTTTGACTGAAGCCCTGAGCTGCTCTGGGTATACATAGCTTCCGACAGGCACTGTGAGCCTACCTTTTTCCGCCACAAGCTCCCCGTTGATGATCACTTTCTCAACCTTAACTTGGGCCAAGTCGCTCAAAATGTTAAGGTCAGCAAAACGACCCGGTGAAATCGAACCGATATCGCGTTCCATGCCGAAGCAACAGGCGGTGTTAAGAGTTGCCATTTGGATCGCCGTCACCGGACTTACACCCATGGAAACTGCGAGGCGAATGATATAATCCATGTGCCCGCAATTCAAAAGGGTGTCTGCATGTGAATCATCGGAAACAAGCATAGCCAGCCTTGTATCAATCTTCTGCTCTGTAATTGCTTTTATAACTTCGGGCAGATCATTCCAGGCCGACCCCTTCCTAATCATGGCATACATGCCGAGCCGCATTTTGGCGAGTGCTTCACGCGCAGTGGTCGATTCATGACAGCAGCTAATTCCTGCCGCAATATAAGCGTTCAATGCTGAGCCTGTATCCGTCAGTGGAAAATGGCCGGTTACCGTCTTGCCTTCTTCAAGTGTTTTCTCCACCTTTTCGCAGGTTTGTGGGTCACCGCACAGAATTCCAGCATAATCCATCATCTCGCCAAGGCCCACGACACCTTCCCAGTTCAG
>DHJG01000104.1:2039-3994 GCA_002404215.1 Desulfosporosinus sp. UBA4726
AAAACGCGCAGCGGCGTTGCCGCCCCGTCTTTCATCATGGCGACCATGCCATCAAGTCCTGCGACATTGACAATCTCATGCGGGTCCATAAAAATCGAAGAAGTTCCATGCGGAATAGTAGCTTTTGCATACTCTCCCACGGTCATCAGGCTGCTTTCC
The DNA here is from genome assembly GCA_002404215.1 of Desulfosporosinus sp. UBA4726. Taxonomy (GTDB): domain Bacteria; phylum Bacillota; class Desulfitobacteriia; order Desulfitobacteriales; family Desulfitobacteriaceae; genus Desulfosporosinus. Next base: position 2,199 of record DHJG01000104.1, read on the forward strand.
ACATGCAGGTGCCCGTCAATAAATCCGGGTACCAGATACATTCCTTGAGCATCAATAATAACTGTCGTTTCGCCAGTGGCAACCGCAGCATCACCTACAAGCGCAATACGCCCGGATTTCACCGCAACATCTACGTTTGGCTGAATCTCTCCAGTAAAAACATTGACAAGCCTGCCATTTTTAATCACTAAATCAGCTTTTAGTTTCCCCTGCGCTGTTGCTGTAAGCTGCCTTCCGACTTCCCACAGCTTATATCTCCTGTTCAAGTAAATCCCCCAATCCTAATATTTCACCGTTCCTCGCGCGAATACGGGATCCCGAGCGCAGCTGGCGTTCCCGAACGCCTGTTTTTTGTTTCTCGTGTAGTAAAGACCAAGACAACAAATGTAAAAAGATACGGCAGCATTTGTAGGAAATTGGACGGAATCATAACACCCAAGGCTTGGAGATGCAGACCCAAGGAGGCAATGACACCGAACAACCATGCGCCCAACAGGGCACGGCGCGGATCCCAGACAGCGAAAATGACGAGTGCGACCGCAATCCAACCACGGCCAGCCGCCATGTTTTCAATCCAAGAGGGAGAATAGGCTAGTGATAGATAGGCACCACCCGCGCCAGCGAGCATACCTCCGACAATAACGGCGACATACCTGATGAAAAAGATGTTGTGACCCAGAGCGTCTACTGCCGATGGATTTTCACCCACTGCCCTGAGCAGAAGCCCCGCCTTGGTTTTGTAAAAGACAAACCACAGTATGACAACCAGAATCACACTGAGATAAACCATAATATCCTGGTTAAAAAAAATCTTACCGAGGACAGGAATTTCTGAGAGAACCGGGACGGCGACTGCCTTAAAGGTTGAAGTGGGAGGAATCCCCACCAAACTGCGTCCAAGGTAGGCGGACAAGCCCGTACCGAAAATAGTCAGTGCGAGACCGCTCGCCACCTGATTCGCCCGAAAAGAGATGGTAATAACCGCATGAATCAGGGCCATAAGTCCGCCTGCAATTAAGGCCACTAACAGGCCAAGCCATTTATTTTCTGAAAAGGTGCCCACGTAAAAAGCGCTCACTGCCCCCACGAGCATCATACCTTCAACGCCTAGGTTCAGGATGCCAGCACGCTCGGTAATGACTTCACCAAGAGAAGCATATAGAATCGGAGTGCCTGCAACAACTCCAGCTGCAAGGATGGCGATTATATAGTTTAAATCCATACCGTCATACCTTCTTTCTTACCAAACGGTAATTGTTAAAGACTTCGCCAGCCAGCACAAAGAACAAAATTGAACCCTGAAACATGGACACCATACTCGACGGAAAACCGGAGGTCTGCAAACTGAAGCCACCCACCAGTAACGAGCCCATCAGAAAGGATACGAGCAGGATACTTAAGGGATTCAGCCGGGCAAGCAGAGCGATGAGTATGGCGGTGTAGCCATAACCAGGAGAAATCGTCTGCTGCAAGCGGTGAAGCACGCCTGAAACTTCAGCCATTCCAGCAATACCCGCTATAGCCCCACTTAAGAACATCACTTTCAAAACATTTTTCACATAACTCATGCCAGCATAGTCGGCCGCCTTGCGACTGGAGCCGCTAACCGAGATTTCATATCCCCACTTGGAATATTTAATCAGGAAGAACATCACTAACGCAATGATCACCACGAGAAAGATAGCGTAGCTGATACGGGTGTTGCCGAAAACAGGAATGGTCGCACTCTCCGGAAACTGTTTGGTAAGAGGAAAATTGTTTCCCTTAGGGTCTTTCCAAGGACCATAAACGAGATA
>DHJG01000104.1:4098-14576 GCA_002404215.1 Desulfosporosinus sp. UBA4726
GCCGGAATCAAGGCCCAAAGGCCGCCGCAGATAAAGGCCGCAATTAGCATGAGCGGGAGCATGATCAGGGTTGGCAGATTCGAAAAAAACAAAGCGAAATAAGCTGCCCCGAAAGCGCCCATGTAAAATTGGCCTTCCGCTCCGATGTTCCATAGTTGCATGCGGAAAGCCAGTGAAACCCCAAGCGAGCAAAGTGCAAGAGGAATCATTTCCACGAGTGTCTCGCTGAGGCCATAGGTTGAGCCAATGGAGGATTGAAAAATCTCACTGTAGAGCTTCAACGGATCTTTTCCGGTAATCAGCACAAAAAGTCCCGCAAAGAGTAATCCCAGCACAATGGAAGTTACGGAGATGCCAAACTTCTTCAGGGCAGAGCTTGAATTTGTTTTTTTGATCTCCCAACTTCCCAACAGTTTAAACTTCATGAAGATCTACCTTTCTTTTGCCGGCCATCATCAGGCCGATTTCTTCACGCGTTGTTTCACTCGGCTTGACAACGCCCATGATTTCGCCCCCATGCATTACGATGATGCGATCCGTCATGGAAAGAAGGTCTTCCAAATCCTCTGAAATAAGGAGCACTGCCTTGCCTTTTTCGCTCTGCTCTATGAGCAGTCGTTTGACATAATCGGTCGCACCGATATCAAGACCGCGCATCGGATAGACCGCAATAATCAGCAAGGGATCGGAATCTATTTCACGCGCCAGCAACAGCTTCTGGATGTTTCCGCCAGACATCATTTTAACAGGGTTCTCTGGACTCGCTAACCTGACATCAAATGCTTGGATCAATCGATCAGTGTCCTTTCTAACTTTATCCCATCGAATAAAGGCACCACGATACTTACGATAACTATTCAGCGCCATATTTTCATAGGCATTAAGGTCCGGGGCAAGCCCAGTCGTCATGCGATCCTCTGGCACATAACTAATACCGAGATTCATTCGCTTTTTACGGCCAGATTTTGTGCAGTCTTTTCCGCAAAAGGCTAGGCTTCCAATTTTGACGGAACGTATACCTGCCACCGCTTCGGCAAGCTCCTTCTGACCGTTTCCATCTACACCCGCAACGCCAAGTATTTCTCCGGCATATATATCAAGTGAAATACTTTTCAATTTTAAAAACCCATTGTTCCCCAAAGCTGATACATTATCTAAGGAGAATATTTTTTCTTCTTTTCGAGAAGATTGCTTCTCTATCTGGGCACTAATATTTCTGCCCACCATCATTTTAGCCAGCTCTTTTTCATTCGTATCTTTGGTATAAACAGTCCCTATAGATTTACCGTCCCGTAGAACCGTTATGCGATCGGTATTTTCTAAAACCTCATTCATTTTATGAGAAATAAGGATTACAGATTTTCCACTTTTTATCATCTTGAGAAGCGTCTCATAGAGAGCATTTGCTTCCTGAGGCGTCAGAACAGCGGTCGGTTCATCGAGTATCAAAACCTTGGCACCTAGCAGGAGTAATTTGATGATTTCAACCCTCTGTTGCTCACCAACCGAGAGTTGCCAAATTTTGGCCTTTGGATCAATAGAAAGTCCGAAAGCTTCCGATTGCTTGATTATTTGCTGCTCAATCTCTTTTAGGTTATAAATCTGTTTCAGTCCCTGGATACTAAGCATGACGTTTTCCGCCACAGTAAATGGCTGAACAAGCTTGAAATGCTGATGCACCATACCAATGCCGTTGTTGACAGCATCCTTTGGCGAGGAAAATTGGGTTTTTTTTCCTTCAATGTAAATGTCACCCCCGTCGGGACGATAGAGACCTGTAAGCACGCTCATCAATGTGCTTTTACCCGCTCCGTTCTCACCAAGCAGAGCATGAATTTCGCCAGGATTAACGTCAAACGAAACCTGATCATTGGCCAGGATGCCCGGGAATTCTTTTATGATTTTACGCATTTCCACCATGGGCACATTTCCCATTGATCTCACCCTTTCAAGCATTACTACAAACCGGCGAAAGTTCTCGCCGGTTTGTAGTAACATCATTTTTCGTTTATAGGATTTAGTTAAGATTTGGGAATTGACCCCGTTACACCTTTGACAAACCAATTAATGGAAAGAAGAACATCATCGGCAGCTTTATCGCCTGCTTTGATTTTTACGGTTCCTGCTTGATCAGAAATCGGTCCTGTGAAAGGATCGAATTTACCTGACATAATGTCTTGTTTTTTGGCAAGTACGACAGCTTGGAAGTCTTTGTCAACCTTAGCACTAAAAGGCGTGATATCAATGATTCCGCCGTCTTTAATTCCGCCAAAGTATTGGACTGGTTTCCAAGTTTTGTTCATAACTTGCTTGACCACATCTACGAAATACGGACCCCAGTTGGATACATCACCAACAAGGATAGAATTAGGAGCAAATTTAGTCATATCGGAATCGTGACCGATGGCAAGCACACCTCTATCCTGTGCTGTTTGAGCGAACGTAGGCGAGTCAACATGCATCGCCAGCATATCTGCGCCTGCGTCAATTAGACTGTTGGCAGCAGTTTTCTCTGTAGCTGGATCGTTCCAAGAATTTGTCCAAACGACCTTAACTTCGACTTTAGGGTTAATCGACTGAGCGCCAAGAGTAAACGCATCGATGTTGCGGATAACTTCAGGCGTACCGAATGGCGCAAGGAATCCTATAACATTGGTTTTGGTGTATTTACCTGCCACCATACCGGTCAGATAGCGGGCTTGATAGTCGCGATTGAAATAGGTGCCTAAATTGTCGGTGGTTTTGTAACCACTGCAGTGCTCAAAGACTACATTAGGGAATTTCTTGGACACATTGACCATATAGTCCATGTAACCATAGCTGGTGCCGATAACGATATTGTTGCCCTTTTGAGCAAGATCCGTGAAAACACGTTCCGCGTCTGCAGTCTCTGGAACGTTTTCAACAAACGTTGTTTCAACGTTCTTCATATTAGCTTCCAGGAATTTTCTGCCTTGATCCTGAGCGTAAGTATAACCAAAGTCACCGACTGGCCCAACGTAAACAAAGGCAACCTTGATTTTCTCTGTAGAAGCCGTAGGCGTTGGTGTAGTCGCTGGGGCCTTAGTACCACATCCAGAGATCACTAATAGTAATGATACTAACAATGTGATTAGAATTGTACCTCTCCGTTTAAAATTCATTTCTTTCATTCTCCTCCTACTTTTTTCTTGTTTATTTTATATCGAGGCTTCCTCGACAATACCGGCCATCAAAAGACCCAATATCCGTTCGTCCGTTTCCTCCACCGGCATGACCTTCATAATCTGCCCTTCGTAAAGCACCGCTATACGATCACAAATACTTGTTAATTCTTCTAGATCCTCAGAAATCAACAACACACCAATGCCGTTGCTACGAGCTTCCAAAAGTTTGCTATGCAGATACTCTGTTGCCCCGATGTCCACTCCCCGTGTTGGGTAAGCTGCCACCAGTGCCACGGGACTACGGGTTATTTCCCTAGCCAGAATAACCCGTTGGATATTGCCACCAGACAGCCTGCCTGTGGGCGTTTCTAAATTAGGCGTTTTTATACCGTACTTTTCCACTAAAGATAAACCGTGAGACATAATAACCCGATTCTGAAGAAGTGAACGCTTAGCAAAGGGAGGCTTGTTATGATCCTTTAGAATTAGGTTTTCCCAGATACTAAAGGAAGGAATGGTCCCCACATGAAGCCGATCCTCTGGGATATAACCCAGCCCTTGCTCAATAATTTTAGCTGGCGACATTTTTGTACTTTCTTTACCGTTTAAAACTAGTTTGCCCTTACTTACTTTTCTCAACCCGGCAATCACTTCAGCAAGTTCTTTTTGGCCATTGCCTGAAACCCCGGCGATTCCCAAGATTTCCCCTTCTCTAATCGAGAGAGAGACTCCAGCCAAAGCATTGGTTCCCATATCTCCTTTAGCGAAAACATCCTGAAGTTCCAAAACAGGCTTACCCGGGGAAAACTTACCATCCCGTTTACAGGGAGCCATGTCCCTTCCCACCATCAGCTTGGCCAGTGCTTCTTGGGAAGTGTCCTGAGTATTAACGTCTGCACACACCTCCCCGTCCCTGAGGACGGTCACTCTGTCGCTCACTGCCATAACTTCATGTAGTTTGTGGCTAATTAAGATGATTGAGTTGCCCTGAGCAGACATGTTTTTGAGCAACAGAATTAACTCTTTGGCTTCCTGGGGAGTGAGTACCGCTGTGGGTTCATCAAGAATCAGCAGGTTAGCGCCGCGATAAAGTGCTTTGACAATCTCGACGCGCTGTTGTTCCCCGACACTTAACTGCCAGACATAGGCTTCAGGGTTAATGGCTAAACCATACCTGTCCATTATTTCTTTAATGCGTTTTGTGGCCGTTTTTAAATCGACCAAGAACGTCTTAGATAACCCTAGAATGACGTTTTCACATACTGTGAGGGTGGGAACCAGCATAAAATGCTGGTGCACCATGCCGATCCCAAGTTGAATGGCTTCACTGGGAGAGTTGATCCTTACCGACTTACCATTGACCGAGATCGTACCCGCCTCGGGCTGGTAAAGGCCGTAAAGGATATTCATCAGAGTGGTTTTGCCAGCTCCGTTTTCTCCCAGAATAGCAAGGACCTCACCTGCAACAATATGAATATTCACATTGTTGTTGCTTAACACACCGGGAAATCGTTTGGTGATTCCACTCATCTCTAGGTTTTGGATCTTTTCAACCATGTCTACTCACCCATTATTTCTTAGGTAATTCCACCTTTAATTTGCCGCTAATGATGTCCGCTTTCGCTTGTTCTACAGCAGCTTTAGCTTCCGCAGGAATCTTGTCTGCCAGTTTGTCGTTATATTTCAGCTCAATTGTTCCGTCCGCTAAGCTTAAAATAAGGTGCTGTCCTCCAAGTGTTCCTTGTTTCCTCAGATCGATTATTTTGGTGACAACCTTTTCCCAACGATAGACTTGGGCTGCCAAAACGTGGTCAGGAGCGATAGAGCTTTGATCCATATCCGTTGAGAGCCAGTAATTGCCCTTAGTTTCCGCAACGGCTCTCATTGCACCTACAGCCTGCTGTGAAGAACCGGTAAGGATGTCTGCCCCGGCGCTCATTTGAGTTTTGGCCAGATTGCCGGCGCCTACAATATCATTAAAGGAGCCAGTATAGGCAATGCGCGATTTAACATCCGCTTTACCTTTGGCCACGCCCTGCTGTACACCATAATTATACTTCACAGCGTCACCGGATTCTACAGGCCCAATAATTCCTACGATGCCCGATTTAGTCGTCATAGCCGCTAGTATACCTAATAGGTAGCCACCGTCTTGGGCTTGTGGATCATAGGCAAAAATATTAGGTGCAGTAGCAAAACCGCTACCATATGCAAACGTTGTTTTAGGGAAATCTTTAGCTATATCCATTAATACGCTTTGGTACTGGGAACCGTGGGCCAAGATGATATCATACCCCTGGGTTGCGTACTGACGGATAGCTGCACCTGCATCCACAGCACTACCCAGCTTTTCACTGGTTGCGATCTCGACTTTGTCTGCTCCCATGGTTTTCTGAACTACCTTCAAGCCTTCTACCATAGACTGGCCCCAAGCTAAATCATCGACGGTAGCCGGAAGCACAAGAGCGATACGAACCTTCTCCACTTTTGTCGCAGGAGTAGTCTCCGCAGATTTATTGGTGTTGGTGCCACAGCCGGTGAAGGCCAACAGGGTTAAGGCAGCCAAGATTAGAGCGAGTACTCTTTTCATATCATTTCCTCCTTCTATTTATATATAATTAACCTCTGGTTCCGCGCTGAAAGGGTTTACCCAGCGCCGCTGGGGCCCAGACGCGGCCAAAGGAAATTGCTAAGGCGATTATGGTTACTACATAAGGTAAAATGACGGCTAGTTCATAAGGAAAGTTAATCCCCAACACTTGCACCATGCTCTGGAAGGAATCCGCCATACTGAACAAGAGAGAACCTAAGAGAATACCCCAGGGACTCCAGCGTCCGAAGTAAACCAAAGCGATTGCGATAAATCCCCTGCCCGCTGTGATATTATCTGCATACATATTGGCCTGACCAATAGTCAAGAAAGCCCCGGCTAAACCGGCTAACATGCCGCCTAAAATTAAGCACTGGTATCTGATACGTTCTACACTAACTCCCAAGGTGTCAGCCGCCTCAGGCTTGTTGCCCACGGCGCGCACATTAAGCCCCCAACTCGTTTTAAAAAGTATAAAGCCCGACAGTGGCACCAGAACTAACGCGGTATAGACTAACACGTTTTGGTCGAAAATTATCGGTCCGAGGAACGGGATATCGCTTAGCAACGGAATTTTGATTGTTTTTAAGCCATCGATGGATGTAATACCTCCCACGTACAGGCGGTAAAGTAAACCGGACAGACCCCACCCTAACATGTAAAGTCCTATACCACTAATCCCTTGTTCAGCCTTAAAAGTCACGCTGACCAAAGCCATCAGCAAACCCATTAACGCCCCTATCAGCAAACTTGCAACAATACCCATGAGGGGACTTCCAGAGTGCAGAGTAGCAAAAAAACCGGCAAAGGCTCCCATCATCATGATGCCTTCCACCCCTAGGTTGTACACCCCTGAGCGTTGGGTAAACATCTCCCCTAAGGCTGCTAAAAGATATGGGGTAGCCAAACGGATGCCAGTGGCCAGTATACTTATGATAATAGCGGAATTCATAACACCTTCCATTATTACTTACCACCTTCCCCGTTCACTTTTTTTCCAAACAACTTAACCTTTAAATTGGCCACAGAGCTTGGGTTCTTTAAAAAGTAATCACTTGATACCACGAACAAAACCACCAATCCCTGGATCACCATAACCATAGCTGCCGGAATGTTTACCGCTCTTTGCATCATATCCGCTCCCAGAAGCAAGGCACCGAACAGGATTGAAGCCGGAATGGTACCCAACGGATGGAGGCGACCAAAAAGGGCAGCAACGATACCGCTGAACCCGTACCCTGCAGATATCCCTTCTAAGGCACGGTGATGAACTCCCGTCACTTCGACCACACCCGCAAGTCCAGCCATTCCTCCAGCAAGAGCCATAGCCAAGACCAAGTACCATTGCACATTAATGCCAGCATATCGAGCGGCTTCAGGTCCCGCACCAACTGCCCGCATACGATATCCGGTACTGGTCCTCCACAAAAACACATAGACCAATACAGCCACCACGAGCGCAAAAATCAGGCCCGAATGTAGCCTAGTCCCTGGGATGAGTCGGCTGAGCCAAATTTGTTCGGGAATTAAAGCCGTTTGTGGTACACCCGTGCCATAGGATACCTCTTGGGGGTCAATTAACGGTCCACGTATCAGAAACAGATATAACTGCAAGGCAATCTGGTTTAGCATTACAGTGCTAAGTATCTCATTTACTGCAAGGCGCGCCTTCAACCAACCAGCAATCCCACCCCATACAGCGCCACTCATCGCTCCCGCCATAAATACCAAAGGAAGTAGAAGTATCGCTGGCATATCTGGAAACGAATTGCCCACGTAAGCCGCCCCAATAGCCCCAGCCAGAATCTGTCCTTCAGCACCAATGTTAATAATCCCGCTACGGAAGGAAATAACGATACCCAACCCCACCAAGAGCAGAGGAACAGCCCGTACTAGGGTCTCTGTGAGCCCAAATTTGTCGCTGACTGGTCCGGCAAACATCACTCCATAAGCTTTTATTGGATCCGATTTGGCTAAAAGTAGAAAGACTGCCCCAATCAGCAGTGCCCCCACAAGGGCAGCCAACAATACCACGATTTGCTTAAGTACTCCCCTAAATTGTGAATTCAACTATATACCACTCCATCCTATTGGAAAATTCAATTATGTAGAATTCACTTAGCTAGTATGCGGAGACTGGCGCCTAATTTGTTGTATATTTGGTGATTTGTATCAATCACCTCCCCTGTCAGTTAAAGAAAACTGGCTGGCCCCAAGCGCTGGCCATGGGTGGCCGAGTGTCCCTGTAACCATGGATGGTGAGAAGGGACCCGCAGGCGACGACGGCGGCCGCCTTAGTTGCACTTATACCACCCAAATTATGCTACTCAAAACTCATTCTTTCTGTCTAGGTATAAAAAAACTTCCCAGAGATTAGAAATCTCTAGAAAGCTGCATTGCCCTAGTTACCTGATTCTTCTAATATTATATTATCTATATTTAAAAATTGCAATGATTTCTTAAGTGTGACTAAAGTTTTTCCTTTCCCCCTGAAAAACCCTTTATCTTTGTTATTCGCCATAAATAACGCGCTTGCGTAACTCTCCAACCATTGCAGGAACCTCAATGCTCATGGGGCACCGTTCGACACATCGACCACAACGCAAGCAGGAGTGAATCAGTGGAGCCGCCTTTTCCATACCACCGGACACAAAGGCCGTCCAGATCGTACCGATTCCGCCCATATAAATATGTCCAAAATGACCGGCTGTCACCTGAAACACAGGGCACTCATACATACAACCACCGCAACGCAAACAATGCAGAGCCTGGCTGAACTTTTCGTCCTTCGCCATATCACTTCGGCCATTGTCTACGAAGATTACATAAAATTCCTTGGGACCGTGTGCCCCGTAGGTTGTAACTTTCTCAATGTCACCTGTTTTACTCGGGCCGCTGACAATATTCACATAGCCTGGTACGCCATACTGAGCATAGCGCCAGGTAACCTCAGCCACTTTCATGGCATCCTGGAACGTCGGCACCAATTTCTCAATTCCCACCATCACGATATGGACAGGAGGTGCACCAGTCGCCAGCCGCACATTTCCCTCGTTTTCGATAATAACCATGGCACCCGTGTCCGCTGCCACTACGTTGGCTCCACTGATCCCTACATCCGCCGTAAAGTACTTCTCGCGCATGAACTCCCTTACTACCTTAACTTCTTCAGCAATGTCGGGCGGAACTTCTTTGCCAAAAAACTTGCTAAAAACCTCTGCAACCTGTTCACGGGGCACATGAATCGATGGGGAGAGAATATGCATTGGGCGTTCCTTACGAAGTTGGAGAATGAACTCACCCAAATCCGTCTCCCAAACCTCGTTCCCTTTTTCCTCCAGATATTCACGCAGATGAAGTTCTTCTCCCAGCATACTTTTTCCTTTAACCACGGTTTTACCTGTGCCGATAATACTGAGAGCAAGTTCCAAGGCAGTCTCATGATCCTTAGCATAAAAGGCTTTCCCTTTATTGCGTTCTACCGAAGCCATCGCCTGTTCCAAAAGTTGGTCCAAGTTAGCTATTGACTGACGTTTAATCTCCTGAACTTCCAAAGCCAAAGCTGGAGTGTGCGGAAAACGTTCCAACGTTTCGGCAACCGTTTCACGGTAAGAAGTTACCGCCCTACCGATAGCCGTTCGTATGTTAGGATCTTCACTAGCTTTATTGAGGGACTTGGCATACGTGACAAAGTCCTTTCTTAAATCAACGGTCATGCTTTTACCCCCCTGTATAACAATTCGATTAAATCTTCGACTATGGCCGGATCATTCTTGGCTAGACCGCCTTCCAAGGCTGACAGACAATATGGACAGGACGTCAGAATGTGATCCGTTCCACTAGCCTTCAACTCATCCACACGGCGGGAGCCAATGACATGCGATAACTCGGGAAATAGCATTTTAATAGGCCCGCCACAACAGCTCGTCCACTCCCGGTTCTGCGGAGCCTCTTTCACTTCGACTCCGACACTTTCCAGAATATCTCTCAACTCTTGGTGAATCCCCAACTCACGGGCCAAACGACAAGAATCATGGATTACGACCGCCCCTGTAGTTTGGCTTTTGGCCAACTTATCCCGTCGTTCCCAGACTAGTTCAACAAAGGTACGGATTTCGAGGTCAAAACCCTCGACCAGTTTAGGATAAACAAACTTAAAGACTTCTGCCGCATGAGGAGAAAGGCAAACGATGGTTTTAGCACCACTTTCCTTGATCACTCCTGCCACTTTTTGAACATAGTCCTTCATATCTTCCATATAACCTAGTTCATATAGCAAAGCACCACTGTACAGTTCCTCGTTTCCAGAATAACAAAACTCGTATCCTAACCCTTGGAGCACCTTTGCAGCCTTAAAACAAATTGAATTGTACCGGTCCTTGTCCTTAGCCAGTACCGAAGCGTATATCTTTTCTGCGTTGATCCCGGTCTTATTGATCACTTTGCGTACGCCCATCATCATGGAAAATGCTTTGCTGCCCGTATCAATATGGGTTATCGTTTTAACCAGAGTGTCAATAAAGGGGAGCAACTGATATTCTCCACCAGTATAGAAAAGCAGATCCCCTTTGACTGGTAAGTCAAGTCCTTTAGCCCAGGCTGCAACCTGTGGACCCTTTAGGGCCAACGGGTTGCCGTACTTAATAATGTTATCGCTGAGAATATCCAGCACTGCCGGCATCTTCATTCCCTCAACCATTGACATGTCCTCCCTCAAAAGCAAGCTTGACCTAAAAATAGCC
>DHJG01000104.1:14783-21536 GCA_002404215.1 Desulfosporosinus sp. UBA4726
CCGAGCATCGCTCGTTCATTTAAAAAACGCGCATTGGGTCTCCTTTGCGCGCACTTTTACAGCTTTATTCAACCCGTGTGAAAATTAGCACACAGATCTGCTCACCTATAGTATAAAGAAAAATCCCGGTACAAGTAAACCCAGATAGCTTATGTATTATGTATTCCTCTACAGTCATAATTTCAAATGTCCAACTGTCAGCTCTAAATGAGAGAAATCGACAAGCATCTGCACAAAATCGGACAACCGTGAGTAGAATAATTTAACCAGCTAAAAATTGCTAAAGTCACTTATCTTACAGAACAAATAAAGCGAGGGAGAGAGAACCATGGCTAAAAGGGTCTATAAACTAAAACCAGACACTGAAGACCTACGTGATCGGGTTTTTAGGTCCACTCAATTCAAAACAATCGCTATCTTACCCACGACTGTAGACCTCCGGTCCAGTTGCTCACTAGTCGTTGACCAAGGAGAGTTGGGAAGCTGCACAGCCAATGCCATTGCTAGCGGTCTACGTGAATACTGGGAAAACCTGTCTGAGAAACAATTCACTTCGCTAAGCCGCCTGTGGTTATACTGGCAAGAGCGCTACCTAGAAGGCACCGTCAATCAAGACGCTGGGGCTTATATCCGAGATGGCATGAAAGTCCTTCAAAAGATGGGTTGTGCTCCGGAGGCCGATTGGCCTTACGACATTACAAAGTTTACGGAAAAACCACCCGAAAAGGCTACAATAGATGCTATACAGTTTAAAATTACCAAGTACCATAGAGTGACAAATTTAACTCTGCTAAAATCAGCTTTGGCCGAAGGCTATCCAGTAGTTATCGGTATTAAGGTTTATGAAAGCTTTGAGTCTAACCAAGTGGCGCAGAACGGAATTGTTCCCCTTCCCAAGCGCGGAGAACAATTCTTAGGGGGGCACGCCGTCTTAGCTGTGGGGTACAAGGATGATACCAATATTAAAGGCCAAGGCGTAGTGATCTGTCGAAATTCATGGGGTGAAAGCTGGGGGGATAAAGGCTACTTCTATCTTCCATATAGCTATTTTTTTAACTATGTAAGCGATATGTGGACTGGGAAATAGATTAGTTAGACAGGCCCTCGACAAAGTCAATTTGTCGAGGGCCTGTTTTATTACCTTACTATTTATATGCGTTCATTGGAGCCCAAAAACTTTATGTTTTGTTAAGCCCTGTTAAGCACCGAATTCTTTTTCCATCTCTGCCGCCCGCTCTGCTGCTGCCCTAGCTGCCGTTTGCACGATATTTCGTAAGTCAGCCTGCCCAAATTGCTGCAAGGCAGCATAAGTAGTCCCGTTAGGCGAAGTCACAGCTTCTCGTAGTCGGTCTGGAGTCTTGCCACTACTGACCAGCATTTGACCTGCTCCGGCTAAGGTTCCCCGTGCCAATATTTCCGCCTCCTTTGGCGTTAAGCCCAGCTCGACTCCTGCAGCTGCCAAACACTCAGTAAAGAGATAATAATAGGCTGGCCCACTACCACTGATTGCCGTCACAGCATTAATCTTATCCTCGGTTACCCACAAGACCTGGCCAACCTGACTAAAGATGCTTTCAGCTACACCCTTATCCTGATCCGTAGCTAAACTTCCTTGCACCATACCGGTCATGGAAAGAAGCACTGCACAGGAGGTATTTGGCATTACCCGTACGAAGGCGACTCCCGGCAAACCTTTCTCTAACATCGCTAAAGGGATACCTGCCGCAACGCTGATCACTAATTTACCCTGCATAGGAAACGCTGCTAAGGACTTCACGACTGTTGCTGCATCCTTGGGCTTTACCGCCATGATAATAACCTCAGACGCTTTAACAACCTGCTCTAAATCTCCGATAATCACACCATATTGTGTTTCTAGTAAAGCCAAACGTTCCTTAGATAAATCTGTCGCTATTATATGAGGTTTCTCAGTCGCTCCCGTTAAGCCTTTAATAACTGCTTCAGCCAGATTCCCCGCGCCAATGAACCCAATGTTTTTAACCATTAATGATATCCTCCCTTAACTTTCTCACTGTCTTTGCCGCAATAAGCTTATTCAACTCTAGCGTAATCAAAGCGAAAAAACAAGGGCCAAGCCATTTACAGAATCTTGCGGCCACGCTTCGGTAAATCTGGCAAAAAAGGATCCGGTGCCTTACCTACATACAGGTACATAAGTACGTTGCAATCCTCGCAAAGAGTTTTACCTCTGTAATTATAAATTCCCCCTCTGATAAGGAGCGCTCCACATCTTTCACAATTTACATTCAATATCACTAAATATCACCTCTTCCTAACCTGAAAGTACTCAAAATCAGTAGCCTGAGGACCTAAATTCCGTTTCATAGTGCAAAACGAATGCTATGCTATGTCCAATCAGAAGAACTCGTGCGTTATAATTCTACTATGCAAAAAACGTGCCAACCCTAAAATCCGTTGGATTCAAGTTTTTATCAATCAGGATAAAGATAACTCGACTGGTGCCAAGCCTCAAGCGCCGGCAACCGCCTTAGTTGCACTTATGCTTCCAGAAAGTATATTACAAAAAGTTATACTTTCTGACTAGTGTAAAAAGAAGTGTAGCAAATGCTACACTTCTAAGAATTGTCCAATATCTTTATTTAGGCAGTTTATCATCTTCATACTCCGTTTTTATAAGTATTGAACATGATGATAAATGTATCTTTCCTTCAATAATATGTATTAAATCATTCTGTTTTTGTATTTTTCCCAATTTTCCAGTGAAAAAGTGTAAGTAAGATAACTTTTCATTTTGAAATGCATTGAATGATTCCGGCTCACCCCAGCAAAATATTAAAAAACCCGCAGATCCCACTCTGACGAGGATCTGCGGGTTTTATTGTTTCATAATTGGTCGAGCGACACGATTCGAACGTGTCCCTCCTTATCCGTTCTTGCTTTGAAAAGCTTTCATAAACTCAGCCAGAGCCATACACCCTTCAATGCTCATGGCATTATAGACGGAGGCCCGGAGACCGCCCACTGAACGATGACCTTTTAAACCGATCATACCTTGTGCTGTGGCCTCAACTGCAAATTTTTTCTCCAGCTCTTCGTTAGGCAAACGGAACGTGATATTCATCAACGAGCGACTATCTTTGACGGCATGGCCTCGATAGTAACCCTCACTGTTGTCAATGGTATTGTAAATTAAGGCAGCTTTCTCCGTGTTGCGTTTTTCCGCTGCGGCTAGCCCACCGTTGTTTTTAAGCCAGCGCAGGACCAAATTTACCATATAAACAGAAAAGCTGGGTGGCGTGTTGTAGAGGGAGTCGTTTTTAGCATGAATATCATAGCGCAACATTGTGGGGATATTGGAGGGGATGCCTTCCAATAAATCCTTACGAATGATGACCACTGTTACCCCGGCCGGACCAAGGTTCTTTTGCGCTCCGGCATAAATTAAAGCAAACTTGGAAACGTCAAAGCGGCGTGACATAATATCACTTGACATGTCGGCAACCAGTGGGATGTCCCCTAAGTCCGGGAAAGATTGCCATTGAGTACCAAAGATGGTGTTATTTGAACAAAGGTGTACATACGCGGGTCCGTCACTCACCTTGATTTCGTCGATTCTGGGAATGCGGGTATAATTTTCTTCCTTAGTGCTAGCAATTACATTCGTTTTAACGAATTTCGACGCTTCCTTCTGAGCTTTTTCTGCCCAGGCTCCAGTGAGAATATAGTCGGCGTGACTGTCGACGGAGACTAAGTTCATGGGTACCGCGGCAAATTGAGTGCTTGCTCCGCCTTGAAGGAACAAAACTCGGTAATTTTCCGGTACACCCAGCAATTCCTTGACAAGAGCTTCAGCCTCGGAATTAATAGCCTCGTATTCTTTAGTGCGGTGGCTATTTTCCATCACGGACATACCAGTTCCTTTAAAGTTAAGCAGCTCATTCTGCGCTTCTTCTAAAACCACCAGGGGAAGTGTGGCTGGGCCAGCATTGAAGTTGAAGATTCTTTCCATTGTCAGTCAATCCTCCAAGTTTGAATTTTTTTGCACAACCTTATTTGACATTATATCTCCTTAAATTAACTGTAGCAATGAAAATATTTAAAAATATGGCTATTATAGGACAATATAGATAGACCGATCAGCTAGTTATTTCGCCAAGGCATTTATATAAGCTTTAGCACTGGCTTCAATAATATCTGTCGAAAATCCCTTACCTACAACAAGCCGACCATCTTCATAGCGCAACTTGACAGTGGCCTCTCCCAGAGCTTCACTACTCCGAGTCACCGACTTCAGAGTATAATCTTCAAGCGTTGCGATATTTCCTGTTATCAAGTCAATAGTGTTAAACAAGGCATTCACAGGACCATTGCCACTAGTGGTATCAGTTATCATCTTGCCCTCTATTTCCAGGGTCACAGTCGCGGTAGCCATCTCAACACCGTTCGTCGCAAAAGACATGCTCTGTAGGGCAATATTATTAGCAATACTCTCCGGATCTCCCATCAAGACGTGGAGATCTTGGTCAAACACCTCTTTCTTCAGATCGGCAAGTTGTAAGAACCTTTGATAAACGTCATCAAGCCGCGCACCTTCTACTGTATACCCTAATTCCTCCAGGCAATGTTGAAGGGCGTGTCTTCCTGATCTTGCCGTAAGACTAATCAAATTTTGAGGAACGCCAATGGTTTCCGGTCGAATTATCTCATAGGTTTCTCTATCTTTTAGAACCCCGTCTTGGTGTATGCCTGAGGCATGATTAAAAGCATTGGCTCCGACTATCGCCTTATGGTCCGGGACTGTCACTCCAGTTATTCGGGAAACGAGTCTGCTGGTGGCAGATATTTCACGAATATTAATTTTGTTCTCCACCCCGTACCCGACACCTCGAGTGTAAATTGCCATAATTACTTCTTCCAAAGAAGTATTACCTGCCCGCTCCCCAATACCGTTGATCGTTCCCTCTAGCTGGCCAGCTCCGGCCATGATGCCTGCAAGAGTATTTGCCGTTGCCATTCCTAAATCGTTATGGCAGTGTACGCTGACGATTGCCTTATCTATATTCTTAACGTTCTTAATAACAAAACTAATTAATTCTCCATATTCCCACGGGTTAGCATAGCCAACGGTATCAGGGATATTAACGACTGTGGCTCCGGCATTAATAACCTGCTCAATCACTCTTACCAAGAACGTTGGGTCACTGCGAAAAGCGTCCTCAGCGAAAAACTCAACATCACTTACATATTTCTTGGCATACTTAACGGCAGCAACCGCCCGCTCTACGACTTGGTCCGGGGTAAGCTTCAATTTCTTTTCCATGTGAATTGGAGAAACCCCTATCCCAGTATGAATTCTAGGATATTCGGCTTGACGTAAGGCTTCAGCACAAATATCTATATCCTTCTCTACTGCCCTTGTCAACCCGGCAATGACGACTCCTTTAACTTCCCTGGCAATCGTTCGGACTGATTCCAAATCCCCCGGGGAAGAGGCCGGAAAACCTGCTTCAATAATATCGACACCAAGCTTTACTAACTGATGACCAATCTCTAATTTTTCTTTTACGTTTAGGGTCATCCCCAAGGATTGCTCTCCATCTCTGAGTGTGGTATCAAAAACAAATAATCTGCGCATTATCAATTCCTCCTTAAATATAAATAAACCCTTCGTCTCTGATTGAGACGAAGGGTTAGTTCGCGGTACCACTCAAGTTGACGACAAATTGCCGTCTTCTCTGCAGATACGGGATTAATCGAGATTCGTGGTTCCCAGTTCTTAATTCGACCCTAAAATCAGCTTCCTTGATCGAACTCCTAACATTGAACGACTAACTTCGTATTATCCGATATCCCCTTCCTTTTAACGGCGGAAGCTCCGTCCGAGCCTACTTTTTTACAATTTCGGTCGGCTACTCGAGGAAGAGTTCCAAGCCTATTCCATTACTGCCTTTCACCAACCGGCAACTCTCTAAAATGGAAACAGGAACTGTACTATTTCCTCTCATCGTCATTTTAGCATTTTTAATATATTGACACTATTTTGAATCATTGTCAAGCGAAATTTAATTTACTAAAGCTCAAATTGTTTTAGTATATTCTTCAACTGTACAAACAAATTTCTCAATACTCTCATTTTTTAATTCGTCATAAAGATTGGCAGTTGAAATCTGCATATATGGTACTAACCAAAAGCACCCTATGCCAAAAGGTACCATTGCTAAAAGTGACCACCCTACAAAGCCTAAATAAAATACAAAAATTTTGCCTTTATATCCTTTAGTTATCTTTTTGCTAATGTTTAATGCATTTTTGATCCCTATTTTAGGATTGTCGGCCATAACATAGAAACACATAGAATAACTTATACTTTTGATAATACCTGGAATTATAAGTAATAAAGTCCATAATAATACCCATAACACGTACCACAAATACAACCCTAGTGTTGCGCCAAAATATTTAAATCCTTCGAAAAGTACGGAAACTTTCGGCTCTTCCCCTCTTTTAAACCTTAATGAATACATACTTGCACCCACCATTAATGAACCAGTTATTAATAGAGATACTATTAGCTGAAGCGCTGAAGCAATATTCTGATGATTACTTCCTATGAGCAAGAATAACGCTGGTAGAGCTGAAATTAACATGTATATAAAACCAAATAAGATTGGTTTACCCCACTTGCCCTCTAACTGTACCCTAGCTTCTTCTCGCAATTTTGAATTTATTGACATCATATTAGGTTCCCCCTCCAAACACGATTAATTGTAC
>DHJG01000104.1:21661-29670 GCA_002404215.1 Desulfosporosinus sp. UBA4726
GTACTGTACTGTTTAGAACTCTCCCGCTTATTATTTAACGCCAAAGCTCTACGACCGAATGAATTGCCTGTTGCCTAAATTCAATGCTTCCCTAGCAACTACTCCTCCAAAATAATCACTTATTATACATACACTATATTACAAGAATTATTCACTGTTACAATATCATAATTTGTCAGAGGCGTGTCTTTCTTATTTTTCTTTCTTATTTTTTTCTATATAGCATACTACGATGGCTTCCTAGGCGCTTGGCGGCTTCTCCAACCCGACCGCCACATTCAGTGAGTAAATTATCAGGTATACCTTAGGAGAAAACTGCCTAGCAGTTAGCCTATGGATTTGCTTTAATACGTTTTCCCTCTTTAAGAGTTGTTATATTAGGTTCCTTAAAAATAACATCTCCATCCGACAACCCTTGCTCAACAATCACTTGACTGTCATTTTCCAAGCCTTTTTTCACAGGTATAATTTTCGCCTTCCCTTGCTGAACTACCCAGACGGCCTCCCCGTTTTGATAAGCAAAAAGGGCAGTTTTCGGGATCAGAAGTTTACTCAGAACTTCTACTGTGGTAAATTTGACGTCCACGTTACTCCCTAGAACAATGGCAGGCGAGGCTTCAGTGAGAAGAATTGTTACTTTCACTCGGTTTTCTTTAAGCCCGAGTGGAGATATCTTCTCGATCGCAGAGATAGCAACGGCTTCGACTTTACCTGTTAGGAGTTTATTTCCAGAACTAGTCGCTTGTATAACTTGCACCGGACTTCCCACTTTAATGTCGAGAGCATCACTGGCTAGGACAAAGCTCTCTAATTTATAGCCACCGTTTGAAAACACGGTCATGACCTGCTGACCCTGAGGGATAACGTTTCCTTCTTTGAGAGAGAGGTCTTTGATGATCCCATCTTGAACGGCAACCACTACGGCTTTACTAATCTCATCTTCCAACTGATCAATTTGTGCTTGCAGGGCTTTCTTCTGATTACTATAATATAGTTCCGTCCCTTGGGGGGCCTCATTTTGCTCGTAAATCGACTTTAATCCTAATTTTTGCTGTTCTAAAATGTTTTTTGCCTTCTCGAACGTTGTCTGGGCCTCTTCATACTGGACGAGAGAAATTGATTTGGCATCATAGAGTGCCTTCATTCTGGTTAGATTGACGTTCTCGGTCTGAACATCCTTTTCCGCTTGCTGTATGATTAACTCTTGTTGTGCGACTTGTGCATCATTCAAGCTTTTATAAGTTTGCAAGCGTTGCCCTTCTATGCCTTGTAATTGCGCTTTCAAGGCTTCCAACTGATAGCGCAGCTCACTGGTACTCATTTCAAAGAGTACTTGTCCCTTTTTGACTGAGGTGCCATCCTCAACTTTAAGGGATTGCAGTTTCCCTTCGACGGGGTTGAAGATGGGCCACTCCTGGGCTGCGATAATCACGCCTTCCTCTGTAAACCCTTTTCTAAAGTCTTGAGGATGGAGCGTAAATGTTTGAGCTGACAAAGGCAAGGAATTAGTGATTATAATGGTCATAAAGATGAGAGCGGCAAGAACACCCATAATTATTAGCTTGCGATGCTTAAATCTTGATTTAAAGATTTTGGGAATTGAATTGGAGCTACTCTTTTCAAGTGCCATATTCTTCCTCCTAACTTAAACTTCACTCTTTAGTCGAGAGAATCTCAACATATGGAAGTGACTTTATTTTGTAATAAGCCCTGCTTTGGGCTACCAATACAGAAAAGGCTGTTCCAGCTGCTGCCCCCAGCAAAGCAATGGGAGTGAGTTCTGCCGGAAGAGAATAAAGGTCCGTGCTCATCGCTTGAGCCATGCCAAATTCTAACCCATAGGCCAGCGGTATGCCGAGCAGGATGCCGAAGAAATACAACGACCATTGTTCTGAGGTGATGACCCGCAATACCTCTCTCGGGGTCATACCTAAAACACGGAGGGAAGCCAATTCCCGTTTTCGTTCAGAAAGAGAAATAACGCTTGAATTATAGATTAAGGCAAATCCGGTGATCCCGCCCAGAATAGCTAGTAGCCACGTCGTAAAACCGTAAGAATCCATCATCTTACGAATCTTGTCACCCGAATCTTTTAGGGACTCAATAGACGTGACATTAGTAGCATTACGATACTTACTTTTAAGGAGTCCAACATCTGAGGAATTCATTTTAACGAGCATTGAAGTGCTGATTTCTCCTTGACGGAGAAAACGTTGCAGTTCTTTCTCTTCCATGAAGGCATTCAGTCCGACATATTGAGGAACCACACCAATGACTTGCAGGTTCTCACCCTTTTCACCAAGGGGTTCTCGCCGCCAGGGACTTTCTACATAAATGGTGTCACCCACCTTGACGTTTAAAATCTTGGCCAAATGCTCCGAAAGCAAAATCCCTTGCTCAGAAACCTCGACGCGCTCTCCGTTCTTATCGAGGACATTATACATTGTCGAATCTTTGGCAAGGCCCATCAGTGCCACTTCTTTCTTTAACCACCCGTTGCTCAAGGTGGCTGGCGCTTCCAGAACGGACTCCACTCTAGATACTCCAATTTCATGAGTTAGAGCTTGTTGTGTCACATCGGTCGGCGAGGGATGTGTTAATTGAAATTTGACATCATAGGTTTGAACTTTTTCCAACTGAACCACTGTCAGCAAGTTGATCATGTTTTGCATAGACCACGAGACCGTCATTAAGCTAAAGACAACGGCAATACCCAGGATATTAAAAAGGCTTCTCGTGGGAGTACGAAACACATCCCGAATACCCATCTGGGATTGAGAAGAAAGGTTTCGCCAGAACCAAGTAATTCTCTCGATTCGAGTCTTGTTGGCAGTTATCGGCGCCGGTGGTCGCATGGCTTGAGCTGGTTCCAAACGCAAAATTTCAATACTCCCACTGAGACCACTTAGGATACTGAAAAAGAGCGACAGAGCTAGGCTGATAAGTAGGTATTTAATCGAAAACTCGCTTTTAAGTCCAGGTAGGGCAAAGAATTGCTTATACAAGGTAGTTAGAGGGAATGAAAGGGCAATTCCCGATAAACTCCCTAGTAAACCCCCAGCGGTTCCAATGACCAGGGGATAGGTAAGATAATGCCAGACGATCTCTCGATCTGTAAAACCAAACGCCTTTAATGTCCCGATAGCAACCCGTTGTTGTTCGATGAGCCTCTTTAACATTGAGTACAAGATGAAGGTAGCTACTCCCAAAAACACCACGGGAAGAGTCTTTGCCATACTTCCCATACTGGTTATTTTGCTAGTCAAGATTGCATTGCTCGTTTGGTCTTTACGGGGGATAATGCTCTGGATACCATAGGGTTTTAACGAAGCTTGCAGACTCTCTTTAACGGAGTCAAAACTCGCGCCGTCCTTCAGGGTAAACGTAAGATCGTTAACCTGTCCCTTTTCCTTAACCATCGCTTTCAGAGAACTCAAAGGAACATAGGCAATCCCGAAATCGACAGGCGATGGATAAAGGTCCTGCGCGTTCTTCATAATGTACACAAATTCTGGACTCTGCGCTGTTCCCGTGATATAGAAGGTTGCTTGTTGGCCTTCAATAATGACTTTCAGAGGATCTCCTAAGGCCAAATGATTCGCGGTAAGAAACTGCGGGTCGACGAGAATTTCTGACTGGGTATCGGTTGGAAGGTGCCCCGTTACAAGACGAAGTTGGTTAAGTTTTGGGGTATTGGTCATATTAACGGAAACCATTCTCAAATATCGATTGGAATCTTTCTGTTGGTCTAGAAGGCGGACGTCTTTGACAATCCGCCCTTCGACTTGATCAACTCCCTGGAGAAACGTGAGCGAGTTTACTTTGTTTTCTGGAAAGCCAGTGACACTGATAAATCCGTCTCCAAAGTGTGTTTCACTATAAAAATTTTGCTGAGACTTGGTCATGCTTTCAAACACCATAGACATAGTCGTATAAATCATCAAACCAATCGCGATGACCACAACACAAGCAATGTAGACCCCTTTATTCTCTCTGATATCTCGCCAGGCCTTTCGTCTGAGCATCACCATGAGATATTCTCAGGATCAAGTGGGTCCTCTATGACTTTAATGCAATCAAGAAGACCGTCTTTTAAATAAAAAACTCGATTGGCCATTTTAGCTATTTCAGCATTATGCGTGATAATCATCACTGTTTTGTGGTAGACGCGGTTTAACTTCTGTAACGATTTCAAAACCTGAATACCCGTTTGAATATCCAAGGCCCCAGTGGGTTCATCGCACAGGAGCAGCTCAGGGTTCTTGACAATGGCCCGTGCGATCGCCACCCGCTGTTGTTGTCCGCCTGAGAGTTGGGATGGAAAATGATCCGCCCAGCCCTCAAGTCCAACTTCTCGTAGGACGTCGGAGACGGAGAGTGGATCCTTAGCAATCTCAACCGCTAAATTGATATTTTCATAGGTTGTGAGATTTGGCATTAAGTTGTAGTTTTGAAAGACAAAGCCGACCTCGTCCCTTCGATAAAGTGTGAGATGTTGCTCGTCAAAAGAATGCAAGGGCTGTCCCTTATAATAAAGCTGGCCAGTTGTAGCCTGGGTCATGCCCCCAATAATATTCAGTAAGGTTGTCTTCCCAGACCCACTCTGGCCCAAAATTACGATGAATTCTCCTCGGAAGACCCGGAAGTCAATCCCTTTTAGAACTTCGACTTCTACTTCGCCAGTACGATAAGACTTGCGGATAGCTGTGCCTTCCATAAGAACGTCCATGCCGTTCCCTCCCCATGGTCTGTATTTATGGAACTAAGAAGAATACATCCCATACTTCAAGATTTCCATATATTCATAATACTCATCCATGATTTTATCGATATCCTGTAACAAATCTTCTTGCTTTCCTTCATAGTCTTTTAGGTATTTTTGGCTAAGTGCCTCAATGAAAAGCATCAATGTTTCGATTGCTTTAGCGGTATTGACGCCCTTGCGAAACATGGAATAATCAATATCCTGAAAGAGTATAGGCATGTACTCTTTGGAAAAGCGACTATACTTTGACTCAATTACCAATCGCATGTCCTCAGGAGAATTTAATAAGGCCTCGAGTAAAATTTTACTCATTTCGGGGTAAGCATGATTGATTTTAAGCTTCAGAACACCCAGTTCTATCAACCTCTTGAAGATATCGCGTGTTTCTGTCAATGAATATTTGTTATACTCCTCTACGATTGTTTGGAGGCAATAGTCTACGATATAGAGAAATAAGCTTCTCTTATTTCCGAAATAATGAAACAGGATTCCCTTGGAAATGCCCGCTTCCCTAATCATCGAGTTAGTTGAGGCCTTCTCATACCCTCGTTCGGCAAACTCCTGAATACACGCCTCCAAAATTGTTTCCCTTTTGTCTTGATTTAGGTTTTCAAACGTTTCGTACAAGTCATTTCTCTCCTTGAAAAATTCACTATAACTTTAGCAAATGGTTTATTTCAATAGAAGTATACACCCGATTGACCACATGGTCAAACGGGGTGATACTCTTGTCATTCTAAAATGCCATCTCTAAAATTGAACTAAAGGTCTTCACTCACATATGCTAGTGCTAGGAGGTGAGTTGCTTGCGAACACTTAAGCAAGGTGCCAGTGGTAATGATGTCATGGAGATTCAGAGCCTCTTGGAGAAAATGGGATATCATCCTGGGCCTATTGACGGGTTTTTTGGCCTTCGGACAAAAGAAGCGGTGAAGCAGCTTCAGAGAAGCAAAGGTTTACCTGCCGATGGTATCATCGGCCTGAACACTAATGAGGTTTTGCTCAGACTGCTTCTTGGCTATGAGAATTACACGATTAAATCAGGTGACACCCTAAGTAAAATTGCCCATAAATATTATATCAATCTGCCGCTACTACTTACGGCGAACCCAGGGATCGATCCCCTTAAGCTTCAAATCGGCCAGGTAATCAAAGTTCCCTATGCTTTTGATGTGGTGGATACTAATATCAACTATACTTATGAAATCATGAAAAGAGATGTGCAGGGCCTGAAGAATCGATATCCCTTTATCGAAGTAGGGATAGCTGGTAAAAGTGTGCTCGGGAAAAACTTATACACTCTCAAGTTAGGAAATGGGCCAGTGGAGGTCTTCTATAATGCTGCGCATCATGCCTTAGAATGGATAACCTCACCCTTATTGCTGAAATTTACGGAGAACTTCGCCAAAGCATACGCCGAGGGACGAAAAATGCGTGGCTATGACCTAAAAGATATTTGGACACAAAATACGATCTATATTATGCCCATGGTTAACCCTGACGGTGTCGATTTAGTTCTTCAGGGACTGCAGAGAGATAATCCTTTTTATGATCGACTAATTGCTTGGAATAATGGCCGGATGAACTTTGGGGATGTGTGGCACGCCAACATCAGAGGCGTGGATTTAAACCACAACTACGACGCCTCTTGGGAGCTTTCTAAACAAGCAGAACCAGCGTACGACGTTCACGGTCCAGGACCGACAAGATTCTCCGGACCACATCCTGAGTCTGAGCCGGAATCAAAAGCTGTGGCGGATTTCACCAGAAAACATAACTTCAGACTGGTGCTTGCATACCATAGCCAAGGTGAGGAGATTTACTGGACCTATCAGAATAAGACTCCACCTGAGGCTCGACGCATCGGTGAATTGTTCTCTCGCTTAAGCGGGTATTCCCTCGGGGAAACCACTGGAATTACGTCCTACGCAGGCTACAAAGATTGGTTCATCGACAAGTTCCAAAAACCCGGCTTTACAATCGAAGTAGGAGTGGGCAAGAATCCTGTTCCTATTTCTCAGTTTCCGAAAATCTATCAGGATAATGAGGAGATATTGCTGGTAGCCCCGCTAAAAGCCCGCTCGCTTTGAATTCTCTCATCGTGTACATTTTTTCCAATAGCAAGAGCCTTTCACACACAAACGTGGTGAAAGGCTCTTGCTATCATCTCGATTAGAACTAAAGGAAGCTAAAGTAAGCAAGTACAAAAATACCAAACACAATTCTATAATAAGCAAAGGGTTTAAAATTCCTTTTGCTGACATAATTCATGAACCCTGCAATGACTATCCAGGCAACAATAAACGATACCAAGAACCCACAAGCTACCACTAGTAACTCGTGCGACGTCAAGAACATGCCGTTCTTCAAGAGTGTGTAAGCAGAAGCTGCTAGCATGGTGGGAATTGCCAAATAGAAGGAAAATTCAGCGGCTACAACTCTGGAAGCGCCTAAAAGCATTGCCCCGATGATGGTTGCTGCTGAGCGTGAGGTACCAGGGATCATTGCCAAACACTGAATAAGACCGATTAATAATGCCGTTTTATAAGTCAGATGGTCTACCGAGGTAATTCGATTTAATGGTTTCCTATTTTCAATGTACAGCAGAATTATTCCGCCAACTATTAGGGCAATTGCTACAACAGTCGTATTAAACAAACGTTTTTCTATGTAATCCCCCACTAGGGCTCCAATTGCAAGAGCAGGAATTACTCCAACAATAGTCTTTTTCCAGAGGTCAAATATTTTATGGTTTTTTGAGGACTTGTTATGACTTGAGGGAATAAGTCGTTTCCAGAAATACACAACCACCGAAAGAATTGCACCTAATTGTATTACCACATCAAACATCTTGGTGAATTGTTCATTGAAACCAACAAACTGGTTTACAATAATTAGGTGTCCCGTAGAAGAAATAGGGAGGAATTCTGTAATCCCTTCTACAATTCCCAAAATCAAGGCACTAATAAAATCGTTCATAGTATCATCTCATTTCTGAATAAATTTTAAGCTTTCCTTTATTTTTTTACTCAATCTTCTCTACTTTACTCTGCTCCGCGATTAAATACAAACTAATATTAACAGAGGAATTCCCCTGACTCTTTAAAATGATTTGAAAAATAGGATGCATTGACAAATCTCAACTCCTTGCTGCTGTTTTCTTCTTTTTCCATCCACTCCCACTTCCAGCTCTTCCACAACTAGAATCGTTACCGTATACCATCATTGACTACTGACCAACCAA
>DHJG01000125.1:0-10062 GCA_002404215.1 Desulfosporosinus sp. UBA4726
ATACTTATACTTATACTATGTATTTGAATTATATAACAATTCTGATCTAAATCAAGAATCAATTCCTTTATAAGAGATAATAGGCACGAATTCTGTTCGAGTAAGAGGTATTTCTTCGTGGACTTTCTCACTCGAACAAGGACTAAGGAAAATCTTCTGACTATTAATAGATTCCTTTCCTCGTTTATCGATTTTACTGTAGGTACCCTCTAGATTTAAAACTCTTGATTTAATGGTATCCTGTAAGGCTAAATCTAAGATAGTCATTACCTTACCACGAGCAATCGGATCCTCGATAGGGAATAGAAGTTCGACCCTTCTATCTAAATTCCGTTTCATCAAATCGGCACTGGAAAGGAAAATCAATTCCTCACCATCACTATAAAAATAATAGATTCGGCTATGCTCTAGAAATCTTCCGACGATGCTTCTAACTGTAATACGCTCACTAATGAAGGGTATTTTGGGTCGCAGACAGCATATACCACGAACTATTAAATCAATCGTGACCCCAGCGGTGGAGGCATTATAAAGTGCCTCTATAATTTCTTTGTCCACCAAAGAATTTAGCTTAGCAATTATGCTGGCTTGTTTGCCTAATTTGGCGTATTCAGTTTCTTTGTGTATTAAGTCTAAAAACTTTTTGCGAAGGCTGATGGGAGCAAGCGTCATTTTGTAAAGATGAGAGGGGGTGGAACAGCCGGATAATGTATTGAAGATTGCTGAGGCATCTGCTCCAAAATAGGGGTTCGCTGTCAATAAGCCTACATCTGTGTATAGTTTTGCAGTAACATCATTATAGTTTCCAGTACCAAGGTGAACGTATCGCTTGATTAACCCATCCTCTCGTCGAACAATCAATAATATTTTACAATGTGTTTTTAAGCCAACAAGTCCATAAATCACATGGCAGCCTGCTGTTTCAAGTTTCTTGGCCCATGTTATATTATTTTGTTCATCGAAGCGTGCTTTTAACTCTAAGAGCACTGTAACTTGTTTCCCGTTGTCAGCCGCCTGAGCTAAGGCTTCGACAATAGGTGAGTTGCCGCTTACTCTATAAAGTGTTTGTTTAATCGCTAGTACATCAGGATCTTCAGCAGCTTTTTTCACAAGATCGACGACCATATCAAAGGAATCATAGGGATGATGAAGTAAAATGTCCTGTTTAGAAATTGATTGGAATATATCGTCTTCATCCAACAGAGGAGTAACTACGTTTGGCTTGATCGGATCATAGCGTAGGAAGTCATAGCCCTTTAGGCCACTTAATTTCATTAAAAAGGTTAGATCAATCGGACCACTAATTTTATACTCCTCTTCTGCAGAAATCTCCAATTCTTCTTCTAATATTTTGAGAAGTAAAGGATTTATACCGTGTTCAATTTCTAGGCGAATGGCACTACCCCATTTCCGTTGCTTGAGGGATAATTGAATTGCAGCTAGAAGGTCTTCTGATTCATCTTCAGCAACATCTAGAAAGGCATCTCGAGTAATACGATAGCACGCCGTTGAGATAACAGTGTGACTGTCAAATAGGGTCGTTAGATTCAATTTAATAATTTCTTCCAATAGGATAAATGATTTCTCGGATTCTAAGGAAGGAACTTCCACTAATCTGTTCAAGACTGAAGGAACCTGTATTGTTCCAAATAATAGGTTATCAGGGTTGGTGATATCCTCTAGTAACAATGAAATGTTTAGAGTTTTATTTAGTATTAAAGGAAATGGTTGATTTTTATTGACAACCATAGGGGTGAGTACTGGGAAAATATTATTATCATAATACTCTCGAATAAAATCGAGTTGAATATTGGTTAAATCCTTAGTTTTGATAAAGTGAATATTTTCTTTCTTCAGAGATTTTTTCAAGGAACGATTGAAACAATTATACATATCAAAAACTTGTTTATGGGTCCTAGCCGATATTCGTTCAATTTGTTCTTGTGGTGTAAGGCCAGAAGGGTCAATTTTCATAAAATTCGCTTCGACAATACCCTGTAAGGAGGCAACCCGTATCATGAAAAATTCGTCGAGATTAGAACCCACAATTGAAAGAAATTTTAATCGTTCAAAAAGTGGATTATTAGTATCCTGTGCTTCTTCTAAAACACGTTCGTTGAATTCTAACCAGCTAAGTTCTCTATTTATAAAATGTAAGGTTGAAAAAGGATGATTCTTCAAGTGCGCTTTATCCTTTCAGGCTTATTTTAATGCCCATTACTTCTTGGAAAAATTCTACATTATTCATTATATCCCACTTTTCCAAGAGAATGTCTTTATTACTAATTAGTTTAAGTTGGAGGGAATCGTCTGCAACAAATAGTTCAATATCGTTAATCTTCTGCATATGTGAAATATCCATGGATTCGGCAATTTTTAAGATTGCGGACAATTTAGACACGAGGATCTTTTCAGTATGACTAAGTACATAATAGCTCCGATCAGAGTAAGTAGGTATCCGCGTAGTATGGTATTTAGCAATGTTAGCGATTAATTCTAGTTCCTTATCAGAGAATCCCATGATACTCTGAGTTCTAATAATATTAGAAGAATGGTTGCCATGCTCACTCAAACTGACATAATTGCCTGAATCATGAAGTATAGCCGCGACTTGAAGATATAATTTCTCTTGATCGCCAAGTCGATGATACTTCCATGTTTTATCAAATAATGATAAAGACATTTTTTCTACGTAGGAGGCATGTTTTTTATCAACACCATATTTCTCTGCCATATACCATACTGAGCTAATAATATCATTTTCGGCATTTGTTTTTCTAGGTATTTCGTATAATTTATCAATAAGTCCGTGAAGAATACCTTGACGGTTGGTAATCATAGGTGCATAAATACCCTCTGCTTTTGTTCTACTTAAAAAACTGTGAAATATCAAGATTGCCGGTAATAATAATTCTGCCTTAGCAGATGAAATATTAAACGCATCAACCATCTGATCCGTATTCATTTCACGGATTTCAAGATAAAGTTTTTCCAGACGCTCTTTGCTAATATAAGATTGATTTTCCAAATGACACATTTCTAAGATGGAACTAAGATAGCCTCCAAGTCCAATAAAGTTCTTGATATGCATTTTTTTCATCTTTGGCTTAAGCAAATATATTTTACTTTCAATATACTCTTCCATGACCTTTGGAAAAGAGATCGTTTTGGTTTCTAAAGTATAGAGAATTTCTCTTAATC
Organism: Desulfosporosinus sp. UBA4726; assembly: GCA_002404215.1. Classification (GTDB taxonomy): domain Bacteria; phylum Bacillota; class Desulfitobacteriia; order Desulfitobacteriales; family Desulfitobacteriaceae; genus Desulfosporosinus. The sequence continues at coordinate 3,202 of DHJG01000125.1, forward strand.
TCAAGGGTCCCATTTTAAGATATTCTGTAAATTTTAATCCATCGGTGGCATACATTGAAACTTCAACTCCGCCAGAGGTTAAATTTACGATGATCGAATCGGTAAGGTCTATGTTATCAAATCCATTTAAATAATTTCTCAAGGCTTTATAGATTAAAAACCGTTCTTGGACATTATTAATGATCTCAACATCAATTCCGGCAACGAGTCTGATTTGTTCAATTATGTAGTCACGATTATCTGCTTCATGGAGACCACTAGTTGCAACTGCTCTATATATTTTTACATGGTAATCGTTCATTAGTTTAGAAAAACCCTTCAATCCGGCACAGGTTTCCTTGATGGTTTTAGGTGAAATTCTTCTTTTGGCATAAGTATCTTTGCCGATATTGTTTGGGAGGGAAGTTTCTTCTAAAATCATTAAGGTCCCATCAGGATTTATTTGGGCAATACTCATTCTTAAGAAATCAGAACCCACATTAATAGCCGCTACAACTTCATATGTCTTTTTTTTCATTTTTATGGTCCCTTGTAACAACTTAATTTCACTCTCCTTGAAAATATGCAGGAATTCGTATATTATTAAACCGATTTATCTTACTATTCGATAGTATATTATATTTTAGGGAGAAATAAAATGAAGAATATTGGAATAATAGATATTGGCTCTAATTCAATCAGACTAATGCTAATAGAAATTTGTGACAATTATTTTCGTATTCTTGATGAAGAGAAGGAAACCGTTAGATTAGGAATGGATATGACGGCTGATGGCCAACTTAATCCTCTTAGGATGGAAAAAGCTATTAGTACACTATCAAACTTCAAATCCTTATGCGAGGGCTTAGGGGAGTGTAATATATTTCCAGTTGCCACAGAGGCTGTCAGGCGGGCGAGTAATCAAAAAGAATTCTTGCATTTGGTTAAATCAAGGTTAGATATGGAAATTAGAGTTTTGACGGGAGCGGAAGAAGCCTACTATGATTATTTTGGTGTGATTAATAGTATGGAGGTTTCTAATGGCTTAATTATGGATATTGGAGGATCTAGTACTGAGCTCATTTGGGTTGAGAATAAGACTATAAAGGAAGCAATTAGTCTTCCTTTTGGAGCTATAAATATTACTGATCAATTTAATATCCGAGAAAAAATGAATAGTAGTGTTGAGAAAGAGTTAAACACTTATCTGATGGGACAGTTTGGGAAAGTAGCCTGGCTTGGAGGAGTTATGAACTTACCTCTGATAGGGGTGGGCGGAACTGTTCGGAATATCGGTAGAATTTCAAGAAAAAATATTAATTACCCAATAGATCGATCTCATAATTACCAAATGGATTCCTCTGAGGTCTTAAATATCTATGATTATTTAAAATATAATAATCCTGAGCAACGAAAAAAGATAAAGGGTCTATCCAAGGATAGAAGTGATATGTTCTTAGGAGCTTTTTCTGTGGCTGCCGCCTTGATAGAATTCTGTAACAACCCGCAGCTGATTGTAAGTGGCAGTGGACTTCGGGAAGGATTGTTACATGAAATTCTTCATGGCGACCAAGTGATTAAAGATGTGCTAGAGTTTTCTCTTGATAATGTTATGAAAACGTTAAATATAGACAAACCCCATGCGCATCATGTCTGGAGGCTTGCGGAGAGCTTGTATACACAATTAAGGCCTCTTCACAAGATAAATGGAAATTCATACAAAATATTAAAAACAGCTGCACTGTTAAATGATTGCGGTAAAACGATTAATTTCTATAGCTATCACAAACATACTTTTTATATGATGGCTAATTTACCCATCAATGGATTGTCCCACAAGGAACTGATCATGGCAGCTTATACCATGATGCTTAGCGTAAAAGAGAATTTTGACATTGAAAAATCTCCTTATGTAAAGCTATTGACTAAAGAGGATAAATATATTATTCAAAGGCTCGGAATTATTTTGCGATTGGCGGAATGCTTAGATAAAAAAAGGAATGGCAATATAACAAAGGCCGAATGTGAACTTAGGTCAGATGGTTTCTTCATTCACTTAGAATCAAAGGGCACTACTGAAGGGGAACAAAAAGAGGTTTTGGATATGGGGGCCTACTTTAGCAAAGCATTTGGTAAAACGTTGCAATTTGAGTAGATCTTATCTGGATTTTAAGCAAAAGGGGTTTACGCAAGACGTAAACCCCTTTTGCTATGGGCGGCGCTAAATTACACTAAATTTGATAAAAAGAACACTGTAAGTAGTGCTCTAACGAACCTGCAATGCATGGGAATAAATTTATAGAGTAAGATTGTATTAACGTAGTATAGCAGGATAAAGGCAAGCATATGTAGAAGCTTATATAAGCAGTGCATAAATTGAGCTTAAACAAATAGTTTAGTCGTAGCATATAGAAGTGAATGGTAATTTTTGGTATGATATATTCACCTAATCAACCGGACAAGCTAGAATAAGAAGCTTTGGGGGGATGTCAATGCTTATTACCTGCGACAATAAGATGCAAATGGGTTATATTTACTTAATGCCTAATGAAACGACAGCCGAGTATACCCTCGAGAAGAGTGATATCGGACTTTATTATGATATAAACAGTCTCAGTATCCCAAGAATTAAATGGCTTAGCCTAGGGCAAAGTTTGAATCAAATGCGTTTGGCAACTAAGACGTATAGGGAGGCTGTTGATAAAGCATTCCATTGTGAATATTGGAATGATCTTGATAGCGAAGGGTACATGTTAGGAATTGAGTTGTATTTAACGGAAGAACGGCTTCTGCCTTTAGTAGCCCATCAAGCATTTAAACTTTACGATATACGGTGGCGTAACCGTGATTTTAGAGTGCTTACTCTAGATGCGCATCATGATGTTCTTAACAAGAACAACATTATTTATCCGTTATCTACAGAAAAGGATGCCTTTGTCATAGTAGCAATTGATCCATTGTCCAAGGTGGGTAAGATTATGGCACTGATCTCTGCACGGGATGATTTATACCCAATCACATATTTACAGAAGCCACTGTTTATGTTAGCTAATTCAAGTCGCTTTTTTAGTAGAGAAGAGTATTAACTATAATAGCAAATCAATGGAAATGCTTTTAAAGTTGTTACGAAGATAACTCAAACAAGTGAGTTATTGGTTATCTTTAATGAGGGTAGACGAAGAAGTCTACCCTCTTGTTGGGTTTTAATTTTATCCAGTTAAAAGGAATTTGCTGAACAATGACGAATGAAAAGGGTCTAGGGAAGAAATAAAAGAAGAGGGGTTCGGATTACATTATGCTTACTGTGGAAAAAATCGGTGGAACGTCAATGATCAAATTTCAAAATGTGCTTAACAATATTATAGGCTACCCAAGTTCAGAAGGTTTTCGTTATGGAAGGGTATTTGTTGTTTCCGCCTATGCAGGTATGACCAATATGCTTCTTGAAGATAAAAAGACTAAAGCTCCGGGAGTCTATCAATGCTTTATTAAGGGCGAAGATTACGAATCTTCTATAGATCACCTGCTAAAAGCTGCCCTTCAGATCAACGAATCGTTTACCAGTATTGGCTTGGATTCGAAAGTATGTCGTGAATTCTTAGTAGATCGAGTTTTGCAAACGAAAGCTTATCTGAATAGTATGGAAGATATAGTAGCTTCTGGGTATATCCAACGAGACAGTATTTTCTCCGCAGCGAGAGAGTTACTGGCATCTATTGGTGAGGCTCATTCCGCCTTTAATACCGTAAATATCCTTCAGAATAACGGTATTCTCGCTAAATTCGTTGATCTAACGGGTTTCCGAGATGCTAAACAACTCTCGATTAGCGAGCGTATTGAAAAATCATTTAAGAACGTTAGTCCTTATGAGGAGATCATCGTTGCCACCGGTTATACTAAGGGAATCGAAGGGATTATGCGGGAATACAAAAGGGGATATTCAGAAATAACCTTTTCGAAAATAGCGACGCACCTTCAAGCGGATGAAGCGATTATCCATAAGGAATTTCATCTATCCTCTGCGGATCCTAAAATTGTGGGGGTGGATAAAGCAATTGTGGTGGGGAAGACAAATTATGATGTTGCAGACCAACTTGCGGACATTGGAATGGAGGCCATCCATCCTAATGCATCGAAACCGTTAGAACTGGCCGGTATAGACCTTCGTATTAAAAACACCTTTGAACCTAATCATCCAGGGACGGTGATATCCAACGATTATATTGGTCCACAAGCTAAGATTGAAATAATCGCTGGTTCGGATAAAATCGTGGTCTTGGAAATTCATGATACATCGATGGTTGGCGAAACTGGTTTCGATCTAGAAATTATGAAGAAGTTTAAAAGGTATGATATTAGTTACATCTTGAAAACCACAAATGCTAACAGCATATCACTTGTAATATGGGAAGCTGATCTTGATGAACTCTTGGTGTCTGAACTTGAAGCTGAATATCGAACGGTTACAGTTCAGGAGGCAGCGATCGTTTGTGTAATTGGATCTAATATTGCCATGCCAAGGATTTTAGTTAGAGCTGCAAATGCCTTGGCTAAAAATGATATCAACGTCAAATGTGTGTCACAGTCACTTCGTCAGGTGAACATGCAATTTGTTATTGATCGAGAAATGTATGCAAAGGCAATCATTTGTTTAAATGAAGATTTATGTCTTGCTGAGAGTCATTAGGCTCGGATAGCTGAAAATGCCTGTTGCTTAGGCTAAATAGGAGGAAATCATGTCATGTCAGTCGAGTTGGTAGAAGCGTTTTTAAAGCAAAACAAAAAAGACATCGAGATATTAACATTTGAGGATACTAGCACCGTTACTTTGGCGGCAGAGTCTTTAGGCGTAACAACAGGAGAAATTGCTAAATCACTGTTATTTAAAATTCAAGACAGTTTTGTGATGATTCTGATGGCTGGAGATAGGCGAATAGACAACAGGAAGTTTAAAGATAACTTTAATGCCAAAGCAAAAATGCCTAAAGCAGATGAGGTAGCCGCGGTAACCGGGCATCCAGTAGGTGGGGTATGCCCATTTGGGTTAATACGGCCAATACCTATCTATCTTGATCATTCCTTACAAGCATATGATCGCGTTTTTCCTGCAGCAGGTGCTCCTAATTCGGCTATAAACTTAAAAGTTGCTGAATTAAAAGAACTGACAGACGGTCAATGGATCGATGTAACTCAACCCTAAAAATGATAATTAAATTATCTGATGGGTACACCGCTCAAAATTTTAAGGATCTGCAGATAAATCGACATAATATTCGTTATTGGTGGTGTATTATATCTATAATAGGCTAAATTAATAATTTGTAATTTAAGAGAATGCAGAAATAGGGAAGAGAAATATCAGAAGATATAGTTTTTCTCTTCTTAGTAACCCTCATAAATCAACCGGACCTATAAATATGAGTAAAAAGCAGTCTAAAGGACTGCTTTTACTAACGTTTAGGGGGAGTGTAAGCTGAAGAGCCTGACACAAGTCGCCAAATATTATATAGGTTTCCATGTTCTTATTACTTGTTTTATACTTTATAATGTGTTAGTACATACTTCTTACAGCATATCGTTCGCTACGATAATTCCCTTTATCATTTTCGGGAGCATGTTTGAAATGCTCCATTTAAACGGAGTAAGTGTTAATGGACAATGGTTAACCATTTCTGCTGGATCAGCAATTATTTTTGCGGCAGTTATGCTATTTAACCCGTTGGAACTAGTCGTATTTGCATTTTGTTATGGACTTTCCATGATCCGAAACCTTCCTCTTCCTAAAGTGATTTTTAATATTTCGGAAACTATTAATGTTACATATATTACGTTCTTAGTTTGGCATTTCCTACATAAGGAAAATGGAGTGTTATTAAGTGCGGGAAATATTTTACCTATTATTGTAACAATCTTTGTTTTCGTCATACTGGATCTACTAGCAGTTTCAATCATCATTTCTATTGCTTCTCAAACGAAGTTGTTAATAATATGGAGAGAATCATTAGACTGGGTCTCAGTGAATTTCGCACTGGTTGCTTTTTCAGGTTGGATATTGGCAGCAGCGTATAGTAAGTTTTATTTATATGGGCTATTGGGTTTTATAATTCCATTGCTACTTATGCAATATAATATGTATCTCTTTGTAAAAGACAGGGAAAAACAAGTAGTACAATTACAGGATTTTAACGAGTTGTTAAAAGATAATAATCAACAGCTTATAATAACTCTATCTCAGGTTATTGATGCGAGAGAGAACCGTCTACTTGGTCACTCGATTACTGTTGCCAAATATGCTACAGCCATTGGCGAGAAACTTAATTTATCAGAAGAACAAATGTATGATTTGAAACGAGGTTCCTTGCTACATGATTTAGGCAAATTAGGAATCAGTGAAGCTATTTTACAAAAGCCTGGTAAACTTACGGATGAAGAATTTGGTCTCATAAAGAAACATCCTCAAATAGGTGGAAAGATTCTTGAAAATATCAAGGGCATGGAGAAAGTGGCAACTATAGTTACGCAGCATCACGAACAATTTTCCGGAAAAGGATACCCGAATCAGCTTAGTGAGGAGGGAATTCTCATTGAAGCTCGTATTATTGCCTTGTGTGATGCACTAGATACAATGCTTTCTACTCGTCCTTATAAACAAGAATGGTCACTTGAAGAAGTCGTTGCTGAATTAGTTCGTTGCCGCGGAACGCATTTTGATCCGAGGGTTGTAGATGCGTTTTTAGAATTGAAACATGAGTTAGAGGATAGCTTTTTCTCAGATCCCTTTAAAGACAGCGATGATGGATTATCGCTGGTGAGTTTGCTAAACGGAAAGCAGGCACCCTAATTTTGAACTAAGGAGAACCAACACTGGTTCTCTCTTTTTTT
>DHJG01000125.1:10219-20343 GCA_002404215.1 Desulfosporosinus sp. UBA4726
GTTGAAAGGAAATGACTATGAACTCGTTTGCACAAAGAAAAGAACATGGTTTTGGACACTACTTAACTAATAAATATTGGGTTATTATTATTGCACTATTTTGTGCAGTTTTATGGGGAAGTGCCTTCCCAGTCTTAAAAGTAAGCTATGCTGAGCTCGGCATAGCGTCAGATGATCGATCTGCGATTATTGTACTCGCCGGAATACGATTCTTTCTGGCTTCGTTAATTATCTTTGTTTTAATTGTTGTGGGCATTCGACAGTCGCCAAAGATTAAGCTGAAAATGTTACCGCAGTTGTTTTTACTCGGACTCTTGCAAATTAGTTTGCAGTATTTCTTTTTTTATAATGGACTGGCTCACACCAGCGGGATGAAAGGCGCTATTTTATCCTCGTCAGGTATCTTTTTTGTGGTTGTTTTAGCCCACTTTGTGTATATTGATGATCGGTTGGATTGGCGTAAAATAATTGGCTTAATAGCTGGTTTTGCGGGGATTATCTTGATCAATTCAGGACAGCACTTAACCCTGGATTTCTCCTGGCAAGGTGAAGGATTCATGATTTTATCCGGTTTAGTTAGTGCTATAGGAATGATTCTGGCGAAACGGATTTCACAAGAGGTTCATCCCTTTGTTCTAACGGCATGGCAAATGCTTTTAGGCTCTCTGCTCCTGATCGCGGTCGGTTTGCCTGGCTTAAAACCTCATGCTATGGTCTTTACCAGCAAAGCTTGGTTGCTCCTCTTTTATTCTGCGTTTCTCTCCGCAACGGCGTTTTCTCTCTGGTATGCAATTTTGAAATACAATAAGGCTGGAGAAATTAGTGTCTACAAGTTTATGACACCCGTTTCCGGAGCTATATTGTCCGCTTTATTCATTCCCGGCGAACGATTGACACTGAATATGTTTATGGCTTTAGGTCTTGTTGCCTTAGGGGCCATCATCGTGAATTACCAAAGAAGGGCTCCCAAAGAAGCACTTATGCGTGAAGGTCCATTTTAGCCATGGACCAAGTTCATTTGAGGCATAATATTAGAGAACACGGTATAATGAGACTAGAAGTTATCTCTGGAGGACACCTAAATGAGACTATAAAAGATAGGAAGTTATGAGATGGGAAAGACGTTAGTATTGACCGAAAAACCCTCTGTTGGCCGTGAGGTCGCGAAGATCCTGAATTGTAATCAGAAGGGTAATGGATGTTTTGTGGGCTCTAAATACATTGTGGTTTGGGCTCTGGGGCACTTAGTGACGCTTGCAGACCCGGAATCGTATGATGAGAAATATAAATCATGGAAGATTGAAGACCTTCCAATGCTCCCAGCTAAAATGGATTTAGTGGTTATGAAAGAAACGTCGAAGCAATTTGGTGTGGTGAAAAATCTAATGAGGATGCCGGAGATTGACGATCTCATCATTGCGACAGATGCCGGGCGGGAAGGGGAACTCGTAGCACGCTGGATTATGAAAAAAGCCGGTTGGCACAAACCCATTAAACGTTTATGGATCTCCTCACTCACCGAGCGAGCTATTAAAGATGGGTTTAACAATTTAAAACCAGGCAAGGATTACGAGCCTTTATTTGCTGCAGCAGAGTGCCGCGCAGAAGCAGATTGGCTAATTGGCTTGAATGTCACCAGAGCGTTGACATGCAAATATAATGCCCAACTTTCCGCGGGGAGAGTTCAAACCCCGACACTGGCCATGGTTGTGGAACGAGAAAATGAAATTAGACAGTTCGTACCGAAAGACTACTGGTCGATTAATGCCTTAGCTGATGGATTTGCCCTGCGCTGGCAGGACAAAAACGGTCAAACTCGCCTATTCGATAAAAACAAAGCGGACGAACTTGTGGCCAAAGTGACCGGACAAACCGGAGAAATTTTAGAAGTTAAAAAAGAGGCCAAGAAGGAACTTCCTCCCCTGGCGTATGACCTGACCGAACTGCAACGGGATGCTAATCGTAAGTACGGATTCTCGGCTAAAACAACCTCATCAGTCATGCAGCAACTTTATGAAAGTCATAAAATAGTGACCTATCCACGAACTGATTCTCGCCATATTAGTGAAGATATCGTAGCGACGTTGCCGGAACGGTTAAAAAGCATTGCCCAGGGGCCTTATGTGGATTTCGCACGCAGCATCTTGAGAAATAAACTCATCATTACCAAAGGCTTCGTGGATGGTTCGAAAGTATCGGATCACCACGCCATTATCCCTACGGAACAACCCGCCACGTTGTCTAGACTTAGCTCGGAAGAATTAAAAATTTACGATTTAATCGTGAGACGCTTTATTGCAGTACTCTCGCCAGCGTTTGAATATGAACAAACAACGGTTAAAGTAGCCATCAAGGGGGAGATATTTACTGCCCAAGGGAAAATCGTCAAGCTCAAAGGATGGCGGAATGTCTACGCTGGTCCTGGTAGCTTGGACGATGAGGGAGAGGGCCGGGAAACGGAGCAAACCCTTCCGGAAATTCGCAAGGGAGAGCTTCTTAAGAACTTGTCAGTTAAGTTAGTGGCCAGTAAAACAAAACCACCAGCCAGACATACCGAGGCCACGTTGCTTTCAGCCATGGAACATCCAGGGAAATTGATTGAAGACCAGCAACTGCGGGAAACGATGGAACAGAGTCATGGACTGGGAACACCGGCGACACGTGCGGAAATTATTGAAAAACTCTTTAATTCCTTCTATATGAATCGACAGGGCAAGGAAATCATACCCACGTCCAAGGGAATTCAGCTCATCGGTTTGGTTCCACCCGAACTAAAATCGCCGGAACTAACCGCCAAGTGGGAACAACAATTAACAGAAATCAGCAAAAGACGGGCAAGCAGCCAAGCGTTTATGACTGGAATCAGAGGGTATGCGACTCAACTTGTATCAACGGTTATTGGCAGTGCGCAAACCTTTAAGCATGATAACTTGACGCGCAATAAGTGTCCCGAATGTGGCAAGTTCCTTCTCCAAGTCAAAGGCAAGAAGGGCGAAATGTATGTTTGCCAAGATCGGGAATGCGGTTACCGGAAAGGGATATCGCAGACATCGAACGCTAGGTGCCCGGATTGTCATAAAAAAATGGAGATCAGGGGGGACGGGGAAAACAAAATGTTCTCTTGTGCCTGTGGGTATCGTGAAAAACTATCAGCCTTTACGAAACGAAGAGAGAGCGAAAAAGGCAATATTAATAAAAGAGAAGTAGGTTCGTTCTTGCAGAACCAAAATGATCATGGATTGATCAATACCGCACTAGCGGATGCGTTGGCTAAGTTAAAAAAGTAAATAGGATTTAAGAGCTCTCCATAACTGTGTGGAGAGCTTTCTTTAACTAGTCAGAAAGTGAATCTTTAGGTAAGGATTTACTTAAAAAAGTATACTTTATACAATAAATCGTACTGGTACAGAATCGAAATATTTATGTTAAAATACACTTATGTGTACATAAGAATGAGGAGGAAACGAGATGTTTCGTAGAAGGAGTAAAGCTGTAGTTGCCCTTAGTTTACTTATGGTTGCCCTACTCGCCCTGAGTGGCTGTGCGGGAAGTAAGAACGATACAGCTGCCCCAACAAATACCACTGACAGTAAAGAACCTATTAAGATTGGCTTTCTAGGGGCCAAGACGGGGGACGTAGCCATGTACGGCCTGAACACATTGAAGGGTCTAAATATGGCTATTGACGAACTTAACAAAAATGGTGGTCTTATTGGACGCCAAGTAAAATTGGTAGAAGAGGACAATGCTGGGCAAAAGGATCAGGCTATTAACATCACCAATAAGTTAATTAGTCAAGACAAGGTTGTAGCTATTATCGGAGATCCTACGACTGGTATTACTCGCGTGGCCGGACAAATTGCCAATAGCAAAAAGACAGTTCTCCTCTCAGCGGGAGCTACAGGTACTAATGTAGTGGAAATTGGACCTTATGTTTTTAGGGACACTCTGCTGGATACTATTGCTGCTCCAGCAACTATGAAGTATATCATTCAGGACAAAGGCTGGAAAAACGTTGCTCTAATTACTTCCAAAAATAATGATTATAGTGTTGCGTTATCCAAGATCTTTAGCGATGCGATTAAGGCCAATGGTGGTAATATTGCAATCGAAGAGTTTATTCAGGACAAAGACACAGACTTTAGTGGGCAGATTACCAAGATCAAGTCTGCAAACCCAGATGTCATCGTGTTCTCCGGTTATTATACCGAGGGAGCGCTGATCATGAAGAAAGCTCGAGAAGTAGGAATTAAGGCAATCATGGTTGGCGGAGATGGTCTTCAAGGGGACGATTTGATGAAAATTGGCGGGGATGCAGTAGAAGGTTCTATCTCCTATGCTGGTTTCTCTCCTGAACAACCAACTGCAAATACAGAAAAGTTCATTAACGCATTTAAAGCAAAATACGCCAATGAATTGCCAGATTTGTTTTCAGCCCAAGGGTACGATGCCTTGATGTTGATCGCCAAGTCCATCAAAGATGCGAACAGCGCAGATCCGGAGAAATTCAAAGATACTCTGGCTGCGACCAAAAATTACGATGGCGTATCAGGCACTATCACTTTCCAGGCTTCCCGCGAACCGATCAAGAGTCCAGTGTACTTGCTGGAAGTTAAAGGCGGTAAGTTTGCCCTATTGAAAAAAGTTCCTGTAGAAGTTAAATAACCGGGGACTTCTGCCTTTAAAGTGGGAGTCTTGGGATTGGAGATAGGAAACTAAACTAAACTTCAGATGGAGATTCAACTCCATCTGAAGTTTAGTTGAACTTATCTAGGGGTGTAGCGCTACTTATCTCCCGACGGTCATGGGCGATCTAGTAAGCTCAGGGATCAGATGGATTTTCGCAGTGAAGTTTTTCAACCTTAATTAGTAGCAGCACTGGCCTCTGTGACCAGTGCTGCTACTAAGCATTCCAAGAAATTTAAAATATTTCAAGTTATTGCGCGTTAGTTTAAGGAGGGGCCAATTTTGAATATTATGCAGCAACTGGTTAACGGGCTCGCCCTTGGTAGTATTTATGCTCTCATTGCCTTAGGTTATACCATGGTATACGGTATTATCGGCATGATTAATTTTGCTTACGGCGAAATATACATGTTTGGTGCGTATGCTGGACTGACTTTGGCACTGTCTAACTATGTCAACGTTTACGTTGCCTTATTCGGCGCGATGATTATTACCATGGTGCTCGGAGTTGTTATCGAGCGGATTGCCTATAAACCGCTTCGTCGTTCATCACGACTTTCAGCGCTAATCAGCGCAATTGGAGTATCGATCTTTTTGTCTTCCTTAATGGTACGTATGAAGGGGCCCAATACTCGGGGGTTTCCTAAACTTTTTGAAAACAGAATCTTCGCCATAGGCGATTTCCAAATTACTTTTTACCAGATTGTAATTATCGGAGTTGCCGCCCTCTTGATGCTTGGTTTACACCTTTTTGTAACGTATAGTAAAACTGGTCGGGCTATGCGCGCTTGCGCCCAGGATCAGGATGCTGCCAAACTTATGGGGGTTAATATTGACAGAGTTGTTTCTATAACTTTTGCCATCGGTTCTGGCCTAGCAGGAGCAGCAGGAGTATTATCTGGCATTTATTTTAACGCCGTTCAGCCTTATATGGGGCTCTTAGCTGGCCTTAAAGCCTTCGCAGCGGCTGTGCTCGGAGGAATTGGGAGCATTCCCGGTGCCATGATCGGTGGACTAGTTATCGGTTTAACCGAAATAATGGGTATTACCTTTAATTTATCCGAGTACAAGGATGCTTTTGCCTTTGCCATCCTGATATTGGTGCTCATGTTCAAACCATCAGGAATCCTTGGACGCAAAGCCAATAAGAAGGTGTAAGGGGATATGGCAATGAAGAAGTTATTAAACAATTGGTTCGCTCAAGCGTTACTGTTTCTCTTGGCACTTGGCTTGACTGCGTATGTTTCACAAGTTATTAATGATGTTTTGCCACCCTATGTTCTAATCATTGGATTGTTTATTGGTATAAATTTAATCATGGCTTTGGGCCTAAATCTGATCACCGGGGTAACGGGCCAATTGTCTCTGGGACATGCAGCTTTCATGAGTATAGGGGCTTACTCTTCGGCAATTGCTACCGTGAACTATCACCTGCCTTTTTTACTTGGAGTATTAATTGGCGGCCTCGTAGCAGGTCTGTTTGGACTAATTATTGGATTTCCGACATTGCGTCTTACGGGGGATTATCTGGCAATAGCTACGCTGGGTTTTGCGGAAATCGTTCGGGTCCAATTTACCAATATGAAAATAACTAATGGTGCCATTGGCTTCTTGGGAATTCAGGGATCAACGACCTTTCCTATCGTTATGACAATTGTAGTCCTGACTATATTCGCCATGGTATGGTTGGAAAATTCTCGGAATGGACGGGCAATGCTTGCCATTCGGGAAGATGAGGTTGCATCCTCTGCAGTGGGAATTAACACAACCTTATACAAGATCCAAGCCTTCGCCATTGGCGCTTTTTGTGCAGGGGTGGGCGGAGCTCTGTTTGCTCATACAACCACGTTTATTCAGCCGACCGATTTTGGATTTCTCAAATCCGTCGATATTTTAAGTATTGTCGTGTTGGGTGGCCTGGGAAGTATTCCTGGAACCATTATTGGAGCGATAGTGCTTACTGCGGCTCCCGAAGCCTTGCGATCACTGTCCAACTATAGGATGATGGTTTACGGGTTATTGCTAATCGTGATCATGATCTTCCGTCCCTATGGTTTGCTGGGCGGAGTGAACTTAAGGCAGGTTGTTCGTCGGGCATTAATGTGGCCAAAGAAAAAACAGTCTGGTGGGAGGGCATAAGATGAGTTTATTAGCACTAGACGACGTAACCATCCGCTTTGGCGGTCTGACTGCGGTTGATTCCTTAAATTTAGAAGTAAAGCAGGGCGAGATACTGGCACTGATTGGACCCAATGGAGCGGGTAAAAGTACGGTGTTTAACCTGATTACTGGTATATATAAACCCACAAATGGCAAGATTGCGCTTGAAGGTAAATCCTTAGCTGGAATCCAGACACACAAGATTGCAGAAATGGGTATCACCAGAACCTTCCAAACCATCCGTCTGTTTAGTGAACTCTCGGTTTTGGATAATGTGAAGATCGGTGCTCATTGTCGAGGAAAAGCGGGTTTGTTCCAAGCCTTTACCCGATTACCCGGCATGAAGCGAGAAGAGGCGGAGCTGAAAGAGAAATCTATGGAAGCGTTGGAGTTTCTGGATTTGGCAGCAAAATGGGAGGAAAAGGCGAAAAATCTCTCGTACGGGGAACAGAGACGTTTGGAAATAGCGCGAGCTTTAGTCTCTAGACCCAAGATTCTTCTTTTAGACGAGCCTGCAGCAGGGATGAACCCTCAGGAAAAGGTAGTTTTGGTGGCAATGATTCGCAGAATCCGCGAAACGGGTATTACTATATTTCTGGTGGAACACGATATGAAGCTGATTATGGGTATATCTGAGAGAATTGCCGTCTTAGACTATGGCAAGAAGATTGCTGAAGGGACGCCTCTAGAAGTTCGCAGTAACAAAGCCGTTATCGAAGCATACTTAGGCTCCGGTAAATTTAAAAGTAGAATCCGGCGCTAGGGAGGTAACCAAAATATGTTGAAGTTAGAAAATTTGGAAGTATGCTATGGCTCAATTAAGGCCCTGCACGGCATTTCTCTGGAAGTGAAAACAGGAGAGATCGTCGCCTTAATCGGCGCAAATGGAGCTGGAAAAAGTACAACCTTACGCACAATCTCAGGGCTTTTGAAACCCTCCAACAAAGACAGTAAGATTGTGTTTAAAGAAAAGTATATTTATGGTACTGGGGAGGGGAGTCGGAAATACGAAAGCATGCTTCCCCACAAAATTGTCGAAATGGGCCTGTCTCACGTACCGGAGGGGCGTCGTGTTTTCCCCGAAATGTCTGTCTATGAAAATTTGCTTATGGGAGCCCACAGTCGCAAGGGTAAGCCCGGTCAGGCCGACTTCGACCGAGTCTTTCATCACTTTCCTAGGTTAAAGGAGAGAATTAAGCAGATGGCAGGAACCTTATCGGGTGGGGAACAGCAAATGTTGGCTATGGGTAGAGCATTGATGGCTCATCCTGATCTGCTTCTCCTAGATGAACCCAGTATGGGACTTGCCCCGATGCTGGTGGAGGAGATATTCCACATCATTGAAGATATTAATGCTGCCGGAACAACGATTCTCCTGGTAGAACAAAACGCACATCTCGCTTTGGAGATTTCTAACCGAGCCTATGTCTTAGAGACAGGGGAGATCGTTCTGGAAGGCCGGGCTCAAGATTTGGCCCAAAATGAAGATATTCGGAAAGCTTATCTCGGAGAATAGACTTGAATCAATAATCTATTGGCCCACTACTGTCACGGAGACAACGTGTCTAACCCTGCCCTCTTAGCGGCAGGGTTTTTGCTTATGGATATAGTTCCTAGCTGCCAATACTTACCTTGGGGCCTATCAAAAAGTAGAGGATTAAATAGGTATTGTTTTTTTGGTATGGACAGCTTTCCAAGTTACGTGCGTTGCTATATACTCAGACTTAGGGGGCACACGGAAGTGAGTTACAAATTTCCAGATAAATTATGCCCCAATAAGCCTCATAGCAGATCAGTTCCAATGCCAGGCTAGGCCTATAGGCTGAGGAGAAAGCCGATAGACGGAAGGTAAGTATTCTGTAACCCTGAATTGGTCATATGGAGGAGGGAAAACGATTTTGAAAAGACTAATTAATAAAGCTAATTTCTCAGTAGTAAGTTCAGAGCTTGACCACTATGAAAGTAATGGACTTATCACCGGAGAGCAAAAAAATGGGATCCTTGAGATCTATGAAATTAAGGGCGGACTTAACTTTATTCGGGTAGTAGTGACAATTGGTGCACTGTTGGTAGGTCTCGGAATCTTGAGCTTTATCGCCAGCAACTGGGCTGGAATCAGTCATTTAGTCAAACTCCTGATTATCTTCGGAGTTTTCATTGGGGTTAACCTTGCTGGATACCTGCTTTCTGAGAATAATCCCAAGACGGGCCGTAGTTTTATTTACCTTGGCACGTTGGTATACGGAGCTGGCATCTTTCTCATTGGACAGATGTATAACTTCGGAGGGGAATTTCCCACGGCTTTTCTTCTTTGGTCCCTGGGTGTTCTTCCGATGGCGTTCCAGCTTAAAGACAAGTATTTAATGCTGTTTGCTAACCTTCTGTTTGGGGTCTATCTTTTTGGTTCGTTCGATCAGGGTTTCCCGTATGCAGGGTGGGTTGGGGTCCCCATTGCGTATCTGGCCTATAACTATTTTGAAAAATCAAGACTCCTCTTGTTCTTCGCTAATCTTACAGCCTTAACGTTTATCTTTGAAATAACCCTAAGCTATGAGTTTGAGGGTTTGTATGTTGCACTTCTCTTTTTCGTGATAGGACTTGTGATGTACGGAGTAAAACACACCTTAGAGTTCGATATTTTCCAGGTTCAGGGCAACATTTTGTTTGGGATTACTGGTGTGATTTTGACTATGCCTGATTTATGGGACATAGTGGTGAGTGCTCAGTCAACACGCTTGGTAAGTATTCTCTTTGCCCTCGCCTTCGTCGTCTTGCTGTTTGTCCTGATTAGAAAAGGAAGCCTCATCAGCCTGATCTTTGTGTGCATTACTATCTTTAGATATTATACAGATACCTTTGCATTTTTACCGAAATCGCTGTTCTTTATCGTTGGAGGGCTACTGTTACTCGGTTTTGGTTTCTACTTTGAACGAATGATGAAAACATCAAAGGGAGGTAAGCTCGCATGACTAAGAAAAAAACGTTCTTACTAGCTGTGGCGATTCCCTTGCTGATCCTTCTGGCGATGACTATTAAACCTCAAGCTACGGTTCTCTTCGGTCGAGAAATAGTAGTTGAAACAAAGGCATTTGACCCGACGGACTTATTTCGAGGGGACTATGTTGCTGTAAGTTTTGTGATTTCGGATATACCAAAGTCTAAGGTGACACTACCAATTGACAAGGTAAACAATAAGAATCTCTATGTGAGCTTTAAACAAGAGGGCAAATTTTATGTGGTCGATCAAGTAAGCGAGAATAAACCTAAGCAGGGTGTTT
>DHJG01000125.1:20551-20680 GCA_002404215.1 Desulfosporosinus sp. UBA4726
GTGGATTACAGTCTGGACAAGTATTTTCTTGAACAAGGAACTGGGATGGCTCTACAGCAGGAATCCCATACGGGAGGACTTGTCGGTACTATAAAGGTTCTTGGAGGGTATGGCGTTTTAACGGGAGTC
>DHJG01000088.1:0-1777 GCA_002404215.1 Desulfosporosinus sp. UBA4726
TAACCCTCCTTGGTTAGCAGGAAAGCATTTAGTGCTTTTAAACAACCGTTCTCTTCTTCCAGCGAGAGACTCCCCAAAGCGTAATGATCCAAACGAACACAAAAGGCAAAATCAGATAACCTTCCATGAAAAAAAGTTCCATCATCAAAGAAGATCCTCTTGTGTTCCCGAGGGCAATTCCCAGAAATACGGCGCTCACAGCAAGTTTCCATTTTAAGCCCTTCAAGTTAAACGTAGTTTCTAAGCCCCAAGTCACCATGAAGAAGAGAGCACTGACTTTAATGACCGAGGCCCCAAGCCAAAAACCCATAAATATGGATTCGACCCCCGAAACCGCCCGACTTATCTCCACCATTTTCCCTAACGTAAGTATACCGTAGACCAAGCGGATAGTTTCTACTGGTCCAAAAACAAGAATTTGTATTAAGACAACCAGCATTTCCAGAAATCCTACCAAGAAAACAGCTCGCCAAACACCCGTCTTCAATTGACCAAGCTCTTGCTTACCAGAGGGTAAAAAAGAAATGATTCCCGCTAAGAAGAGGATATATTCCATAGGAAATGGCATTACTTTGAGTACCCCAAAGAGAAGCGGTTTTAAACCCCCACTCAAAATAGGCAAAAGTCCCCCTTGTTCAAACCGAGGAATGGAGAGGCCCATATTCAGAACCAACGCAATCACAATCAGAGGAAAAAGCACCTCAGAGAAGCGTGCAAACACTTCGATTCCAGACCTTACCAAGTAGAAAACGAGTAACAGTCCTCCCAAGGAGAATATCCAGAGGGGCGTAACCGGAAAAATCTCACTCTCGTAGGTATTTCCGACTATGGCCAGCAACAAACCGCCATAGTAACCCGCAATCAAAATATATAAGACCCCTATTATTCTCCCTATCCATTTTCCTAAGAGTGTTGCTGAAATCTGCAACAAATTTTTGCGAGGATACTGAGCTGAAAGTGAAATTACCATTAAACCATAAGGAATTCCCACGGCAAATCCCGGCAAGACGCTCATCCAGCCATCCCGCCCACCGACTCCTGTAACGATTGCTGCTATAGGGAGAAACGATGTACCCATGAGTACCGCTGCCCCTAAGGTCATAAATTGATGTGTTGAAATTCTTTCCATAGTTACACTTTTCCGCCTTATCGGGGTTCCTCAGCATCAAAAACATTTGACTTTTAGCCAACTGCTTTCTCCCTCTTTATCCAGTTTATTTTGTCCCACAACGAGTCGATTATTCGCAGGTCTTTGGCTCTCCTTCTCTATAAGGTTGTACCCCTTTGCTCTATACGCCCCTCACGCTTCTTATAGACTCCCTGGTTCTTGTGGCATCCGATGACTCTCTAACCATCTTCCCCGCTAATCGGGTGTATTTTGCAAATTTCCCATATTAAACGCCTTCAGCGTTCTCAAGCGATCGCAAAGTGTGTCACCCTGTACATGGATGTAGTAGATTAATGACCTGGCCAATGTCGAACGTATTTATTACTGAATCCATTGAGCCTATATGGTCCTCATGTGGGTGCGTGGCTATAACCATGTCTAGTTTACTAACACCCTGCATTGCCTCTGAATGACTGGTCAGTCTCTCACATAGATCTTAAGGTTCTGTGAAGTTTTCTAGATACATTAGAAAAGTACGTTAAGTAGTGATAAAATATAACTATAGATCTTCTGGTCATCTGAATTTGGTTGAGAGAGGTGAAAGAGTATGCCTTCTTCTGAGAATTCTTCCCGTTATTATCACGGCGCTTCCATAATTGATGTCAAGCA
>DHJG01000088.1:1952-4706 GCA_002404215.1 Desulfosporosinus sp. UBA4726
GCAGGATTAACAGGAGGTCTAGCCTTGATCTTTGCCGCATGCGCTGGAGTCGTACTCGGACCTCTGATTCAGTCACTTGCGGCGACTTCTGACGGACTTGCAGTACTTGTTCAAGCAGCACTCGTGACATTTATTGTCTTTGCGGTCTTTGGCGCGTATGGGCTTATGACGAAACGTAATTTGAGCAGCATGTCTAAAGTGCTCTTCATCGGCTTAATAGTTCTGATAGGGATTATGATTCTCTCTATGTTTTTCAGCAGCCTTTTTAGCCCTTTCGGATTACTGATTGGGTTGGGTGGAGCAATTCTTTTCAGTTTGATGACAGCTCTAGATTTTCAACGCGCTAAGTATGCTACAGCAGACAATGCCGTGATGGTAACACTCAGTATTTTTTTAGATTTTGTGAATCTATTTACGTTTATACTTGATATCTTTTTGATATTTGGTGGCGGTGGTATGCGGAAGCGCTAATAGTGTTATATAATTGTAGCGGAATATTGTGGATCACAGAAAACAGAAAGAGCGCTTTAACTTTTACGATAAGGTTAAATGTGCTCTTTCTAATTATGAGTACCAAGAAATGATTAAGGGAGATGACTCCAGATAAGTAGTTCAACTATAATAACTGGACTAAAGAGAACCTTTCCAGCCTTGACCCATCGAAATTTCCGTTATTTTTGGTTTGGACAATGTATTTCTCTTATTGGTACCTGGATGCAGGTTACAGCCCAACTGTGGCTTGTCTATACCATGACTAAATCTGCATTTCTGCTGGGTTTGCTCGGAGTTGCTCAGTTCGGACCAGTAATGTGTTTATCGCTATTCGCGGGAGTCGTTGTCGATCGATATCCAAAAAAGAAGCTACTTCTGTTCACCCAAGCCTTTCTTATGCTACAAGCTTTCGCCTTAGCTCTCTTAGTATGGTCTGGACATATCGTTTACTGGGAAGTTCTCTTGTTAGCCGCGCTACTCGGCTTAGTGAACACCTTAGATCTTCCAACGCGACAATCATATGTACCGGATTTAGTGGATAGAAAAGATATTAGAAGCGCGATCGGGTTAAATTCAGCTGTTGTTAATATTGCCCGCATGATTGGTCCAGCAGTATCAGCTGTGTTAATGGGCAAGTATGGAGCGGGCCCTTTATTCTTTCTTAACGGCCTCAGCTTTATTCCGGTTATTTTTGGTCTCTACTTAATCAATACGAAAGCAATCGTCATCAAAAAGACAGAAAAAAAAGTACTCGTCGAAATCATGGAAGGGCTGCGGTACATTCGTCACTCTCCAATCCTGCTCGTTGCAGTACTGTCTATGTTAGCAGTTGGAACCTTCGTTATGAATTTCAATGTAATTATACCTCTCTATGCAACTGATGTCCTTAAACAAGACGTGCACGGCTTTGGTTTAATCTTATCTGCTTCAGGCGCAGGCTCGCTCATCGGGGCCCTTCTTGTCGCCTCCAGGGTCAAGGGTAATCCCAGACTTAAGATCCTAGTTGGTAGTGGATTCTTAGTTTCCGCGCTTCTCGTTATACTCAACTTCATTCATTCATTTCCGATCGCGGTTGGAATGTTTGCCATTATCGGTTTTATTAACATTATCTTTATTGTCACAGTAAACTCGACTATTCAACTTACTTCCAGCGACCAATTTAGGGGTAGAGTCATGAGCGTATATTCTTTTGCCTTTGCGGGTACTACCCCCATCGGGAACCTATTTGCAGGAAGCATAACAGAAAGGTTAGGTCCGGGTATGGGCTTTTTATTATGCGGAGTAGTCTCTGGATTCATCATTCTTCTGATTGTTATCAACATTTTACTTAAGAGGCAGGACAAAGCACCTCTGAAAACTCACTGAAATAAGCAAATTACAGAACATACTTCGTAAGGCCGCCTGACTTTTGACCAGGCGTCCTTCTTAAAATTATATTTACTTGTTAGTTAGCTAACTCAACCAAACGCTCATTTACATTATCCTGATAAACTCCACCGTGATCCCTCCATATGGCAATACGTCACCATCAACGACAGTTTTATCCACTTTAGATTTTAGCGATCCTAAGAAATTCGCTCCTGCTTCTTTACGCTTTTCTACAGGAAGAGCCTCTATATAATTAAGTAAAAGTGTGTGGCTTCGTTTTTATAGTGATATGATGCCTTGAAAGAGCTAAGCCTATTTACTTAAGGGAGCGTGTTAGTATGGATGATTATTTAATTGCCTTTAGACAAGCAAGTGACGTTAACCAAAAGTGGGCGGTATGCCAAAGCTATGTTGGTCAGGAGTGGGCGGTCACAAAGTCTGGAATATCAACAAGTATTAGGGAAATCCCCAGTAAATTTCATGTAACAGAAATAGCAACTAAGAATGGTCCAATTAAGGTGGCATCAAATTTACCATTGAGATCCGTAATTGGCCATCCTATAATTCTGGTGGTGCAACCACCTCGAAATATTGAAGATTTATTGGACTGTAATTGTGCTTTGTTCGTTTATTAATGTCTTCCCTCACATAAACAAAACCTCCTATTGCAGAGTTATAAAATCTACAATAGGAGGCTATTTTTTTCAACGCCCGTTTTTAAGGGTTCTGTTCATTTGATTAAGGAGAGAGGCTTTCGTCACAATAAGAAGACCCCCGCGTCCGGAGGTGCTTTTGCGCGCAATGTCACATAGCCTCAGTCGTGTAACATGTACGTGCTAATTATAAGATATAATAATAAACTTTTCATAAACTTTATATAAATAATTTATAAAC
>DHJG01000084.1:0-521 GCA_002404215.1 Desulfosporosinus sp. UBA4726
AACGTATCTGAAGGCACAAAACGATAACAAGAATAGCAAGTCAAAAATAACAGCACTGGAAACGACAGGCGAGATATATCATGAAAAAGTGCCAGCCAAAATGTTAAGTTGCCCCTCAGAATAATTCTTTGT
The DNA here is from genome assembly GCA_002404215.1 of Desulfosporosinus sp. UBA4726. Lineage (GTDB taxonomy): Bacteria > Bacillota > Desulfitobacteriia > Desulfitobacteriales > Desulfitobacteriaceae > Desulfosporosinus. The sequence goes on from DHJG01000084.1 coordinate 133, forward strand.
GCCAACTCAAGTGATACTGTTGTTGCCAATGATGTAATGACCGTCAAAGTCAATAGTATTCCGAGCATGCCAAAGCCCACCAGATATTGCTTGATAAATGATCGCCGATGACGGATTTCCCATATCGTATCCAGGATACTCTGAAATGAAACAAAGCCGCCTATAGTGGTCCAAAGTAAGCCAATCAAACCAACTACACCGACTTGGTTCGAACCCACCGCGACCAACCTTGACACGTTCTCAACAATGTTAAAGTTAGCATCCGGTAGGGTTGGGACATACGATTGAATAATATCTGATAAAAAATTTTGTACGGAAGTATTGGGAATGAAAAATAAGGCGCCGTATATAAGCAGAAGAGCCAGTGGAATCATAGCGCAGAGTCCGAA
>DHJG01000084.1:707-1100 GCA_002404215.1 Desulfosporosinus sp. UBA4726
AAAGGATCTATAAGAGAAATACATTAATATGCCCCACTTCCACTATCTAATCCATGTCTATGCTTATCCACCGATGTGGTAGTTTATGTCCATCGTGCACTCAGATTATCTACCAATCAATTATTATTCGATTTTTTTTACCGATTTCCTACTTCTCATCTATAATTTTCTGACTATATATAGTATCATTTGTTTTTCAGTCCCATAATACTGAAAGACAAAAAGAGCCACCCTTAGATAGTCCCCTACAAATTATTAAACTATTTGCTAAGACTTAAAATGTCTGAGCTATTCATATTGTCACATCTAAGATATATCCTATAAGGGGGGAGGATTGATAGTGTGTTGGTAAATTTATTCTTTCTTTGTCTGAGTTTATCGCTCATCGGTCTC
>DHJG01000084.1:1210-1852 GCA_002404215.1 Desulfosporosinus sp. UBA4726
TGACAATCAGTTTTTTTAACTTATAGCTCAGTATAAGCACAAATGACGCCTTCAAAGTTACAAGAAAGTCCTTCAACGTGCCTGCAAAACTTGGTGTACCGTATATAAAAGAGAGCTAAATATCGTCATAGGTGAACAATTGGAGCATAGTTCTGAAAGAATCCGTTAAAAGGTTCCGGGGTACCCTGGAACCTTTTACGTGACCGTTTTCTTTCTCACATCAACTAAAGAGGACATTGCGTTCTATAGATGGGCTCCAAAGAGGACTTTTTTAGGCATTAGACTNNTTGGCGTTTGGGCATTATATCTACTATTACAAGCTTTTTTGATTTCGGCTCTTACATTAATGGATTCAAATTCAGCATATCTTTCACTCGGCTTGCTCATAATTGCTATGATCACGGGTTTCATGTACTTCAAATCGTCTAAAAACAAAGCATAACTTCACAGCTTCCCATCCTCCGCTAGTACATATTAAACAAGGTAATCCGCCGAATACTTGGATTACCTTGTTTTTAAGTGTCATCTAAAAATAAACTCCGCCTACTTTTAGAAACATCTCTTTCCCGACTGCTGCATCAAATAGATGATCCTCATATTCAGGGCAGTAATTACAATGATGACAATCAGTTTTTTTAACTT
>DHJG01000084.1:2083-4179 GCA_002404215.1 Desulfosporosinus sp. UBA4726
GGACTTTTTTAGGCATTAGACTATAGCATTTCTTTTGTGGTATATTATTGTAAGAGATAATAATTAATCCTTATGCAGTACTTAAAAACTAGGACTAATTAAGGCAGCGATGATCGGATTCTGCATAACGATTAGATCAAGAACTATTATTGGGAGGGAACTTTATGAATAACCAAAAAACATTGGATAATTTAATGGAAGCTTTTGCTGGAGAATCACAGGCTAATCGGAAATATATCGCTTATTCAAAAAAAGCTGAAGCAGATGGAAATAAGAATGCTGCAAAGCTTTTCAAAGCAGCTTCAGATGCTGAAACCATTCATGCCCAAAAGCATTTCGAGGTTGCGGGTAAGATAAAGTCAACCGTTGAGAACTTAAAGGATGCAGTAAATGGAGAAAATCATGAATTTCAAAGCATGTATCCGGAATTTCTGAAAGTGGCTCAAGAAGAAGAAAATCAAGCTGCAGTGAGAACTTTCACATATGCACTAAAGGCAGAAGAAGTTCATGCAAGACTATATAAAGAAGCACTAGATAATCTAGAACAGGAGGAAGAAATATTCTACTATCTTTGTCCAGTTTGTGGAAACCTTGAGAAAGTAGTGCCCGAAAAGTGCTTTATTTGCGGTACTTCGGGAACGAAATTTATAAAGTATTAAGAATTAGCTATGGATAAACTGCCCCTTGATTGCTTTATACACAAGATGTACCCCCATATAGTCACTAACTATAAAAAAGAAGCAAAGGTGCTTCGCGATTGCGCGGAGCACCTTATTCAAGGTTCAATTATAGTTATTTGCTTCGTGATCAAATATCGTGGGACTGTATAGAAAAGTTAAGAACCTATTCAGTCTCCCAGTTTGGCTTGGGTCCTCTTAAATAGGACATTACTGCTGCAGTCAAGCTAAATGCAAAGGAAATAGTAAACGCCATTCTTAAACCTGAAACAAATTCATTAATTGCAATTCCCTGAGAACCAACCTGAGTACCCAAAAATAGTGCTTGCATGGCATCGGAAGAGATACTCGACGAAATGATGGCCATAGAAAGTGCAATACTTAGCACGTTACCAGCATTACTCATCATGGTGTTTACCCCTGCTGCGATCCCTCTTTTGTCAGGAGGAACAGAATTCATTATGGCGCTTGTATTGGGTGAAAAAAACATCCCGGAACCAAAGCCCATGACGAACATCCATAGAATCAATTCAATAGTGGGTGTCGTTGCTGTGATCATCATAAGCCCGCCAAGACCTACTGCTGTGATCAACAGTCCGACCGAGCTCAAAACCCTTGCACCATATCGGTCAGATAACCCACCGCTGAACGGAGAAACAATCATCATTGATATTGCAAAGGGAGACAACAAGAGCCCTGCGAGGAGAGGATCCATACCCTTTATTCCTTGGAAATAGAAAATCAGTAAGAAGGTTACAGCACCTCTAGCCAAACCATTTAAGAAATTACTTATATAGGCAAAGGCGATTACTCTTGTTTTAAATAGCCTCAAGTCTAGCATTGGCTGGGCGGTATTGTTTTCGATTTTCACGAACACAACCAATAAGATTACGGAAATCAGAAATAAGGCGAGGACATAGAGATTTGTCCAGCCCATAAATGCGCCCAACGACAGAGCGATTAATAGGATAAGTACCCCGACTGAGAAGGTTAAGGTACCCAATAAGTCAAACGTTTGTTTTATCGTTGTCTTATTAATTTCTTTAAGTTGAGCGACTGACCATAACGTACCTATGATTCCTATAGGAATGTTAATAAAGAATATGCTTCTCCAGCCAAAGCTCATCAGAAAGCCTCCAAGAATCGGGCCAATGATGAAGGCAATGCTTATAACCATAATGTTGAGTCCTAGAGCTTTACCCAGTTCTTCCTTGGGAAAGGCGTCAGCGACTATGGCAGTACTGTTGGCTACAATTAAAGCACCACCAACTGCTTGAAGCAATCTGAAAATTAGTAGTTGTATGCCGGACTGTGATAATCCACATAAAAGGGAAGCAAATGTAAATAGGGCAAAACCGCTGACATAAAGTTTCTTTCGGCCATACATATCTCCCATTCGGCCGATTGAGGGCACCAGGA
>DHJG01000082.1:0-2246 GCA_002404215.1 Desulfosporosinus sp. UBA4726
GCGATTACCCGGGCGAGGGAAAAGCTTTATCTATGCAATGCCGAAATGCGTATGCTTTATGGCAAGACGCAATATAATCAACCCTCACGCTTCTTAGAGGAGATTCCGTCGGCATTAATGATTGATATTGACCCTCTTGATCCACCAAAACGCCGTCCCAGCACTCCGCCCAAACCGACTCGGCGGCGAGAGCCCACATCAGATCGAACGATTCCCCTAGGTTCAGGTTCGTGGGAAAAGAGTTTTGGAAGTACTCCTATTGTGAAAGGGGGTGAGGCGCATCATATAGGAGAAAAAGTTGAACATGCAACGTTTGGTCGAGGTATTATCGTTTCCATTAAGGGGGAAGGTAATACTGCTGAACTGACCATTGTTTTTGACGGTGTAATTAAAAAACTGATAGCGGAGTATGCCAAGTTAACAAAACTCTAACATTATTGTACAGTTTAAAAGTTCAAACAAAGAAAGGCTTAGGTGTTAATTATTATGAAAAACGTTACTTACATTGTTGGGCATAAAAGTCCGGATACAGATTCAGTATGTTCAGCGATCGGCTTAGCTCGTTTAAAGGAATTAACTGGAGATACAAATGTTGTTGCTTGCTCGGCAGGAAAACTCAATAAAGAAACCGAATTTGTACTTAATTATTATGGAGTTCCTGTTCCAATGGTATTGGAAGACTTACACATACGGGTCCAAGACCTTATGGGTGCAGAGTTTCATACTGTAGTGGCTTCAACGTCTCTGCGAGATGCATGGCAGATCATGAAAGACAAAGAACAGAAAAAGACACTCCCTGTTGTTGATGACGCTGGCAAAATGATCGGTATAATTACAATTGGTGATATTGGTATGGCTTTCGCCGAACGAGTGATCTGCGAAGCTGATGATAATTGTCCGATTACTAACGTTTTCCCGACGAGTGTATCTGTTGAAAGCGTTATGCATACTGAAGGTCTCGTTTCGTTTCAACAAGATGACTTAGTTGATGACGTCCGGAAAAAGATGGTAGAAACACGTTTCTATAACTATCCAGTTTTGGATATCGAAGGACGAGTCGTTGGACTGATCGGTCGTTATGACTTACTTAGCATTACTCCTAAGAAAGTAATCTTAGTTGACCACAATGAGTTTGGACAAGCAGTAACAGGCGCAGATACGGCTCAACTCATCGCAGTCGTTGACCATCACAAAGTTGGTGGCATTATCACTGCAGATCCTATTTATATTCGTGTAGAGCCGGTTGGTTCCACGTGTACCATCGTGACGCAGTGTTACAAAGAAAAAGGACTAACTCCGGAAAAAGGGATTGCTGGAATTTTGCTCTCAGCTATTCTTTCGGATACTGTCATTTTCAAGTCTCCTACTTGCACTGACCTAGACAAGGAAACTGCTGCCTACCTCGCTGATATTTGCGGCGTTGATGCTAAGGCATTCGGCATCGAAATGTTCCAAGCTTCTTCCAACATAGCCGATCGTACATCGCAAAGTATGATCGAAGAAGACCTTAAGGCCTTCACAATGGGTGGGAAAAAAGTCGGCATTGGACAAGTCAGTCTCATGGGTATGGCTGGTTTTGAAGACGTTCGGGCCGAATTAACAGCAGCAATTGAGGCACACCGTGTCGCTGAGGGAATGACATATCTCTGCTTGATGATTACAGACATCTTGGTAGATACCACTGAGTTGATCGTCACTGGCGAAAACCCTGAAGAAGTGGCTAAAGCCTTCGGCAAAGAAATTGTCAATGGTAGTGTTGATCTTCCAGGGGTTCTGTCTCGCAAAAAGCAAGTCGTTCCACAAATGACTAAATACTTCGCTTAATATAGTATTAAAGTAATGTGACGGAGATCGGAGGGATTTCAGTGAAGGATGAATTCGAGCGCGTTTTAACGTTGCGTAAGGAAATTGAAGAGGCGAACAAGCAGTATTATGGGCTAGATCAGCCCCGTATAACGGATGCCCAATACGATGCTCTCATACGAGAGTTGCTGAACTTGGAAGCAAACCATCCAAACTGGGTTACTCCAGATTCTCCGACTCAACGTGTCGGGGGAGAGGTAGCCAAAGAGTACACTAAAGTACGGCATTTGGAGCCTCTCCTCAGTCTAGGTAATGCGTTTGACCCTGGCGATTTACGTGAGTTTGACCGACGCATCCGCCAGGTTGCCCCAGTAGTGGACTATGTTGTCGAACTAAAGATAGATGGCTTGACGGTTGCCTTAACCTATGATGACGGGCTTATG
>DHJG01000082.1:2328-4511 GCA_002404215.1 Desulfosporosinus sp. UBA4726
AATCCCGAGTATAAAGTTTTTAAGGATATTGAAGACATCATTAACTATTGCGAAGGGATGGCTTCTGAGCGTCATCATTTCCCCTATGAGATTGATGGTCTGGTGATTAAAGTAAATGAGTTCGCACTTCAGCAGGAACTTGGTTTTACAGCCAAAAGCCCCCGCTGGGCGATTGCGTATAAATTTCCGGCCGAGCAGGTTGAAACGGTGGTCGAAGACATCGTCATTCGAGTGGGGCGTACGGGGGTCTTAACGCCCACCGCCGTTCTTAAAGCAGTTTCTATCGCAGGGTCAACAGTGAGTCGCGCAACACTACATAATCTAGATAACATCCGGGAAAAGGATATCCGGATCGGGGATTATGTGCTCTTGCAAAAAGCAGGGGACGTGATTCCAGAGGTTGTCCGGGTGTTACCAGAAAAACGTACTGGTGAGGAACGGGTATTCGAAATGCCGGACCTTTGTCCGGAATGCCAGAACCCAGTCGTGCAAGACGAAGGCGAAGTCGCGTATCGTTGTCACAGTATAAGTTGTCCGGCTAGGCAGCGTGAGGGGATTATTCACTTTGTTTCTCGCGATGCTATGGCTATTGATGGGCTAGGTCCTGCCGTCATTCAACAGCTTCTAGATGCTCGATTGATTGAGGATGCTGCCGATCTATACTCTTTAACGTTCGATGATTTGACACCTGTAGAGCGAATGGGAAAAAAATCGACGGAGAATCTACTAAAAGCGATCCAAGACAGCAAAGCGCGAGGACTGGCTCCATTGATTTTCGCGTTAGGAATTCGTCATACTGGAGAAAAATCTGGGAAGATTTTGGCCCAGTCGTTTGGGTCTATGGATAAATTGTTGGGTGCGACGGTGGAAGAACTACAAGCCATTTCGGATGTCGGACCAACCATGGCGGAAAGTCTGGTGCAGTTTTTTAATCTGGAAAGTACACATCGTTTTCTTGCTAAATTGCGTAAAGCTGACGTATCAATGACTGCGGAAGAATCGTCTAAACCGCAAATATTTGCTGGTAAAAGCATAGTTGTGACCGGTTCCCTAGAGCATTGGGAGCGGCGGGAGATTGAGAAAATCATCGAAGAGCATGGCGGGAAAGCCGCAAGTAGCGTCAGTAAAAAAACAGCCTTCGTCGTTGCCGGTGAAAAAGCCGGTTCAAAGCTTGAGAAAGCGCAAGGATTGGGAGTGCCGGTTCTAACCGAAGAAGAATTTAACCAGTTGCTTGAGTGACCTTTTTGATACCTATACAGATTAATTACTTAAAGCCGGTTTCTCCATACAGAAGAACCGGCTTTTACTGTGAAATATTATCTAAGTGTCACATCTGAGGGTATTTGTTAGATTGCTGCATAGAAGGCTAACGGTAGATAAGTGCGTGTTGGCTCTGAAGTCTATTTATAGATATAATCTCGGGTCCATGGTAGGCAGTTATTGGGACCCTTGCTGAATAAAAACTGGTGTAGGTCAATGTTCCCACAGTTAAAAGAAGCGGCAGAAGATTGAAGATAGAGGCGCCACATACGGATAAAGGATTCATCTTTAGTCTCGCGGATTTTCGGTAAGGCTTGTTCGAAGTTATGAGTCCAATGTTCTAAAGTGCGAGTATAATGACTTCTCAGGCTTTCAAGATCAAGTAAGTAAAAATTGTGACGTTCCATCTGGCCAATTAGTTCAGAAACCATAGGAATATAGCCCCCAGGAAAAATGTACTTATTAATCCAAGAATTTGTGCCGTTTTCATCCCGTCCTGTGATGGAGTGCAGTAAAGAAATTCCACCGTCGGTCAGTAATTTTTGGACAGTGACAAAATACTGCTCTAAATGTTCCTTTCCCACATGCTCCAACATTCCCACACTAACAACTCGATCGAAGACCTGATCTTTAATTTCACGGTAATCCAAGAGTTGCACATCAACCAAATCTTCTAAATGTTCATGATCAATTCGGCTCTTAACTTGTTCAAACTGCTCCTGGCTAAGTGTGATACCAAGGGCCTTAACCTGGTATTTTTGTGCGGCTGCGAGGATTAATTCTCCCCAGCCACAGCCAATATCCAGTAGTCGCTGGCCTTTTGTTAGATTGAGTTTACGTAAAATATGATCCACTTTGTTTTTTTGAGCCTGAGCTAAAGTATCTGCTGGAGATTTAAAATAAGCACAAGAATAGGTTAACGT
>DHJG01000082.1:4675-5352 GCA_002404215.1 Desulfosporosinus sp. UBA4726
TCTTGATTCTTAAAGAGAGATTCGATGACTTCCCGGACATCTCCCACAATTTCTATTTTGTCCTGCATATACGCTTCGCCAAATGCTAGGGAAGCATCTCCAATGAGCTCAGACTTGTGAAGGGGTTCACGTAAAATGATCCGCAGCTTCGTATCCCCTTCGCCAAATTGATGAATATCCCCGTCCCAGAATTCAACTTCGCAGGGATCTGAGAAAAGACCATCGAACAAACTCTTGTAAAATAGTTTATTAACATTCACAAAATTCCCCACCTTTCTTTTTAAGAAATCCTAAAAATAACATCCGTTTACCATGCCGCAAAAATCACATAAAAATACACAGAAATACGACAACGCTAATATGAAATCAAATCCATAAAAACAAGATATAGGGATTGTAAATTCTAGTACAAAAGGACTAGTCCCCATCCCTCCATCATAGATGGGGAATTTGAGAGCAAGTCCGATTCGGTTCTTAGGTGAGAAATGGTGAAACAGAAAATAACAGTTAATTTTCCTGTGAAAAGAGAGAAAATGAGTGCACGTGCTTGACTAAGTCACTTTTTCCAGGCGATTGACTGTGCGAGTAACCGTAGATTTTTCCACAACAAAGGATCTAAAAAACTGTAATAATTGATGAAAAAATTCATGATAATTCGTCATAATAATCTCTCAACT
>DHJG01000082.1:5491-7142 GCA_002404215.1 Desulfosporosinus sp. UBA4726
GTTTTTATTGCCTCGTTCTCCCATATTTGCTATGATAGAGGGTAAAGTAAGAAATTATCCAAAGGGAAGGTGAATAAGTTGACAATTTCACGTGAAGACGTTGAATACGTAGCAGCATTGGCGCGCCTGGAGTTGACCGAGCAGGAAACCCAAGAATATACTGAACAACTCAACTCCATTTTAGGTTATGCGGCTATGTTGGAGAAATTAGATACGGATGATGTAGTACCTACGGCTCATGCTGTTCCACTCTACAATGTTATGCGCGAGGATCAAGTTAGACCATCAATTAATCATGAAAAAGCCCTAAAGAACGCCCCGGATGGAGAAGATGGCTTCTTTAGGGTACCGAAGATTAGTTTGACTTAAAAAGGAGGTTTATATTAATAATGGGCGTTGCGGAAAAATCAGTCAGTGAGCTGCAAGAGCTTCTCTTACATAAAGACATAAGCTCCACAGAGTTGACTAAAGCATACATAGCGCGGATTCATGCGGTGGATCCGGGGTTGAAAGCATATTTAACAGTCCTAGAAGATCAGGCTTTAGCCCAGGCGACTGAGGTTGACCGAAAGATCGCCCAGGGAGAGGTCTTAGGATCTTTAGCAGGAATTCCAATGGCCTTGAAGGATAACATGTGCACGGAAGGGGTTCGCACAAGCTGCGCTTCAAAGATGTTGGAAAATTTCATTCCTCCGTATAATGCCACAGTGACAGACCGTCTGCGCGCTGCGGGAACGATTCTACTCGGCAAACTAAATATGGATGAGTTTGCCATGGGCTCGTCAACCGAGAATTCCTATTTTAAGAAAACTTGCAATCCTTGGGATTTGGAATGTGTTCCAGGAGGGTCCTCAGGGGGTTCAGCGGTAGCCGTAGCAGCCGATGAGGCTGCCTTTGCCCTAGGCTCAGATACGGGGGGATCCATTCGTCAACCAGCTGCGTTCTGTGGAGTGGTTGGCATGAAGCCGACTTACGGTGCAGTCTCTCGGTTTGGTCTTATTGCGTTCGCTTCCTCACTTGATCAGATCGGTCCGTTGACCAAAACTGTGCGGGACAATGCAATGGTGATGAATGCCATCGCAGGATATGATGCTCTGGACTCGACGTCTGTCTCTTATGAGAAACCGGATTATACTAAGTTCCTAGTCAATAACATCAAAGGTATGAAGATTGGGATTCCTCGGGAGTATTACGGCGAAGGGATTGACCCAGAGGTCGCGAAGGGAATTCAAGCCGGGATTCAAACCCTGATCGATTTAGGCGCGGAGGTATCTGAATGTTCGCTACCTCATACAGAGTACGCCATACCAGCTTATTACCTGATTGCTACCGCCGAGGCAAGTTCAAATCTGGCTCGCTATGATGGTGTACGCTACGGTTATCGGGCAGAGGCGGAGGATGTCTTGGGTATGTTTAAGAAAACTCGGGCGGAAGGATTCGGGCAAGAAGTGAAACGAAGGATTATGCTCGGAACCTATGCCTTAAGTTCGGGGTATTATGATGCCTATTATCTGAAAGCCCAAAAGGTCAGAACTCTGATTAAACAGGATTTTGATAAGGCCTTTGAGAAGTTTGATGTTTTGCTCTCTCCCACAGCTCCGACAGCGGCATTTAAGTTTGGGGAAAAATCGGCGAACCCTTTAGCGATGTA
>DHJG01000082.1:7348-11217 GCA_002404215.1 Desulfosporosinus sp. UBA4726
ACGAATTATCACACGTTAAAACCAAGTTTGTCTGAGGAGGTGCTTGCGGGTGGTAGTCGCTGATAAATACGAAATGGTCTGTGGCCTAGAGGTTCATGCTGAGCTCCAAACCAAGACAAAGATTTTCTGTGGATGTACAACGGAGTTTGGGGGAGAGCAAAACACGCATGTTTGCCCGGTATGCCTTGGTATGCCTGGAGCGCTCCCAGTTCTTAATCGTGAAGTAGTGAATTATGCGATTATGGCTGGCTTAGCCTTGGATTGTGAGATCGCGGAGTTTTCAAAATTTGACCGGAAAAACTACTTCTATCCAGATCTGTCGAAGAATTATCAGACCTCTCAATTTGATTTGCCGATTTGTGGCAAGGGCGGATTGGAGATAGAGGTGGACGGAGAGAAGAAGTGGATTGGGATCACACGGGCCCACATGGAGGAAGATGCAGGGAAGCTCGTGCATAGTGGGGAAACTATCTCAACCTCTAATGAGTCTTCTGTAGATTATAACCGAGCAGGGGTGCCGCTTTTGGAAATCGTTTCCGAGCCCGACCTACGCTCGATTCCAGAAGTCTTGGCCTATCTCGAACAATTGGTTCAAATTCTTGAGTATACAGAAGTATCGGACTGCCGTTTGGAGCAAGGCTCAGTACGGTTTGATGTTAATGTTTCGCTACGGCTCCTCGGAGAGACGGCCTTGGGGACTCGCACGGAAACAAAAAACTTGAATTCCTTCAGTTCTGTCCGGCGGTGTATGGAGTATGAAGTGGCTCGTCAAGCGCGTAGGTTAGATGCGGGTGAAAGCGTGGTCCAGGAGACACGTACTTGGGATGAAGGTCAGGGAATTACCCTAACGCTTCGTTCCAAAGAAGAAGCTCATGATTACCGCTATTTCCCTGAACCCGATCTGGCCCCATTAATTATAGATCGGGAATGGGTGGAGAAAATCCGTAAAACCCTCCCCGAGCTTCCAGCGGCGCGCCGTACCCGGTTGCAGTCATTGGGTTTGTCAGCCTATGATGCAGCCCTGATAACCCAGGGAAAAGCGATGGCGGATTTCTTTGATGAGGCTTTATCAGTCTATGGAGATGCCAAGACGTTGGCGAACTGGGTAATGGGAGATGTTACTCGTCTGCTCAATACTCATCAGTGTAGTGTGGTCAATTCTCCGATATCGGCTAAGCAATTAGCGGAACTTCTTGCACTCATGGACAAAGGAACCCTCAGCGGGAAGATTGCCAAGAGTGTTCTTGAAGAAATGTATAACACGGGTAAGGATGCTAGGGTTATAGTCAAGGAAAAAGGACTCGAACAGATCAGTGACGAGGGGGCATTACTTGGGATTATTGACAGCGTAATTGCTGCTAATCCCCAATCGGTGGAGGACTACCGAGCCGGAAAAGATAAAGCAATTGGCTTCCTTGTCGGTCAAATCATGAAGGCCACCAAGGGGCAGGCTAATCCAGGTCTTGTCAATCAGTTGCTCAAGGAAAAATTAGCATAAAGATAAGGGGGGCTTCTCTTCATGAGAGGCCCCCCTTATCTTTAAAAGAGAGACGTTTTCGGGTACTTCACAGTAAAAATCTTAAGATAGGTAGGGTTATGATGGGGCTATGGTTCGTCCTGTAGTAAATATCGTTCCTACCACTTTATTCAAATCACAATAATTAGTGTCCATCATAATTAGGGGATTAATCTTGATAGGATCCGGTTTACCATTTGTCAGGCACTCTTCATTACCAAATACGGCTACTATTTCTCCTAAGAACATTTCGAAATCAAAGATAGGTATGGTTTGTATAACCTTGCACAGATAATTCAAGGAACACTCGCTGATCATAGGTGCTTTTCCGATTTCATCATAAAATGGTGTAAAGAGATTTGATTTGTCAGTTGTTTTTCCGGATACTATACCACAATAATCAGTTTTCTGTACTAATTCTGCAGAGGGAATATTGACACTGAAATATCCATTTTCTTTCACACCTAAGGTAGTGTGATGGGTACTTTTCAAGGAAATATAAAGTACAGGTTGCATGCTAACCACTCCGTATGCTCCAAGGGTAGCGTAATTCGGTTTGCCATTAACAGACGCACCTACTAGAACCGTTGGAAAAGGACCAAAAGGCCTATTGGGGAGTTGAATTTTTGCCATGACGATCACTCCTAGCTAGTTTTATACAGACATTGAAACTTTATATAGCATAACAAGAATGTTCGATAAAGTATAGACTTGTAGTTTAATGTAATATATAATGACATTAAAGTATGCCCTAAATCATGTAATATAGTTTTGAAATTTATTGAAGCGATACGTATAGTCGACGATCCGAAATTAGGAGAGTCGGCTTTTAATTATGCTGAGGGGCGTTTCAGCAATAAACTTTAAAAGTATACAGTATAAAGAAGTGGATATCCTTCAAACACGAGGGGTACTATGCTAGTATAAAGGTTGAGCTAAATCTAGCTGTATGCTAAACCTAGATAGTTTTCTTACTGTTTATAAAGAGGGGTGAGTCTAACTAATGAGTAGACATTTAGTCATTGTGGATACCACGCTACGCGATGGGGAACAAACTGCAGGGGTTGTTTTCTCAAATCAAGAAAAATTGCGCATAGCTCGATTGCTTGATGAGCTTGGGGTTCATCAAATCGAAGCAGGTGTACCTATCATGGGTGGCGATGAAAAGCAAGCCATAAGTGATATTGTGAAATTGGGTTTAAAAGCAAGTATTATGGGTTGGAATCGGGCGGTAATTTCTGACATCGAGGCCTCTTTAGCTTGTGGTGTCGATGCTGTGGCGATTTCCATTTCCACCTCGGATATTCATATTCAGCATAAACTCATGACCACTCGCGAGGACGTTATGGAACGGATGATCAAGGCAACCACCTTTGCTAAACGCGAAGGACTGTATATATCCGTCAATGCGGAAGATGCCTCGCGCTCAGACATGGATTTTCTGGTGCAATTTGCTAAAGAAGCGAAAAAAGCGGGTGCCAATCGCTTGCGTTATTGCGATACCGTGGGGATTTTGGATCCGTTCAAAACATATGATAATATTAAAACCCTGATCGAAGAAGCTGGTATTGACGTTGAAATGCATACCCATGACGATTTCGGAATGGCAACAGCCAATGCGTTAGCAGGAGTCAAAGCCGGAGCGACACATGTTGGGGTAACGGTCAATGGCTTGGGAGAACGGGCCGGTAATGCTGCTTTAGAGGAAGTGGTTATGGCCTTAAAACACTTATTAGATACTGATTTGTCTTTTGCGACGGAACGTTTTGTTGAGGTGTCTGAATATGTCGCTCGGGCCTCGGGTCGAATGATTCCCCCTTGGAAGTCGATCGTAGGAAGTAATATGTTTGCCCATGAATCGGGGATTCATGCAGATGGAGCATTAAAGGACCCTTCGACTTATGAAGCCTTCAGGCCTGAAGATGTGGGACTGGAACGGCAGATTGTAATAGGCAAACACTCGGGCACGGCGTCTATCAAGGCGAAATTCCTCATTGAGTATGGTAAAGAGATGACGGATGAGGACGCCAAAGAGATGTTGAAACGGGTCAGGTCGTTGGCCGTCGATATGAAGCGTTCGCTTTTTGACAAAGAATTAGTCTATATATATGGGGATATGTTGAAGCAACGAGGTTAGTAGAACTATGTTTCAATTGGTTATCTATTTAATTATGATTACTGAAAGGGAGTACTTTTAAATGTCTATTAAAGTAACGTTGATTCCTGGCGATGGGATCGGTCCAGAGGTTAGTAAAGCTACCCAAGATGTGATCACCGCTAGTGGGGCACCAATCGAATGGGAGGTCGTAGAAGCAGGCGCAGCCTGCATCGCTGAGTACGGAACTCCCTTGCC
>DHJG01000237.1:0-19855 GCA_002404215.1 Desulfosporosinus sp. UBA4726
GGGCGATTCAAGGACATACGGGGAACAGAAAAAGCACCCTATAAGGGTGCCCCAAGTAAAGCTGGCGGTCATAAGAGTGCGCAAAGTGTAGAGGCACCTTTTAAAGGCGTGCGAAGCAAAGAAGTAGCGTATACAGGTGCGCCGAGCAAAGATACGCCGAGCGAAGGTATTAAAGAAAAGGAAAAAGCCAGATTTTGGCGGGGTGCCGATAACCTAATCCATAAGGGCAAAAGAAAACATCGCGGAGGTAAGAAAAGCTAGTCTCCGAATTCATCGGTTAATGTATCCTCTACCTCATCTAGGGTAATGCGACCAATTTCTTTCAGGTGTCCTTCTTCTGACCATTCAAGGAAATTTTCGTACGTGAATTCTGGCTCTTCATAGTAAAATTTCAGAAAAGAAAACCATATTCCATCTGTGCGGGTATCCGGTTCGTAGCGTAGGAGATAGTACTCCGTGTCTTCAAGCGTACTCTGAAAAAATACTTCAAGGCCGGGTACGATCTGCACAACATGGGCATCTGCATATTCGCGGCTGGCAAACTGAAGGGTAAAAGCCTGTAAATGGGTTTGTTCATTTGAGCGTTGAAGTGGGTCTAGGGATTGTTCTTGATGGGAGTTCCAGGTATAAACAGCTTCCGTTGATTGGTCCCGTTCCATCTCTTCCGCAATATCATCGAGGCGGCGCGAAACGATCGGGGGTAGGGTGAATTGCTCACAGACTTTGGAATTGCAGTGATAGACAGGAACTTTATCTATGCGTCCGACACCGTGGACCAAGTCAATAGGAACAGTTCGGGTAGTCAAATATCCTGTATCACCACAGCCGCACGAGTCGATAGGGTCTATCGTTTGATCAAACACACATGACACCTCACTAAAGTTTCTTAGGGCCTTAATTCGACATGGGATTTATAATTCCTTTAATCGTTATACATTAAATGTTGCCATTTAACACAAACTTTACACAGACATAACTTGGAGCTAATCTTTGTATGTTACATTACTTATAGTCCGTGAAAAAAATATTTGACAGGAGGACATTTAATGTTAAGGAAAAAGGGTAAATTTCTAACTTGCATATTAACAGGTATGTTAGCACTTTCTATCGTAGGGTGCGGAGCTCAGAATCCAAGTACACCAGGTAAAGAGACAGCCGCACCGGTTAATTTAACTGGGGCAGGAAGCACCTTTGTCTATCCACTGTTAAACCAACAAATCGAGGAGTATCGCAAAACAAATCCAAGCATCACAATTAACTATCAAGGCGTAGGCAGTGGCGCAGGTATTAAGCAGGTTTCAGAGCAAACCGTTGATTTTGGTGCAACGGATGGTCCAATGACGGATGAACAAATCAAAGGAGCTAAAGGCGGAACAATCCTACACATCCCTTTAACACTAGGTGCCGAAGCGGTTACTTATAATGTTCCCAATGCCCCGAAAAATCTTAAGATAGCTCCAACTGTATTGGCGGATATTTTCCTAGGTAAGGTTACTAATTGGAATGATAAGCGGATCGCTACTGATAATCCAGGAATATCTTTACCAGATCTAAAAATTACCGTAGCCCATCGTTCAGATGGAAGCGGAACGACGTATATTTTCTCAGACTATCTAAGCAGTGTAAGCCCAGAGTGGTTAAGTAAGGCGGGTAAAGGAACTTCATTGAATTGGCCGGCTGGGGTTGGCGGTAAAGGAAATGCCGGTGTTGCGGGCGTTGTTCAACAAACTCCGGGTGCTATAGGTTACGTGGAACTTGCTTATGCCGTTCAAAACAGCCTAGCCTTTGGCATGATGCAAAACAAGGAAGGTAAATGGTTAGCTCCATCCCTTCAAGGGGCTTCCGCAGCTGCTGCAGCAGCTAAGATTCCTGACGACATGAGAGTGTCGATCGTCAATGCTCCTGGTGCTGAGGTTTATCCAATTGCTGGCTTTTCTTGGGCTTTGATTTACCAGGATCAAAAAGACAAAGCCAAAGGCACGGCACTAGTAAATTTTCTAAACTGGACTATTCATGACGGACAGAACCTTTCTGAAGCATTACAATATGCGAAGTTGCCAACGGCATTAGTAAGTCGTGAAGAAACGATGCTTAAATCCATAACAACTCAAGGCCAACCTATACTGAAGTAGAAAATCTCGGAAAATGTCGCGAACAGTGTGAAAAGCTCAGCTCATGCTGGGCTTTTCACACTGTTTACTGTATACTTATATGAAGTGATTTGTTGCAGAATAAGTGGATTTTAAGGATCCCCTCGCCAAAAGGCTTGATTCAAGCCACGTTTTCTATAGATAGGTGAATGAGGAAGGCGGAAGGATCAGAAGATATGAGTAAAAAGACTGAACTCACAGCTTCCATTGGAGATCAGACATTTCGTTTGTTGACGCTTTTGATGGCCATCAGTGTTTTGGTTCTCATGGTTTGGATGGGGTGGCAGATGTATGACTCGGCGCTCCCGAGTATCCAGAAATTTGGCTTTAGCTTCATTACAGGTCGCGTTTGGGATCCAGTCAAGGAACAATTTGGAGCCCTGCCATTTATCTACGGGACGTTAGTAACCTCTCTTTTGGCCTTGCTCATTGCAACCCCGATCGGTCTCGGAGTGGCTATTTTTCTTAATGAGATGGCTGCGTCAAAGGTTCGTGTTGTAGTTGCTTTTTTGGTAGAGATGCTCGCGGCAATCCCCAGTGTTGTTTACGGATTATGGGGAATTTTTGTCTTAGCCCCTTGGTTGAGAGAAACTGTCGAACCGGGACTCGCTAAGTGGTTTGGGTTTATTCCTCTGTTTCAAGGTACCCCAGCCGGCTTTGGCATGTTAGCCGGTGGGTTGATTTTGGCAGTGATGATCCTTCCAACAATTGCTGCGATATCAGGGGAGGTCATGGCTGCAGTGCCTAATGCACAGCGGGAAGCCGCCTTGGCTCTGGGCGCTACGAAATGGGAAATGATTCGTTTGGCGGTTCTTCCTTATGCCAAATCAGGGATTTTAGGTGGGATTATGCTTGGATTAGGTCGAGCCCTAGGAGAAACGATGGCGGTAACCATGTTGATTGGTAATCGTCCTGATATTCTCCCGTCATTGTTTGCTCCCGCTTATTCTATGGCTGCTGTGATTGCCAACGAATTTACCGAAGCTACATATGCCCTATATTTAAGTGCGCTCGTTGAAATAGGTCTTATTCTGTTTGGAATTACTCTTATACTGAATGTTTTTGCTCGTTTTCTGGTTTGGTCAGTAGCTCGTGGACCGAAGGGAGGAACTTCGAATGAATGATCGCCTTCGTAGATATCGCAATCTGACGATGATGGGAATTTTCACCATAGCAACACTTATTGCCCTAGTTCCACTATTCGGAGTTCTGGGCTACGTTGTTAAGAACGGCTTTAGTGCCTTGAACTTCGAATTTTTTATTAATTTACCGAAGGCAATGGGTTTGTCCGGGGGTGGCATGGCCAATGCGATCGTGGGTACACTTATCATGGTTGCGATCGCTACTCTAATTGGGATTCCAATTGGTATTCTTACGGCAATATATTTGACAGAGTATGATCGGACCAGTTGGTTTAGTATTGGAGTTCGCTTTGCCACCGATGTGTTGACTGGGATTCCCTCAATTATTGTCGGTATTGTCATATACACGGCAGTGGTCTTGAAAATGGGGCATTTTTCCGCCCTTGCCGGAGGACTTTCTCTTGCAATCATTATGATCCCTCTTATTATTCGTTCGACAGAAGAAATGCTGAAGCTTGTTTCCCATTCGATTAGGGAAGCGGGATACGCCCTAGGAATTTCGAAAAGGGTAATTATTTTAAGAATCATCTTACCGACGGCTGCGAAAGGTATTATTACTGGAGCTATGCTGGCGGTTGCCCGTGTTTCGGGGGAAACAGCCCCACTTCTGTTCACTGCTTTAGGAAACCAGTACTGGGCGCATTCACTGAATGAACCGATTGCAGCGTTACCTGTTCAAATTTATCAGTATGCAACGTCTCCCTACAAAGAGTGGCATCAACAAGCTTGGGCAGGATCTCTGGTTCTAATTTTAATGGTCATTGTTTTAAATTTAATTGCGCGTTTAGCATTTCGGTCACGGAGCAACTAGGGGAGGTGGTTTTCAAATGGGTCAGAGTTTAATTGTTCGGCATCTTGAAGCATGGTATGGGTCTAATAAAACCCTTAAGGGCATAAATATGCAAATAGCGCCAAATCAAGTAACGGCAATCATCGGGCCTTCGGGATGCGGTAAATCAACCTTTGTGCGCTGTATTAATCGCATGCACGAGACTTTACCCGGGACAAAAGTAAAAGGTGAAATCATTTTGGATGGCGAAAGTATTTACGATCAAGATCCCGTGGCGTTGCGCAAAACAGTCGGCATGGTGTTCCAGAAGGCGAACCCATTTCCCTCCATGAGTATTTATGAAAATGTTGTGGCTGGACTAAGACTTAATGGAATGAAAAGCAAGCAAAAGTTACAAGCCAGTGCAGAGAAAAGTTTACGCATGGCGGCATTGTGGGATGAAGTGAAAGATCGTTTAAATTATTCCGGAATGAGCTTGTCGGGTGGGCAGCAACAGCGTCTATGCATTGCTAGGGCGCTGGCAGTAGAGCCGTCAGTACTGCTCATGGATGAACCAGCTTCTGCCTTAGATCCAATTGCAACTACGCATATTGAAGAATTAATCAGACAGCTGAAAGAAAATTATACAATTCTCATTGTGACGCATAATATGCAACAGGCCGCTCGGATAGCAGATTCGACAGCGTTCTTTCTAAGCGGGGAGCTAGTGGAACACGGGCCGACATCGGAAATTTTCACTAATCCGAATGACAAACGAACGGAAGACTACATAACAGGCCGTTTTGGTTAATGAAGGGGGAGAATCAATGCGCCAGTCGCTCAATGAAGGACAGCTGATGTTGACGAACTTACTTAAAGACATGGGCAAGGAAGTCGAAAGAATCTTAAAAGGGTGTATGCAAGTACTGATAACACTTGACCGGACTCAAGCAGAATATTGGATTGCAGAGGATCAACTGGTCAATAATTTCGAGCGGCAAGTAGATGATGCGTGTGTGCGTTTGATCGCAACTCAGCAGCCTGTTGCGAAGGACTTACGGAAGATCATTTCTGCGATGAAAATATCGACAGATCTTGAACGGATGGCCGATTTGGCAATTGGTATTGCCAAGGTGGGGCGAAGAATTGAGGGACCTCTCTGTAAACCGCTTATTGATATTCCATTGATGGCTGAAAAGGCACTTGATATGATGCGTCAGGGGCTTGAAGCTTATAGTAATGAGGACATGGAACTCGCACATAATCTGGCAGTGCAAGATGACGCGGTAGATCATATGTATAATCAAGTAGTACGCGATCTCTTGGTCATCATGACTCAAACACCAGAATACTTAGATCAAGGGATGTACTTGACTTTTGTGGGCCGCTATCTCGAACGGTTTGCTGATCATGCAACAAATATTGGAGAAAATGTGATATATATTGCGACAGCTGAACGGCAAGATCTGAACAAGTAATAAGAAAGAGTTAAACCGGAGGGTGGCATGAGGGCCATCCTTTTGATTTTTTTTTTGACCTTGTGGAAGCGTTGGTTTATACTAGAAAAGGTAGATCTATGATTTGAGGTGTAACGTTGACAAAAAAAGTTGCGGTTGTCACTTTGGGATGTCCAAAGAATCAAGTAGATAGTGAAGTAATGTCGGGATTACTTGCCCAAAAATATATATTTACTGAAAACCCCGAAGAGGCAGATATTATCGTAGTTAATACCTGTACATTTATACAATCGGCAAAAGAAGAATCGATTGAGACTATTTTTGAGATGTCTCGGTTTAAGGAATCTGGTTCTTGCCAGACCCTAATTGCGACAGGGTGCTTGGCGCAACGGTACGGGTCTGAATTAATGCAGGATATACCTGAATTAGATGGTGTACTTGGTACTGGGAATATTGATGAAATTACGAAACTAGCTCAAACGGCTGAGCTCACACGGACAACTCTTATTAAAACTGGCGCACCAGATTTTCTTCATAATGAGTTAATGCCTCGCAAACGATCCACTCCCGATTATCTAGCTTATGTTAAGGTCGCAGAGGGGTGCGATAACTACTGTACTTACTGTGTCATTCCGTATGTACGCGGACATTTTCGTAGCCGTTCGGAGGAATCAGTGATACAGGAAGTCCAAGACATGGCTGCTCAGGGGGTTAAGGAGATTATTGTTATTGCCCAGGATACGACGCGCTACGGATTCGACCTTAAAGGAGAGCTCCGGCTTCCCCAACTGATTCGTGCGCTCGCTCGAATTGAGGGTATTGAATGGATTCGGTTAATGTATTGTTATCCTGAGCGTTTCACGGATGAGCTGATAGAAACCATGCGTCAGGAACCGAAAGTTTGCAGGTATATTGATTTACCATTGCAACATGCGGACAATAAGATTCTTAAAGAGATGAATCGACGTGGTACAATAGAGGAAGCTGAAACGCTCATTGGGAAATTGCGTAGCGCTATGCCGGACATTACCCTTCGGACGACCATGATCACGGGTTTCCCGGGGGAAACAGAGCAGGAATTCCAAACGATGGTCGATTTTGTAAAGCGTGTACAGTTTGATCGTTTGGGGGTGTTCTCTTATTCTCAGGAGGAGAATACGCCAGCTGGCCAAAGAGAAGATCAAGTTCTGCCAGACGTTCGTGAACAGCGTAGAGAACAGATTATGCAGATCCAACAAGGCATTTCTGCGACTAGGCAACAACGTTGGGTTGGGCGGGTCGCCACGGTGATACTTGAGCAGAAACTACCGGACGGACGATGGATGGGTCGAACCGAAGGAGACGCTCCTGAAATCGATGGACAGGTCTATATCGCAGGTACTCAGTCCTTACTTCAGGTAGGTGACATGATTAGCGTCCGCATCCTTGAGGCGGATAGTTACGATTTAATAGGAGAGGTTGTTTCGTGAATTTACCCAATCGTTTAACTCTAGCACGGATTGTTTTAATTCCTGTATTTATGACCTTTTTACTGCTCAAAGTACCCAAAGGTTATGCAATTTTCCCACATCAAGACATGGTGGCTGCAGTGATCTTTATTTTAGCCTCCGCCACAGATGGCTTAGACGGATATATCGCTCGCAAGCGCCACCAGGTTACGAACTTGGGTAAATTCATGGACCCACTAGCGGACAAGCTCTTGGTATCCGCTGCCCTGATCTCATTGGTTGAGCTTGGAGAGGTGACCGCTTGGGTTGCTTGGATTATCCTAGCAAGAGAATTCGCAGTGACGGGACTCCGAGCCATTGCAGCTGTTGATGGGGTTGTGATTAGCGCCAGTAAACTTGGCAAAATTAAGACCATTGCTCAGGTTGTTGCGATTAGCGCCATATTGTTGCATGATTGGCCTCTTTCGATCATTGGTATCCAGATTGGGCAACCGCTTCTATACATTGCCTTGATTTTCACTGTCATTTCTGGTCTTGATTATTTGCGTAAAGCTCGCAAATTGCTACGTAAAATAGGTTAGTATCGGTTTAATTTTGCCAAAATGATTTATGTTTGCCAAAAATAGACGGGTAAGGGCACGGTTTAGCGTGTCCTTACCCGTCTGTATATTTTTCCCATTAATGGATATAAGATCTCCTCTCGAAACGATGTATCCCGTGCTATAATGTCGATATAGCGTGAAGTGTAGCAAACGGAGGAAAATGCGATGACAAAACAGCGAATACTATTGATTAGCCTTGTCGGTCTCCTTGTATTTGGCTTGTTATTAGGAGGCAAGGTCGTCTATCAGAAAAAATGGATTGATGTTAGCACCTTAAGTCAAAGTCAGCAAATTCCAGGTGTCGTTTCGGCTAAAACCATTTCAATTAATAATGAAAAAGAGATGGTTGTGGTTACTAATCATATGATGAACCTCCGCCAAGCAAGTCTTGTTCTAGAAAAATTAGCAGGTAAATTACCGATTCAATACCTTGATCAAACGAATGATGCTCTCAATAAACTATTTGGCCAAATGCAGTTTTCGCTACAAGAAGGAATTGCACGTGGTAATTTCACAGAGATGGCACAAAATGTTAGATCGCAGGCGGAAAAAGCAGGAGTACAGCTCGAACTAGAGATGGACAATGATGCAATTTACGTGATCATGAATCAAGGAGATGCTCAACTGATCGAAGTGATCGAACGGCATGGGCAAGTGAAATTTTTACCAAGCGGAAAACAATAGGCTTATCAGAAAGGGGAGAGAGCATGAAACTTGATATCTTTTTGGGCTTGGGGGCAGGTATCTTCGCCTTTCTACTGGTCATGGGATATAGTAATATATTACCCATCGGGTTGCTCATTGTGGGGGGCTATTTCGTATGGACCTTTGTCATTTCGCGTCAAGTATTAAAGAATGGAAATGGGGTGTCCATCGCCACTACGGCGATCGATTTTGAGGACATTGGGGGACAAAGTGTCGCTAAAAGGGAACTTCAAGAAGCTTTGGATTTTTTGTTGTATTCTGATCGGATGAAAGACTTAGGGATTCGACCGTTAAAAGGAATATTATTGTCCGGACCGACAGGGACGGGGAAAACGTTATTGGCCAAAGCTGCAGCTAGGTATACCAATTCTGCTTTTTTGTCGGTATCAGGAAGTGAATTTGTTGAGATGTATGCTGGCGTAGGGGCAGAACGGGTACGTGGATTGTTTCGAAGAGCACGTGAAATGGTACGCAAAGAAAAGAAAACGAGTGCGATTATTTTCATTGATGAAATGGATATTTTAGGAGCGAAGCGCGGAAGTAACGTTTCACACCATGAGTATGACCAAACTCTTAATCAACTTTTAGTGGAAATGGACGGGTTGAAAGCTGAGCAAGGCGCTCACATTTTAGTGATGGCAGCAACGAATCGACTGGAAGCCTTAGATGCTGCTTTACTCCGCCCCGGCCGTTTTGACCGGCAAGTTAAGGTCGATCTTCCTGATAAGGAGGGTAGGGTTGCTATTTTGAAGATCCACACGAAAAGTAAGCCTTTAGCCCAAGATGTCAATTTGGATGAAATCGCCCACGAAACATTTGGGTTCTCAGGAGCTCATTTGGAGAGCGTAACAAATGAAGCGGCAATTTTCGCATTGCGTGAAATGGCAAGTGAGATCACAGAGCGTCATTTACATGAAGCCGTGGAAAAAGTGATGTTAGGAGAAAAACTTGATCGGAAGCCAACAGCAGAGGAATTACGTCGCGTAGCTATCCATGAGAGTGGACATGCTATGCTTGCGGAAACGGTCCGGCCAAACTCGGTTTCTCAGATTTCCATTCGTTCACGCGGAAACGCTTTAGGTTATGTTCGCCATTACCCTAAAGACGATTTATATCTCTATACGCAACTCATGCTGGAGGAGCAGATTATGGTGACTTTAGCAGGCGCGCTTGCGGAAGAGCAAATTCTTGGCACGCGGAGTACCGGTGCTATGGGTGATTATGAACAAGCCCTTAATCTAGTTGAAAAGATGCTACTCGCGGGAATGTCGTCCCTGGGAGTTACGGATGTTTCCTTGCTGAGTGCAGAACAGCGCCAACCTGTGACGAGAGACATCTTAGCAGATCTTGAAGAACGAACGATAAGAATTATTGAGAAGAATAAGCATGCGTTAATTCGAATTACTGAGATTCTAGAAGCAGAGGAAAGTTTGAGTGGTGAAACTTTGCGAGCACATTTGTAAAATATAGTCTACGAGGGGGCACGATACATATCGTGCCTATTTCCGTACTGGGGGGCACGATGTATCGTGCCCCCCAGATTCTTTTATAGGAAAGAAGGATAATCTTGAATAAGATGAGAAATAACTAAACAAGAGCCGTAAATTTGCGCTGATTATAGGAGAGTGATAATATATATGAAAGCTGAAATTGTCGCGACTGGGACTGAATTGTTACTTGGAGAAACTCTCAATACGAGTGCTCATTATTTGACAGGAAAGCTATCTTCTGTGGGCATTGAAGTAGACTATCATACGACAGTTGGTGACAATCCAGAACGCTTAGAGCAGGTTTTACGTCAAGCCATTGGGCGAACAGATCTCGTCGTTACAACAGGGGGGTTAGGCCCGACAGTGGACGACTTGACGAAGGAACTTGTGGCTAAAGTCTTGGATTTAAAGCTGGAACTGGACCCTCTCAGTTTAGAGCAACTTAAGCAATTCTTCGCCCGTCGAAAAGCGCCAATGCCAAAGAACAATGAGAAACAAGTTTATTTTCCCAAGGGCGCAAAAATATTGCCCAATCCCATCGGGACAGCTCCTGGTGCCATTATCGAGAAAAACGGTAAAACCGTTATTATATTGCCAGGACCTCCATTTGAAATGCGACCTATGTTCGATACTTATGCTTGGCCAGAGTTACAACGGATCATTGGACCGCATACCGAACGGATGAACGAACGCGTCCTAAAAGTATTTGGTATGGGAGAATCAGCAATCGAGGAAGTACTCGGTGAACTGATGAATCTTCCGGATATTACCATGGCATTACTGGCCAAACGCGCTGAGATGCACATTCGCTTGGTGGCAAGAAGCACAGAAACAACATCCAGAGAGGCTGGAGATTCACTAGATCGTGCTGAAAAAGAAATTCGTCGACGTTTAGGAGATAAAGTATTTGGCCGTGATCAGGAAACTATGATCGGCATTATCGGGCAAAGGTTAATTGATAAGCAATTAACCATTGCAACGGCGGAGTCCTGTACAGGAGGTTTGCTTGGTGCTGCCCTCACTCAGGAACCGGGAAGTTCTGTATTTTATTTGGGTGGAGTCGTGAGTTATTCTAACTCCGTAAAACAAGGAGTTCTAGGGGTAAGCGAGGAGAATCTCCAGAAGTTCGGTGCGGTGAGTGAAGAGGTGGCTAAGGAAATGGCAGAAGGAGCCCGTTCTAAAGTTGGCTCAGATTTGGCCATCTCAACTACGGGAATAGCGGGGCCAGATGGAGGCAGTGAGCAAAAACCTGTGGGCCTTGTATATATTGGATTAGCTACGCCTGAGGGTGTTCATGCCAAGAAATTTCAGTTTTATGGAGAACGGGAGTCGGTTCGTCAGCTAACCGTTCAAGCGGCTCTTAATGAGGTGCGGCAGTATATATCAAACAGTGAAAGGAGACTATAACAAGGTTATGGTTGAACGTTTACAAGCTTTTGGAGATATTAAGTTGAGTAAACAGGTTTTACAAGCTTTGTCTGAAATGGGGTTTGAAGAGCCTTCTCCAATCCAAAAAGAAGCAATACCCTTAGCTCTCGAAGAGGTTGATATAATCGGTCAGGCTCAGACGGGGACCGGTAAAACTGCTGCTTTTGCAATTCCAATTGCAGAAAAGGTAAATCCTAAATTTTTAGCGGTACAAGCGCTTATTGTAACCCCAACACGTGAACTCGCCATACAGGTTGCTGAGGAAATCGCTAAAATTGGAAAGTATCGGCATGTGAAACCACTGCCGATTTACGGAGGACAGCCTATTGATCGTCAGATTCGCGCCTTGCGAATGGGCTATCAAGTCGTCGTCGGAACCCCAGGCCGATTGTTAGACCATTTAAACCGCGGTACACTCCGTTTGCAACATGTCAAAATGGTGGTACTTGATGAAGCCGATGAAATGTTAGATATGGGCTTTATAGAAGATATAGAGAGTATTTTAAAGGACGTCCCCACTGAAGGACGACAAGTCATGTTATTCTCTGCAACAATGCCACAGGGAATCCGCAAATTGGCGCAGACCTATATGAATGATCCCCGCGCAGTAACGGTTAGTCGGGACGAGTTAACGGTTCCGCTGATTGACCAGGTATTTTACGAGGCTAGG
Organism: Desulfosporosinus sp. UBA4726; assembly: GCA_002404215.1. Taxonomy (GTDB): domain Bacteria; phylum Bacillota; class Desulfitobacteriia; order Desulfitobacteriales; family Desulfitobacteriaceae; genus Desulfosporosinus. Next base: position 11,862 of record DHJG01000237.1, read on the forward strand.
GAAAGTATTAAAGCGGATGCCTTGTGCAGAATTATTGATATAGAGGATATTGGCCAAGGTATAATTTTCTGTCGAACAAAACGCGGTGTGGATGAGCTTGTGGTGGCTCTCGAAGCTCGGGGATATTCTTCAGATGGACTGCATGGCGATTTGAGCCAACAACAGCGGGATCGAGTGATGAAGCGTTTCAGAGACGGGAAGTCGGAGTTATTGGTTGCAACGGATGTTGCGGCACGAGGCTTAGATATTAATAATGTCACTCATGTCATTAACTTCGATATTCCTCAGGATCCGGTATCTTATGTGCATCGAATAGGACGAACAGGGCGGGTCGGACGTAAAGGGCAGGCCATAACCTTGATTTCCCCTAAGGAATACCGTCAACTTCGGCTGATTGAGAATTTAATTAAGACGAGAATCCGGCGGCAAGAACTTCCCTCACTTGCCGATATAAGTGAACGTCAAGCTGAGAACCTTAAGAATCAACTTATTAAACTGATTCAAAGTAATCGTTTAGGAAATTATCGTGCGATCGTAGGAGACTTGTTCGAGGAATATGATTCCATTGATGTGGCAGCAGCTGCCTTAAAGTTTGCTGTCGAGGGAGCCAATATTGAAGAACGTGTCGATGGCAAAGAGTTAGATGATATTCATTTTGGAAACACTGGAGCCACGGCGGGTATGGTACGTCTTTTTGTAAACATCGGTAGAATACAACAAATCCGTCCTCAGGATGTGATCCGTTGGATTGCAGAGCAAAGCGGAATTTCCGAAAATATTATTGGAATGATTAATATTTATGATAAATTTACATTTGTTGAGATTCCAGAAGAATATGCATCTAGAGTCCTGAGTTGTATGCACCAGAATATGTTTAAAGGGCGTAGGGTAAGCGTCGAGCCTGCCAAAGCACGTGACAATGCTCAGTTTTAGTAATCAATAAATATTAAAGGAAGGGGCATGATGCATCGTGCCCCTTCCTTCGTACTCTTTGTTGTCTTAATTGCTCTCGCAGTTTCAGCACAAGGGCAAGATGCACTGTACTCTTATGCTGAAGGTCCCTTCTCGCCGAAGTTGTTGAAAAAATGTAGTAAAATCTGATTTGTTGTCGCTAAAAACATAAACAATTGACAAGTATCGAGACCTACATCTATAATGAGAATCGAACAGATGTTTTGTCAAAACGCGAAAAATGCGTTTTATCAAGTTGAGGGGGATGACGGAATGGCCGAAACGAATAAGCTAAAAGCACTTGACATTGCCTTAGCTCAGATTGAGAAGCAGTTTGGCAAAGGTTCGATTATGAAACTTGGAGAATCTTCAGCGGGATTAGTGATTGATGTCATCCCGACAGGTTCATTGGCGATAGACCTTGCCTTAGGAGTTGGAGGGGTACCACGAGGGCGTGTGATTGAAATTTATGGGCCGGAGTCCTCGGGTAAAACAACCGTAGCGCTGCATATTATTGCTGAAGCTCAAAAACTGGGCGGAGTGGCTGCTTTTATTGATGCAGAGCATGCTCTTGATCCTGTGTATGCTAAGGCCTTGGGGGTTAATATTGATGATTTGCTGGTGGCACAACCGGATACAGGAGAACAAGGGTTAGAAATCTGTGAGGCTCTTGTGCGCAGTGCCGCTGTGGATGTTGTTGTAATTGACTCTGTAGCCGCTTTAGTCCCCCGTGCAGAGATTGAAGGGGAAATGGGAGACAATCATGTTGGCTTGCATGCCCGCCTCATGTCTCAGGCCTTGCGTAAGTTGACTGGTTCCATTAGCAAGAGTAATACTTGTGTCATTTTCATTAATCAAATTCGTGAAAAGATTGGCGTTATGTTCGGTAGTCCCGAGACAACCACCGGTGGACGGGCACTCAAGTTTTATGCCTCAATCAGGATGGATATACGTCGACAGGAAGCCATAAAAAATGGTCAGGATATTATCGGAAACAAAACTCGAGTCAAAGTCGTTAAGAATAAAGTTGCTCCTCCTTTTAAATTGGCGGATTTCGACATTATGTACGGAGAAGGAATTTCTCGCGAAGGAAGTATCGTGGATATCGGTACTGAAATGGAAATCATTACAAAGGCTGGGGCTTGGTACTCCTACAATGGAGAACGATTAGGGCAGGGCCGTGAGAATGTTAAAGAATACCTTAAGTCGCATCTAGAGATGGCAAATGACTTAGAGAAACTCATCCGTGCGAATATGAATGCTGTGGCAACCCTAGATGTAGAAGAAGAGGAAGAGGAAGATGGTTCGCTTGACGAGATCTAAACCTCTTAAAAACGTCAGGGAAGTTGCTGTGGATTGTTTATCTCGCAGGGCTCTGACCCGTCATGAATTAGAAACACGCCTCAGGGAAAAAGGTTTTGAGGACTCGGAAATCCATGTAACGTTGGAAAGACTAGTGGAATTAGGTTACCTTAACGACCAAGAACTTGCTTTGACGGTTTCCCAAAACCGACTTAAACGTTATTCACGGCGAAGGGTCCTGCAAGATATGCAAAATCGAGGATTGGCATCCCAACTGATTGAGCAAGCGTTAGAGTGTAACTATTCGAGCCATGATGAGTTTCAGCAATGCTTAGCTCTTGCAAAACAGTGGTGGATACGGGAGGGTAAGCGCTGGGAACAGAGGATTCAAGCAGAAAAACCCAAGCGGTCTCTGCCACGTGAATTATGGCTTCAGCAAAAGGTCGGACAGAAGCTTGTTGGGCGGGGGTATCCCTCTGACATGATACAGAACGTACTAAACCAGATGCAAACTATTTATAATGACGAAGATAAGAGGGTATAACTTTAGTGTATAGAATACCCTCGTTCAGGACAAGCTTGACATTGTTTGCAAATGATATTAGAATCTTAGCAGAGGCCTGTCTCTGTTAAGATTTAACCTTTAAGGTTTTCTTATAGATTTCGTAGTAGTCAGCTAAAATATAAGGATTTATTGACTAACGAGAGTTGTAGGAAACGGGGGAAGACACCCGTCTTAAGGTTATGCTTACTGTGACTGGTTTTGGAAACCAGTTTTTTTTAATTGAGAAAATATAATTTTTTAAACAAGGAGGTGTGCACGTATGTTCTTAACATTTATTACCGGGTTAGTTGCCATTTTAGTTGGCTTAGCTTTGGGCGTTTTAGTAGGTTGGCTTATTCGTAAAAATACAGCAGAAAAGGGTATTGGATCTGCAGAAGAAGAGGCCAAACGTATTGTTGAGAATGCTCATTCTGCAGCTGAAAGCAAGAAAAGAGAATCTGTTGTTGCCGCTAAAGAAGAAATCATGCTTATTCGCAATGAAGTGGAAAAGGAAACGCGGGAACGACGTAACGAACTCCAAAGGCTTGAACGGCGCTTACTGCAAAAAGAGGAGAGCTTAGACCGCAAAATTGAGTCGTTAGAACACAAAGAGGAAAATCTACACCGCAAGGAAACTGAAGTAGAGAATCAAAAAGAAGAATTAAACCAGCTTGTAGGCAAAGAGCAAGCTGAGCTAGAGCGTTTATCAGGCATGACCTCGGACGAGGCCAAGCAGCTCCTGCTGAAAAGAGTTGAAGAAGAGGTTCGCTATGAGTCGGCGATCATGATCAAGGAAATAGAGACTCGGGCTAAGGAAGAAGCGGAGAAAAAGGCTAAAAATATTATTGCCTTAGCTATACAGCGTTGTGCTGCGGATCATGTAGCTGAAACGACTGTATCCGTTGTGGCGTTGCCTAGTGACGAAATGAAGGGTCGAATTATTGGCCGTGAGGGACGTAATATCCGTACTTTGGAAACCTTAACTGGCATTGATCTTATAATTGATGATACTCCTGAGGCAGTTATTTTATCGGGATTTGATCCGATCCGACGTGAAATTGCGCGAATTGCTCTGGAAAAACTCATAGCAGACGGCCGTATTCACCCGGCACGAATTGAAGAAATGGTTGAAAAGGCTCAGAAAGAAGTAGACCAAAAGATCCGCGAAGAAGGAGAACAGGCGACGTTTGAGACAGGCGTGCACGGTTTGCATCCTGAATTAATTCGTTTGCTCGGTCGACTTAAATTCCGTACAAGTTACGGTCAAAATGTCTTGAAGCACTCGACGGAAGTATCCCATCTAGCAGGATTGATGGCTGCTGAGTTAGGTGTAGACATTCAGCTGGCCAAGCGTGCAGGTCTCTTGCATGATATTGGTAAGGCAGTTGATCATGATATGGAAGGAACCCACGTCCAGATCGGGGTTGATCTTGCTAGAAAGTACAAAGAATCTAGTGATGTTATTCACGCAATTGAAGCGCACCATAACGATATAGAGCCGAAAACAATAGTCGCAGTACTTGTTGCTGCTGCTGATGCAGTTTCGGCAGCTCGCCCTGGAGCACGTAGGGAAACTCTTGAGACGTATATTAAACGCCTACAAAAGCTAGAAGAGATTGCAGAGAGCTTTGAAGGTGTTGAAAAGTGCTTTGCCATTCAAGCGGGACGGGAAGTTCGCATTATCGTTAAACCAGACAAGATTGACGATGTGCTAGCTCCACGCGTAGCGCGTGAAATAAGTAAGCGTATTGAAGAAGAACTCGAATATCCAGGACAAATCAAAGTTGTTGTAATACGAGAAACTCGAGCGGTTGATTTTGCGAAGTAGCCAATTACGATATTTAAACAGGCGATCCAACGGATCGCCTGTTTTTCGATCTCCATAACGGCGTTTTGCCATCCTTAGGAGCGGCTCCTTTTCGCCATTCTTGGTTATAGACACTCAGCAGTCCATGATCAGCGTTTCTAATCTCGAACATCCTGTTCGAACCATGGCCGGCGCATAAGTGCGACAGACTTTCTCCAGCAACAAGGGCTTGGCGCAAGCTAAGTTTTCTTTAGAGGACAAACAAATGCTAAATATACCCAGTTAGCTAGATGGTTGATTGAGCAGGAATTTGCTGACTCGTACCGGATTCATCTTGTATTACAAGAAGAAGGTCAAGTGTGGTATTTAAGATCTAGGATAATGGCATCCTATGGATATCGATTTTGAAGATTTGAAAGGGAGGAACGTTCGTGCACGTACTTTTTATTGGAGATATTATGGGTAAGCCTGGAAGGGAAGCTATAAAACGATTTTTAAAACCCCTTCAAGTGGAATATAACATAGATGTGACTATTGCGAATGCTGAGAATGCTGCCGCTGGTAAAGGGTTAACCAAAGATATCGCTGAGGAACTATATTCAAACGGAGTCCAATTTTTAACCATGGGGAATCACGTCTGGGACCAGAGAGAGATTATGAATTTTATCGATCATGAACCAAGGCTTGTTCGTCCGGCAAATTATCCAGTCGGAGCACCCGGGCAAGGATATGGATTTATCCGGACAATGGGTAAAAAAATTGGGGTCCTAAATCTCTCTGGACGTATCTTTTTAAACCCGCTTGATGATCCCTTTAGTGGAGCCATCCGCTGTATTAATCAGATCAAACAAGAAACACCTATTATTATCGTCGATTTCCACGCTGAGGCAACTTCAGAAAAAGTTGCTTTGGGTTGGTTTCTCGACGGCAAGGTTAGCGCAGTAGTAGGAACCCATACTCACATTCAGACCGCCGATGCTCGCCTGCTTTATCAGGGAACAGCTTATATTACTGATCTTGGCATGACGGGGCCACGCGATTCTGTTTTGGGAATTAAGAAGGAAATTATTATAAATCGCTTTTTGACCCAGCTTCCGGCTAAGTTTGAGGTGGCAACTGGCCCAATACAGATAAATGCCGTTGTTATTGATATCGATGAAGAATCTGGAAAAGCCAGGCAGATTGAAGCAATTCAGCGCTTCGCAGAGGCTTAAATTAAATTTTTCATAGCTATAAGCGAAACCCCGCTTGGACCAAGCTACAGGCGTCTGCCACTAAGGACCTATTTCCCAGATAGCCATGATGGCGAGAAGGTACTCCACCGTCTTCTCGACTTGGTCCAAAAAAGCCTGAAAACTCTTCAGGGTAAAAGAGGATTTTAATGTTTGTTCTAGAATACATGTATTTATAGCTGTGGAAATACTTGTAAAATAAGACGAACAGGAGGATGTATCTATGGATGTTTTAAAAGTTTCTGCTAAATCCAGCCCAAACTCTGTTGCAGGTGCTCTCGCAGGAGTTCTTCGCGAGAGAGGCGGCGCTGAGTTACAAGCTATTGGGGCAGGAGCGCTCAACCAAGCTGTAAAAGCTGTAGCTATTGCTCGGGGGTTTGTGGCTCCCAGCGGGGTAGATCTAATATGCATTCCAGCGTTTACTGACGTCATAATTGACGGAGAAGAGAGAACAGCTATCAAGCTAATCGTACAGCCGCGCTAAGTGTCGTTTGGGAGTCACCTGTTTGCTTCTATGAGCACACAGGTGATTTATTATTTGTTTCAGAGGAGGGCTCGTGTTATGGGAAAGCCCAATATTGTAGACGGACATTGTGATAGCTTAATTCATTATGTCAACGGTGAAAGGACTCTCAAGGATCCTTCCGAGGGAGGACATTGGGATATAGATAGAGCTAGACTTGGAGGGGTATCCCTGCAGTTTATGGCTGCCTATATTGAGACCAAGTATAAACCGAATATGGCGACTTGGCGTGGGTTGCAACTTATTGAAGGAGCCCATCGATTTATGAAGGACCATCAAGATCAAATTTTCCTTGTTCAAGGGAAACTTGATCTTGAGAAAGTTCCTGATCCAACTCGTTTAGGCGTTTTGTTAAGTGTAGAGGGTGGAGAAATTTTAGGAGAAAATCTTTTTATGCTTGATATTATTTTTAAGCTTGGCGTTAGAGCCTTAGGGTTAACTTGGAATCAACGTAATGCCTTGGCAGATGGTGTAGGTGAAGCAGATACTCAAAGCAGGTTAACTCATTTGGGGCAGGAAGTCGTTGGGCGTATGAATGCGCTGGGTATGTTAATCGACGTTTCGCATTTGAATGAAGCAGGGTTTTGGCATGTCTTAGAGCTTTCTAAGTACCCCATCGCCGCTTCGCACTCCTGTGCTAAGACTTTATGTGATCATCCTCGTAATCTTTCCGATGAACAGCTACGTGCATTAGCAAAACAAAAGGGCGTAGTTGGAGTGAATTTTTATCCTCGATTTTTAAAAAAGACCGGCAAAGTGAGCAGGCAAGATGTGGTACGCCATATTTACCATATCGCAGAGGTAGCCGGAGTAGAAACGATCGGATTAGGTTCAGACTTTGATGGAATCGATGAAACGCCTGAAGGACTGGGGCATGTCGGTGACTATTCTTACTTACTTGACGATTTGGCAAAGGTAGGTTTTTCCACTCTGGAGATTGAGCAGATTGCAGGTGGCAATTTTATGCGTTTATTGTCGAATGTGTTAAAATGAATGAGCGAGTATCGTTGGAAAAGAGGTTATATGGTGAATTCAGCAATTAAACTATACGAAGCAGATTTGCATTGCCATACGACTGCGTCCGATGGATTGTTAACCCCCACTGAACTGGTACACTTAGCTGCAGAACTTGGATTAAAAGGCGTTGGCATTACGGACCACGATACGATTGCAGGCTGGAAAGAAGCAGAGGAAGCTGGAGTAGACTATCAAATAAGGATTCTGAGAGGGATTGAGCTGAGTACAGAGTGGCAAGGTAAAGAAGTTCACCTGCTTGGATACTTTGTTGATGAGGCATCCGACTATTTAAACGATCAACTAAGAGGTTTGCGCAAAGCTCGAGAACAGCGTATGCTGAAAATCTTAGCCCGATTGGAAGCCCAGGAAATTTATATTAGTGTTGGAGAAGTTCGGAAGTTTGTTCATGGAGAATCTATAGGACGTCCACATATTGCTCAAGCTCTCATGGAGCGGGGGTATGTCAAGAGCATCAGTGAAGGGTTTGATCGGTACATCGGATTGGGTGCTCTGGCTTATGTACCACGTTATAAATTAACCCCTCAAGAGGGGATTAACATAATAAGAGGAGCAAATGGTGTTGCAGTTTTGGCCCATCCCGGTGTGCATCGTCTTGAA
>DHJG01000237.1:20077-22968 GCA_002404215.1 Desulfosporosinus sp. UBA4726
ACATAATCCAGACGATGAAAAGAGGTATCGAGCCATAGCTCAGCAGTACAATCTACTCTCAACGGGGGGATCCGACTTTCATGGAGAAGGGATTAAAGCAGGTGTTGTGCTCGGAGGATGGGGAGTACCTCTTGATGTCCTCCATCAAATACATAACTTAACGCAGCTCAATCAGAAGTGTCCAGAGCGGAACCGCTGAGTCTTTTTCACACCAAGGGTTAAAATTTGATTTCCCGGCATAGAATACATGTATATAGAGCCGGGGGGGCGATAGGTATTGGGTCCTATAGACGAATTAAAATTACTCAGGGCGCGTGTTGGAGAACTAGAACAACGTGTTGAACACTTAAGAGTAAGTCGCCGAGTACTTATGAATCTGTTAGAAAAGGTTGAAAGAGAAAAGGTAGCCTTAGTTCATCGCCTTGAAAAAGAAAATGTGCGACTACAACGAGATAACACTCGGTTTGCCAAATGGATTTTTTCGAAAAATAGGGAAATCGTACAACTCCAAGAAAAAATGGAATCATCAATGAAGAAAGCATGAGTCAACCGTTTTGGTGACCCATGCTTTCTTCTTGTTTAATGAGCATTATCAGCTCTTTCCAAAATACAGCCTAAATCTGTTTGTGGTTTATGATGTTCGCGGATTAAACGACAGATAGCAGGATTTAGCCCTGCTTTCCAGGCTAAATTCTCACCCCAAATAGGGTGTTTTGTGGATATCTTCAAGGGTAACGCTAAAAATGTAGACCCACTTTCTAGATGAGCCCACAGTCTTGGGGGCATCTTCTGCATTAAGACAATAAATACACGTTGCCAGAGACGGATAGAAACGACGGATTTTCCGCAATCATGGAGGAGTGCAGCCGTAAGAAGGTTTTGGAAATCCGACGGGGTAAAGTCATGTTGATTATTCATTAGACTTTTTGCTACATCTAAGGCATGACGCTGTTCTGGTCGTGACTGTTGAAAAAAGAGTGAACTCGCCTCAGGGGATAAGTTGTCAACGGCCCATTTTATTTCTGCTGAATCGATGTGGGGAAAGAATGCATGGATAAATTGGTACACACGGTAGTACATGTTGCCATTCCTCCTTTCTCCATCATAATGAACCTATTTCTTTTTTACAAGGAAAAAAATATATTTAAAAGTCTGGGTCTGTCCTTATCATTAAATATCTGTTATACTGATTAGAAAACTATCGTGAAGGGAGTAAAATATGCAGTCCAATCGTATTATTAAAGAAGAGGCCCTTACATTCGATGATGTTCTTATTGTTCCAGCTAAATCAGAGGTTCTCCCTCGAGATGTTGATGTAAGTACGTATTTGACAAAGAAAATTAAACTCAATATCCCGCTTATGAGTGCAGGTATGGATACTGTCACGGATTCAAGGATGGCAATTTCCGTTGCGCGGGAAGGCGGAATTGGGATTATTCATAAAAATATGAGCATTGAACGGCAAGCTTTAGAGGTGGATAAGGTTAAACGATCTGAACATGGCGTTATCACAGATCCTATCTTTTTGCATCCAAGCGACAGTATTCAGAAAGCATTGGAGCTGATGGAACGTTATCGAATATCTGGGGTTCCTATTACTGTAGAAGGAAAACTTGTCGGGATCTTGACAAATAGGGATCTGCGTTTTGAGAAAGACTTTGATCGGCTGATAGTCGAGGTTATGACCTCGACCAATTTGGTGACAGCCCCTGTTGGCACGACACTTGAACATGCTAAAGAAATATTAGGCCATCATAAGATTGAAAAGTTGCCCATTGTGGATTCTGAGGGAATGCTTATGGGGCTCATTACGATTAAGGATATCGAGAAAACCCGGCAATATCCGAATTCAGCCAAAGACGAACGTGGTCGTTTACGGGTAGGTGCTGCTATTGGTGTTACTGCGGATACACTACAGCGTGCTGAGGCATTAGTCAACGCCGGTGTCGACGTCTTAATCCTGGATACAGCTCATGGACACTCCAGAGGGGTTATTGAAACAGTGAAGGTGTTGAGGGACCGTTTTCCTGAGTTGCAACTGATTGCGGGTAACGTGGCAACGGCGGAGGCAACCCATGATCTGATCGAAGCGGGCGCAGACGCCATTAAAGTTGGAATTGGACCGGGATCCATTTGTACGACGCGTGTGGTCGCGGGTATCGGGGTTCCTCAAGTTACGGCCATTATGAATTGCTCTGAGGAAGCGGAGAAATATGGCATTCCGATCATTGCGGATGGAGGCATTAAGTTCTCTGGTGATATAGTAAAAGCCTTGGCTGCCGGGGCTCGAATTGTTATGATTGGGAGTCTCTTCGCCGGAACAGAAGAAAGTCCGGGAGATTTGGAAATTTATCAAGGTCGGAGTTTTAAAGTGTATCGTGGAATGGGATCAATCGGTGCGATGAAAGAGGGAAGCCGTGATCGCTATTTCCAAGAAAAGGATCAAAAACTCGTTCCTGAGGGCATTGAAGGTCGCGTTCCGTTTAAAGGACCGGTCTCCGAAACCATCTATCAAATGATAGGAGGCCTACGCGCAGGGATGGGGTATTGTGGAACACCAAACATTGAGGCTTTAAGAACACAAACACGTTTCTTGCGTATCACAGCTGCAGGACTTCGTGAAAGTCATCCTCACGATATTACGATTACCAAAGAAGCGCCAAACTATAGCTAATAAACTCACGTTCTCTAAAGCGTACCAGACCCCCACGTATAGAATCAAGAGTCTAGGAAATAGAATTAAGAGATTAGGAGAGAGTCTGACTCTCTCCTATTTTATGATACCTATACAGAAAGTATAAGTTTCAGGTAGCCTAAAATAGGTGGTATAAGTGCAACTAAGGCGACTACCTGCGGTCCCTTCTCGCCATCCTTGGCTTCAGGGACACTTG
>DHJG01000237.1:23166-25555 GCA_002404215.1 Desulfosporosinus sp. UBA4726
TTGGTCATCGCCTGCTGCTTGGAGCCACCAAGTTTGCTTTATTAGGAGAGAGTCATGAATTCTGCTTTTTGGCGTTATCAGCTTATCTTAGCTTTGCTCTATATAGTATGGATCGATTTCTTTACCTCAGGTGGCGTAATCAACCAACTGGTATTTAATTTTGCACTTTTCTATCCAATTGGCTATTTAGCCGGGTATCGTCGCCATTTTGAGGATCTACGCACCGCATATCTTGCGGCCCTTTCATTTAACCTGTTATCTTATCTGATCATTTATATCGGAGGAATTCCAATAGAAAGCTGGACAATAGTTCCTGTAGATTTCGTAAGTCTTCTTTTTTTCCTTAAGGCGGGAATGATTGTAGGGCAGCGAGTGCAATCAAAGAAGTAATTTAATTTAGAATCGTAAATAGCGTTGAAAATTCCCCTCTTAAAAGAAGGTAAAATATGGTATCTGGAGAATGGTATACATATACAATTCATTCTTTGGCTGACATCGATTACAAAGGGGGATTTCGGATGACGGATTTGACTCGTCGAGAGCGCAAAAAAAAAGAAACGCGGGAGAAGATTTTTTCAAACGCAATGAAACTTTTCCGTTTGCAAGGATTTACGGCTACTTCTGTTGAACAAATTACAGAGCATGCTGACGTAGGAAAAGGAACTTTTTATAACTATTTTTCAACTAAAGAAGCGGTTATTTTAGAGTTTTCGCGGCGTAGCTGTCAAGATCTTGTCAATGAGGGCCGTCAAAAGCCAAACTTAAGCACACGGCAGCGATTAGAGATTCTTTTACAAGATTGGGCAGTATATATGATTAAAGATCGAGAAATTGCCTGGGTTGCTGTACGAAATCGCGAAGGGATAGACTATGATATGAGTTTGCATTATGGTCTTTTGGCAATATTAACAGTTGGGCAACAAACCGGCGAAATTAGCGGTGATTTTGACCCTGCTTTTCTGGCTGAAAGTCTGGAAGGAATGATGGTGCAACATTTCATTCGCTGGTTTGTTTCAGGTGTGGGCGATCTGCAAATAGAGTTAAATCAGGTGCTCTCGGTCTTTTTAGAGGGGCTCTCGGAAAAGCAGCAGGAAGCATAACAAGTAGCTTTAAGTTACGTTGGAATTGATCGTTTCTAAAGCCCTTTGTCTCTCAGTTAATTAAAATAGAGAAGGTTTTTTCATACCTCTTCATTGTTCTCCATAGAGTACAATGGAGGGGTTTTTGATGCAAAAAAGAAGTACGCCAAGACGTTTAGGGCTTTGGATGGGACAGATGCCCGCTGGACCATACAATGATATTACGGATGTGCCAGGAGTTCAGGTGGGAAATGTATCATTAATTCAGGGAGTTGGACCCTTAGTTCCCAATGGAGGAGGTCCTGTTCGAACGGGTGTGACAGCTATCATCCCCTGTCCTCATAACCTTTATCATCACCCATGTTCTGCAGGGATCGAGGTTATCAACGGGTACGGAAAGTCCATTGGTGTTCCGTTTATTCAAGAGATGGGAATCCTTAATTGTCCGATTTTGTTAACGAATACGCTTAGTGTTAATGACGTGGCTCGTGGCGTAATCACGTATCTATTACAGCAAAACCCCGAGATTGGGAATGATGCACGGACCCCGAATGTCGTAGTCCTGGAATGTGATGATTCATACCTGAATGACATTCGGGGGCGTCATGTTAAACCCTGGGATGCCATTCTTGCACTTCAACGTGCATCCGGAGGTCCGATCAAGCAGGGGAATGTTGGGGCTGGAGTTGGAATGTCTTGCTTCCAAATGAAAGGCGGAATTGGAAGTTCTTCACGTCTTGTCTTAAATCTTAGTGGACGTGGCTACGTTGTAGGGATGCTTGCTCTGGCGAACTTTGGTCTTTTGCGTGATTTCTGCTTAGGCGGCGTTCCAGTCGGATTTCTTTCTGAACAGAAAGTGGGGTACATTCCTGGTTCGTTAATTCTTGTGGGGATTACAGATGCGCCTTTATCACGCTGGCAATTGCAACAACTCGCTCGGCGAGCTTGTTTGGGAATGGCCCGTACTGGGTCAATCTCTATGACTGGTAGTGGGGAGTTCTGTTTGATGGTTAGCACTTACTCAAAGGATTCTAATGCTTATTTATCTGACTGGGAACTGGATGATTTCTTCAGAGCTGTGGTGGAGGCCACGGCAGAAAGTATTTGGAACTCCCTGTTTCTTGCCCAAACTATGGAAGGGCGAGACGGGCATATCCGTTACGCTCTTCCCATCGAGGAAACGCTTCACCTTATTCGCAACTGGCGTGGAGGGCTATCCCTATAGTTTAATAAATAAGTGCAACTAGGCGGCCACCGTCGCCTGTGGCTTGGCGCCAGCCAAGTTTTCTATAAATGTGGCATTATTTTAG
>DHJG01000237.1:25706-27641 GCA_002404215.1 Desulfosporosinus sp. UBA4726
GTATTTATTGCTAAGGACTGGAGAGAATACCCGGATGACAAAAAAAAAGCAAGTCGTCTCCCAGCACAGTTTGCCTATTTTATGGGCAGCGAGATGACTTTAAGAATTGGCATCATTGCCAGTTCTTCTATTATACGCGAAGAGGAATTCCTTTTGGCCGGTGTACTATGGGGAAACCGACTTAGTAATGGCGTTAAGACCGTTATCTATTTTGTGGCCCCTGATTTTTCATTAGCCTTTTTAAATGGACTCTCTAAGATTGGTGGAAATATCTCCGCAAGGGCAGTTTATTGGCGTGAAAAACTTACTCCCAGCTTATATCTTATACCGGAGGAGAAACAATGCGTTAAGTTGCGTTATACCTTGGGGGAGGAACGTCCAGATTGGAAACGTTGGGGACAAAGCTTAAATCCAGTAGCCCGGCAACAACTTATGATTGTGAACACGTTCTTTGATCAATTGACTGCTCGTCGGGTTCGCATAGTAATAAAATCACTATATATTGCCTTCCTTTGGGGAAACTTTGAGATTGCCGAAGTGCGTCGTAAGGGTAAGAAATTTGAACTGAGCACTAAATTGAAATGGTTAAAGAGCAACGAACAAATGTTGAAGTGGCAAAAAAATGGGTGGGTGGATGCCTCAGGCTCACTTAATTCGGAATTCTGTACAGTCATTCTGAGCATACTTGACTATCTTGAATCTCTGGAACGAGAAGGTAAATTAAGGATTCAAGATCTTCTCGCATTGTGGCTTCGTCAGGGAGATAACGTTATAGAATCTCTCTGGGGGAGACCTTGGCTTTGGCCTTGGCTTCCAAAAGAGCGTGGTGAAACTTCAGTGTCCGAACTGGAAGAATGGTATTTCTTCCACGGTAATGGACAACTGAATGTCGTATGTCCAATTTTCGAAAAGCCCCTGGTGAAGGCTACTCGCAGTATCCTGTTAGCAAGTGTGTTGGAAAGAAGTCAGCTTTTAGCGCATGCTAAAAATGAGCACGGAGATTCTTTAGTATGGGATGGTCGAATACATTGGCTTACAACCCATGGGCTGGAGGAGGAACTTCGGCGTTGGTACTATTGGTTAAACGATGTGGATAAGTTTCCGATATGGACGTTACCAGAAAACTGGCCAGAGGGTGAAATTTATGAGCTTAACTGCCAGAATGTGCTCTTAAATTATTCACTTATGCAGAGAGAATATTCGTAAAAATTTGGTAAACAGGGTAGATCAACCAGCACTTCAGTTCCGGAAGTGGGTATAGAAAAGTGAAGCTTGCCATGGTGAGCAAGAATGATTTGTTGCGCTATCGTTAATCCTAGACCGATCCCTTCTTTTTGAGTGGTAAAGAAGGGATCGAGAACACGTAGACGGAGGTTTTCCGGAATACCAGGACCGTTATCGATAATGCTTATTCTTAAGTGTGATTCATTTTCGATTAAACGAATAATTATCTTTCCATCTTTGGGTGATGCATCGATCGCATTATTAAGAATGAATTGAAACGCTTGGAGAAGTTGATCGGGGTCTCCCATGACATAGGCTGAATGGGTGGAAATCTCCAGAACAAGGGTAATGTCCTGCCTAAGGCTTGTGGATTGTATGGCTTGCGCCATAGTCTGAATGGTTTCTGTCATATTTACTGGCCCCATTTGAGGTGCGGAGGGACTGGTTAAGAGGACAAATTTATCGAGCACCTGATTAATGGTTTGGATTTCATCGAGAATAAGTTGTTGATAAGGACGAAATGATTCTGGCCATTGTGCGGGCTTAATTAGTTGCATAAAACCTTTAATAGTTGTCAAGGGGTTGCGTATTTCATGCGCTAAACCTGCAGAGACTTGGCCTATTATAGAAAATTTTGCGAATTGAACGTAGGCCTCCGAGCTTTTTTTTGCTTCACTGATATCATAAAGCGTTAAGAGCGTGCCTGATGGA
>DHJG01000237.1:27768-30958 GCA_002404215.1 Desulfosporosinus sp. UBA4726
GATTGAGGATTGGAGTCGATAATAGATCCTAAGTTGTCTAATATTATAACAGCGTCGCGTGTGTAGTCGATAGTCTGGACTAATGGGGGATTTTGTCGAAGCAATACACGCATCGCTTTAATATGACGTTGATGAAGCAGTCGTTGGTGTAGTTGATGTTTGTCATAAAAAAAAATCATTCCAAGTAGAAATAGTAGGTGCATTAGCAAGGCGGCATAAGAATTATTAGAAGATATTAGTGATGAAACTATGAGTAGAGTGGCGGAGAGGATCCAAGCTTTGCCCCAGACGCTCACCCAAAGATCAAATAATATAATAATAGTAATGAGTGATAAAAATGTCAGAGAGATGCGGTAGAAACTGGAAATTGGGAAGATATAACTTAGAACTATGAATGTAAGGATAAGAGATAGAAATAAAAAAACGTATTTTCGTTGCAAGAGAAGTGATTTTAGGGAAACCACGTGAAGAGCTCCTTTCCTGAAACAATTATGGAAGATATATGCAATATTTCGTTTACATTGTATCATAATAGGTTGCAAAAAAATGTAAAAAAAAGGAGATGGCATAAAAAGGGAAATGTCTGTCGAACTGCCTTATAATAACTAACGGAGAGGTTTGTTCAAAAAAATAATTATAAAATAAATCAAAGAGTTTAGCGAAAGATACATATGTATGAAATATCTTAAAGCAGCAGAAGGAATCTATACTACTGGGCGTATTTCTATAGAATTAATTGGTCCAAGTAATAATCGCTTTCAGCAAGCGGATCAATAAGTATAAGTATTGGCGATCTAGAGCATCCGTTGATAAAAAAGAGGATGCAATAATATAATATGTATTGTATAATTATGCAATAGTAACTATAAAAGGAGAACAAAGAGATGAAATTGCGTAAGGCACGAATAGCGGATGTTGAAGAGATGATGTTATTGATTAATGGTAATGCAGAACAAGGATTTATGCTCGGTCGTTCAAGAAATATGCTTTACGAAAATATTCGCGAATTCCTGCTGGCTGAAATAGATGAAAAAATAGTTGGGGTTGCGTCACTCCATATTCTTTGGAGTGACTTAGCGGAAATACGAGCTTTAGCGGTTTCTAGTGAATACAAAAGAAGAGGCATCGGAACAAGAATTGTTAAAGGGCTAGAAGAAGAAGCGAGAGAACTGGGCTGTACGAAACTTTTTGCATTGACTTATCAGCCCGAGTTCTTTAAACACTGTGGTTATGAAGAAGTTAGTAAAGAACAAATGCCACAAAAGGTTTGGACAGAGTGTATTAATTGTATCAAGTTTCCAAATTGTGATGAGATTGCGGTCAGTCGTAATCTTTAAGAGATCCGATTTTATTTTAATAGAACAATTATCCGTTCTCTAACATACATCATAGATATAGCATGCGCTAAATATGAGGACGGAGCGAGTTCTATGGAGCTTAATAAAGAAGTTCAAGATGGCCTCGATAATGCAAGGCATTTTGTCTCTGAGGGCGTGGAGCAGATCCTGTCAAAAAATCTTGATGAACCACACGGCGTATCTCCAAGCCCAGGGGCAACTGCGCTAGCGGCGCTTGCTCTGCTCGCAGTTGGAAGAGGATTTGAGATTGCGCAACGGAGAGGAATACAGTGGTTAAGAGAGCAACATCAAGGTGGGTGGGGAAAGTTCCCCGGTGATAAACCGGATGAAGAGGTAACTCAGATTATCAGAATGGTTCTTCAGGGAAGTCTAGGTGGCTGGAAGGCTAAAATTAGGCTCTTATCTCAGGCCAGGCAATTTTCTCATGTGATTTTATCGTTAGGGAATAGGGTGGTTCCTGGTCTGGAGGGACCCACGCCGGAAGAAATATTACTTCCAAATATTCTCGAAGAGAAAATTTTAGCTAAGTTGCCACTCTATGGTAGACCAGTCGTTGTTGCAGCGTCAATCCTGGCCTCAAACTCTCAGGCGGGGATCCAGAAAGGTATTCAGTACCTGTTGGAAACACAAATGACTGACGGTTCTTGGGCGGAGGATATTATCGCGACGAGTTTATCTATCCTTGCCATAATGAGTAAGGGTGGTTATGCTGAACAAACACAAAGAGCTGGACGGTGGCTGGTACAGAGACAGTATTCCAGTGGCGGATGGCCTGCTTTTGATCAGCTTCAAATATGGGCCATGGGTTGGGCTGTTAGTGTCTTTGGAGAGACAACTCAGAGACCTTCGGATGTACCTTGGCTAAATCAAGCGGTAGAGTGGTTAAAGAAGGGTCAGAATGCGGATGGCAGTTATGGCAGTACCCCTCCGTATACTCACCCTGATCTGGATGATACGTCTGTTGCGTTGATTGGTTTGCACCAAGTGCTCGGGGAAGAGAATCAATTAGGAGCTAACCTCCTGAGAAAATTACAAAATCCTGACGGTAGTTGGGGAACATTTCCCAGTTTTCAAGGAATCCCTCCACAGATTTCTTCAGAGTTTCCAGTATATATTTCGAGTGTTGATGTAAGTATTCATGTATTAGAGGCATTATGGCGACGTTCGCGTTCCCAAGATGAAGCAATATGGCGAGGGTTAAATTGGATTTTGGCGCAACAGGATGCTCGTGGCGCATTCCCGGCATCTTGGTTTGAGGGGTCTGTTTATAGCACGGCACAGGCCATAGAATTACTCAGCAAGTGGAAGTTCAGTTGGGAACGGTGGAACGTTGCACGCCATATCATAGCAGCAAGAAAAAAAGGACTGGGATTTCTTATAACTTCCCAGAACAGTGATGGGGGTTGGGGTTCAGTTGTCGAGACTAGCTTGGCCCTTGCGGGTTTATGGCGATTTACTAAAGTTGTTCCAAGGGAAGTTTTGGATAAGGGAATTACAAATCTCCTCTCAGCCCAGTGCAGTAATGGATCTTTTAAACCTTCTTATAGGGGGGTCTATGCAAAAGGATGGAATTATGAAGAGCCGTTGACAACTGCCCTGACGGCCATTCGGGCATTACAGCGTTATCAAAGTTATCAACGTTTGTACAAGGCATCATTTTTTAGGTGAGAAAAAGGAAAATAAAACCCCCAATCTAATAATTGGGGGGCACAATGCTTGCAAGAGGCACATGGTATTGTGCCTCTTGTTTATACCTATACAGAAAGTATAAGTTTTGAGTAGTCTATAAGTACAACTAAGTCGGCCGCCTGCGCCTGAAGGGTTGGCACCAG
>DHJG01000237.1:31103-37439 GCA_002404215.1 Desulfosporosinus sp. UBA4726
TTTCTTTATACAACGTGTTTCCGTCGAATAATACGATTTTGTGATAATTTAGGGATAGTGCCTGACTGTTTTCCAAGAATTGTATGGAGAAAATCCCATTGTAAGTCGAGATAGGCATTGGTGATCTCATATTCGCTCAAGCCTTTGGACAGGAGATAGTCACGTGAGGATGTTTCAAAATCTCGGATAAATCCTAGAACTTCTTCACCATGAGTTGACAGCATTTTTCACCCTCCATTCGAGAACTTGAGGTTAGTATTCACGATTTTTTAATAATATAGTATCTTTTATCTTCATTATAGATAATTATTCATGTGAAACCTGTTGGAATAGGGAAGTAAATTAGAATTACAAAAGAAAAGAATGATGAATTAACTGGATTTAGTGTAGTTTTTTGTGGAAAACTTAGTATGAGACTGGTTGAAACGCCAAAGCGAGAGGTCAAACAGAAGCCGATTTCCAGCTCTGTAATGACGTTTGGCTTCAGATGAATGCCCAAGAATAACATAGCAATCTGCCAGTGCATGATGAATACTGGCGGTATAGCTTAGAGTGAGAAAATTTTGGGTTAACCAGTGGGATCCACTATGAGAAAATCCCTTTTGTTTAGCGAGATGTAAACTCCGTTCAAACATTCTTGCGGCTTCAGGGATTTTCGCGACTTGTTTAAGAGCATGGCCTTGTGTTGCAAGTAGAAGTGGATCGGCGAAAGCATGGGGATTATCGCGTATGATATAAAGTGCCCGTTTAGCATTACCTTCTTTTAGAAGGATGTCTCCGAGTGTCGTGTAGAGTAAAGGATCATGACTTGGCAGAAATTTCTCCAGAAGCGATATTGCTTGAGTGGGTTCATGGAGGTAGTAATATAGTTGGCTTGCAAAGCGGGCAATTGATGTAGGGCTGGTATCTTGCGAGATTGCACGGGCCATTCGCTTGGCAGTTAATTTTATTTCAGGAGAGGTGAAATTCTTTTTTTTAAGCATGGCAATATAAGAAATGAGAATACCGCCTCCAAGAACAAATAGGCCGTAATTGAAGCCGAAAAGCCAGAGGACGATCGCACTGGTGATTGAAGTAAAGGTCGCTAAGAAAATGAAATAGTATATTTTTTGAACATAGAGTATTTCAGGATCAAATTGCGTACGTTGCA
Organism: Desulfosporosinus sp. UBA4726; assembly: GCA_002404215.1. Lineage (GTDB taxonomy): Bacteria > Bacillota > Desulfitobacteriia > Desulfitobacteriales > Desulfitobacteriaceae > Desulfosporosinus. Next base: position 32,254 of record DHJG01000237.1, read on the forward strand.
TTCCATCCCCCCTTCGTTCATATTTACGACAGATAGGCAGGAATTAGAACATGTGCGTATATTACAATGCTTAAACTGAAGGCTTTAGCATAAATTTGCTGGAGTATTTTTTATTTTTGGAATTCATTACCTTGGCTAATCATCACCGCTGCCGCTGGTGATGTGTTAACTTTAAGAAACCATACTAGCTTTGCCCAAGTTACTTTGCAAACTCTAGCGGGTGGAAAAAATTAAGTTAGTAGAATGAATTGTCAGACCAACATTAACCCGATTCCCTTTAGCTGAGCAGATCTAGATAAGAGTTAGAAAATACAAAAGCAAGAGCCCTCGTTATTGAAGGTTCTTGCTTCTGACTAGAACAGTATTGATATCTCAACAGAGTTGTTGCTTACATAAGGATACTACAGATAAGCGATCTCTTGCTGAAAGCCCTACTGGCAAATAGAAATTTTTAAAAAATTGGAATATGGATGCGAATCAATAATAATTCTAGACGGAGATCGCTTAAAGGTAACGAAATTATAAACCTGTCAATGAAAGGATAAAGAACTGGGGCATAGATGCTCCAGTTCTTTTATTTTGATGCGTAATGATGTCAAGATGGTGTCAACCCAACTTGCATAAATCTTGAAAGTTGGTGGAGGTAAGCGGAATCGAACCGCTGGCCTCTAAAATGCGAATCTAGCGCTCTCCCAGCTGAGCTATACCCCCAACACTTAATTATTATAATCCAATGATCTTAAATTGCAAGTATATAACTCATATTTATATAGAAAATCAATAAAAATATTAAGAGAAATTCTGAGGATCTCCGCGTCCGGAGATCCTTTTGTGCGCAAGGCCTAGCAGAGTGAACCACTAAGCTTTACTTATTTATACATTAACGCAAATTTTGTCGAAAATCAATGTGTAATTTATAGGAGATAAATTTTCCTGATGGAAAGAATTCTATTGAAGTCCGAACTCTTCAACTATATGATATAATCTATATATACTTTTAGCTAGAGGGTTAAGGAGGGTGTAACTATGCTTGAAACCGTAGCGAGCAAAAGTAGGGAATCAGTGGGAGAAAACCAAATCAGGGGATGTGAGGTTAGGTTAGATCAAATTAGAAAACAATACACCCAGGGCAAGGAACAGTTAGTCGCTCTGAATAACGTAAGTTTAAAAGTTAAAGCGGGTGAATTTCTGGCAGTTATGGGGGCAAGCGGGTCCGGCAAGTCAACACTTTTAAATTTAGTGGCCGGGTTAGATAAGCCGAGCCAAGGCGATATATTTCTTAACGGCCAGTCAATTTCCAGTTGGAAGGATAATCAGCTAACCCTGTTTCGTCGTCGAGAAATCGGTTTCATCTTTCAGTTATTTAATCTGATCCCTACCTTGAGTGCTGAAGAGAATGCTGCTTTACCTTTGCTTATGGCCGGCCAGCCCCGTTCAGCTTGGAAACCCCAAGTAAATGCCTGGCTGAAGCAAGTGGGCCTCGAAAACCGGCGTAATCACTACCCAGCAGAATTATCAGGGGGCCAGATGCAAAGGATAGCGATCATAAGGGCTCTCATTCACAAACCCTCTCTTATTCTGGCTGATGAGCCTACTGGTGATCTTGATTCCAAAACTGGGGAAAAAATGCTCTTTAAATTGAAAGAAATTACGGAAGACCTGGGAGTTACAGTTATCATGGTCACGCATGATCCCATGGTAGCAGCCTACGGACACGCTCTGATCACCATGAAAGACGGACGAATCCTTGATTCGGCGGCGAGGTGAGAGCGTTGTTAAGTATAAAGTTAGCCCTAGCCTATTTTCGGCGTCGCAAACTGCGGGCGATTTTGACCACACTGAGTGTGGCGGTAGCAATAGCAGCGGTGGTTGCTTTGCAGGGCTTAAATGGAAGTATTGATTATGCCAGCGGAGAGTTAGCCATTTTACTGGGGGGGAAAGCCCAGTTGGAGGTTAAAGCTCCTCCGGGTGGCATGAATGATTCCTTATTGGTTACAGTGCAAAAGACTGTCGGGGTAAAATCGGCAGTCCCTTTCGTGCAAAAGGACGCGCAAGTCCAGGAATTTCCAGGATATACCACGATAATGGGCATTATACCCGGAGAAGATGAGGAAATCCGTACCTACCAGATAACACAAGGTCGAATGCCAGAAATTGGCCAACGAGAAATCGCTGTTCCGAAGGAATTGGTGCGGGGGATACAGGGACAATTGGGGGATATCTGGCACATTCAGTCTATGCAGGGAATGCAGAATTTTAGCCTAGTCGGGATCTTGGCAGACAGCGGAGTGGCCCGGGCCAATAGCGGCACAGTGGTCTTTATGCCCATGACTACGGCTCAGAAGACTTTTGGGATGGAGGGCAAACTATCGTACATAAGCGTTGTCCTGGAAAATCCGGACAATGTATTAGAAGTACAAAAAGCCTTACTGGAGAGCTTGGGTAATAGCGCAGAAGTGCTAACTCCCTTGGGGCGAAGGGGGGATCCAGACAAAATATTGGGGTTTATTATGAGCCTTGATAATGTGTATGGGTTCATGGGATTGTTCCTAGCCTTATATGTCATGTATAACTCTATGAGAGTCTCGGTCTCCGAACAACGCAGTCAACTTGGTATCTTGCGTGCCTTGGGCTGGCGACGGTGGGAAATCCAAAAACTAATCATAGCCCAAGCAATACTAATCGGAGTGATCGGCAGTTCACTTGGGCTACTTTTGGGGACTTTCCTGGCTCAGGGGTTGCTGAGTACTTTGAGCAGTACTTTACAAGAATATTTCAAGATTTCTATTCTAAAAATTCGGTTTACGGCACTCAATTATGCCATTATCTGGATTGCTGGCGTGCTGTTATGTCTTATCTCCGCTTGGTTTCCCGCCTGGAAGGCTGCCGATATTGCTCCGATCGAGGCCATGAACAACAAATATTCTAATAACGAACTCGGTTACGCTCGGTGGCGGGTCGTGGTAGGTGCTATTCTAATAATTACATCATGGTTAATTTTGATCTACGGGAATAATATGTCCATATTATTCCAGGCTGCCTTAACCGGTATTGTGATAGGAGCAGCCGTCTTGATGCCACCTCTATTAATCCTATTCTTACAGAAGTTAGAACCTTTGGCTGAAACGATTTTTGGGTTGACTGGTCGCCTGGGACTAAGCCCCTTTAGACTAGCCCCCAAGCGCACAGTGGCTACTGGGATGCCGATACTTCTTGGCTTGGCTGTGGCTTTCGGTTTTCTAGGTATACTCGCCAGTGTTAACCAAACAATGACCAACTATGTTAATGCCATGATTTCGCCAGACATTGTGATCGCCCAAGGAGTAAAGACCTCCTCCAGCAATCAGGTAGGGTTACCTGAAGCGTTATTGGAACGGGTAAGGAAGGTAGACGGGGTGAGAGTCGTGGGCGGATTACGCACCACCGGCATTCAATGGCACGGCAATCCTATCGATCTCCTAACGAATGATATCGCAGAATGGCGTCAATTAGCCAATCCCCTTGTGCTTGAGCCGGGGAAAGAGGAAGCTTTAGATGCTCTGCAACGGGGAGGGACAATATGGATTTCCCAGGCTATGGCTTTGAAATACAGCTTGCACATAGGTCAAAAGCTGGCAATTCCAACCCCTGCTGGAAGCATTGAGTTTCCGATTGGGGCCATTACAAAGGATTTCCATAGCTTTAACGGCAGTGTGTATATGAATCGCCAAGACTACATCCAGTATTGGGGTGACCACTCTATTGATTATGTAGTGTTAGCGTTGGAACCGAGCGTATCACCTACCTTGGTACGAGATCAGCTCGATGCAAATCTAAAAAGTGACTTCCGGGTGCAGGTAGCTTTAGCCTCCGATTACCGGGACAGCGTAATAAAACTTAGCAGCAATCTAACCAATATCTTTAATTTGGTGATTCTGGTGATCCTATTGCTGGCAGCAGTTGGTACGGCCAATTCTATGCTGATTTCAGTATTGGAGCGGGTCCGCGAAATCGGTACCCTCCGTTCTGTGGGGCTTACCTGTGGACAAATTAGAGGTGTGTTCATGATTGAAATTGGGTCTTTGTTCCTAGCTGGAATTATACTATCTATTCCGGTGGCGGCCAGTATTCAGATCGCGGGTACCATGTTTGATAAAAACGTGAATGGATGGGTTTTGGATGTAACTATCCCTTGGGCCCAGAATATTGGTGTTGCCATCGCCATGGTTTTGGTAGTTGGCCTGAGTGCTGTGTACCCCGCCTGGATGGCCTCAAGAGTTGATCCGGTCAAAGCGTTACGTTCGGAGTAAATCATTGAAACTGGTTATACTCTTATATAAAAGATTAAACAGTTAAATTAAGGAGAGTCGTTAGTCATGCCGGTTAAACACGCCATCTTAGGTATTTTAAAAGAAACCCCACGCCATGGATACGAGCTAAAAAGTATTTTTGATGAGCGAATAGGGAACTTCTGGAACCTTAATTACGGCCAAATCTATACCACACTCGACAGGCTAGAAAAAGAGGGCTTCGTTAGTGGGACTGAGGAAGAGCAGGATTCCCGGCCGGACAAAAAAGTGTACGATATTAGCCCGAAAGGGGTCCAAGAGCTAGAGCATTGGCTCCAGGAACCGGCTACCAAACCAAGGCCACTACGAGATGAACTCTTTATCAAACTATTGTTTACTAGCCGGGAAAACCCGGAGCTTGCGCTTCGACTCATTGAACGACAGACTCAAATATACATGGAGCAAATGAGAGAACTGACAAAAACTAAGTACCGCCTGACCAAAGACGGTATTAACAGGGACAATATGATGACTGACCTTCTCACGGACGCAGCATTATTTCACGCAGAGGCTGATGTCCGGTGGTTGAGTCATGTGGAGGCCAAGATCCTGGAGTATGCCAGGACTTAGCGTGTTTCTCTCTTGTCAAACTGAGAAGAAGATATAAGTGAACAAGTTTGTGAAGTTGCGGATAAGAGGCAAATGAGTCTAAATCGTGTGAGGAGGGATGAGGTGAAAGAAAATCAAAGAAGAAAATTAGGTGAACGAAAGGGTGGTTATAACAATGAAAGTAATGTTGATTCAGCCCCCGAGTGGTTCCGAATATATGGATACGCTCTTTATGCATGAACCTTTAGCGTTAGAGTATCTTGGAGCAGGGCTTAGGCAAGACAACCATGAAGTTGTGATTTTTGATGC
>DHJG01000230.1 GCA_002404215.1 Desulfosporosinus sp. UBA4726
AAAATGACACCTGTCTGTCATGTTAACACACTTTACTATTAATAATATACTAACTCACCCTGTATCCTTTAAATCAGTTCAATCCGCTATAAAGAAGAGATGCTCAATGGAGCATCTCTTCTAAATTTTATTAGTTTGTAGAAAGGCTCAGGGAATCCCTAAGCTTCTTGTGGTAGTGTAATTCGAGGATAAATCTAATTCTTGTTAGGATTAGAAGCGATTCTTTGAAAGGGTCTCATTATAAGTTTGATCACTTCACTAAAGATCACAATACTAAACGTAAATCCAATGATCTTCATCCATAATGCGAATTCCAGAGGAACAGTTTTAAAGACTTGACCACCAAACTGTGTGACTAAGATCTGAATGAGGAAGGTCAAGAACACAACCCCTACCATGACCTTATTTTTAAGGAGATTGGGGAAAATGCTCGTCACTCCGAATTCCCTACTGTTAAAGGCATTCCATAACTGGAACAAGACAAACGAAGTAAACACAATGGTCGATTGTTGTGCCTCGCTACCACCGAGCACCTGAGTTTTCATAAGCATTAGTAAGGCAGTTACAATAAATAAACCATTGGTAAGGATTTTAACCAGCATGTCCTTAGTAACAATAGAAGCATTCCTCTTGATAGGCTGCTTTTCAAGCAAATGTTCTCTTGGTGGTTCTAGACCTAAGGTTAAGGCTGGCGGTCCATCCATGATAATATTCACCCATAACAATTGTAAGGTTGTAAAGGGCATTTTAAACCCAAAGAGTTCTGCCAAGATAACTGTGAGAAATGCGACAACATTTACTGTAAGCTGGAACTGGATAAAGCGTTGAAAGTTTTCATAAATACCTCGTCCCCACTTAATAGCATTCACTATCGTGGAGAATGAGTCATCTAATAATACGATATCCGCAGCTTCCTTAGATACTTCCGTACCCGCTATCCCCATAGCAACCCCGACATCTGCGGCTTTCAAGGCAGGCGCGTCGTTGATTCCATCTCCCGTTACAACCACTGAGTTATTGTTTTCCTTTAAGAGTTTAACAACTCTCATTTTAGCTGTTGGATTTGACCGGGCAATGACCACAATTTTATCGAGCTTACTCTTTAGCTCTTGATCACTCATCTCATCGATATCCGTGACTTCAAGCACTAAGGAATCGAATTTCACAATTCCTAGCTGATTCGCGATGGCTCTTGCCGTATTAATGTTATCCCCCGTTAATATTTTGACGGTTATGCCGGCTTGTCGACAGTGGTCAATCGCTGCTTTTACGTCCGAACGCAAAGGATCTTCGATGCCTATAAAGCCTATAAAAATGAGATTTTTTTCTACGTTATAGACATCTTCCCATTCAGGCTGATCCGTAAAATCATTAAACGCAAATCCCAAGACTCTTCTGGCTTGATCCTGAAGTTTTATGATACTTTCTTCAATAATAGTTTTGTGTTCCGCAGTCATTGGGATAATAGTTCCCTTATAAAGGATCCGATTACAAATGGTTAGAACTTTTTCAGGGGAACCCTTGGTATAGAGTCTGTAACCCTTATCATTTTCATAAGCCGTCGACATCATTTTTCTTGCCGACGTAAAATTATAATCAGCAACCGGGTCACCGAACTGCTTGCGATAATGTAGATAGTTGATATTATTTTTATCGGCACAGACAAGCAACGAGCACTCTGTCGGATTTCCTAAGAATTCATATTTATCCTCTTTTTTCGATATATCGGCCGTAGAGTTTAAGCAAAAGTTTTGTAGCATTACCTCACAGGGTATTTTATCGAGCGGAACATCTAAGCCATCGCACCAAACATCCACCACGGTCATTCTATTTTCTGTCAAGGTTCCTGTTTTATCAGAACATATAACATTCACAGAGCCAATGGTTTCACAGGCAATAAGCTTACGAACTAAGGCATTATTTTTAGCCATTTTCTGCATATTAAAGGCAAGTGTAATGGCCACCATAGTTGGTAATCCCTCAGGTACTGCCGCCACAATCAGTGCTACGGAAGTAACAAAAGCATCTTTTATACCAGGCAGAGCCGCACTGATATTGTCCAGTACAAGAATTCCATTTCGATACATATTGAACAATTCGAAGAGGAAAATACCCGCTGCCGCGATTGAACCGATGATGGAAATTCTCTTCCCAAGGTCTGCCAATTTTTGTTGAAGCGGCGTTTGCGAAGTCTCCTCTGATTTTAGCTCGTTAGCGATTTTACCCATTTCAGTCTTGTCACCAATATATGTGACAATGGCAATGACCCTGCCTTCAAGCACCATCGTCCCAGAGTAGAGCATATTTTTTCGTTCAGCAAGGGGACATTTTTCTCTGTCAATTTTAGCAGAACTCTTAGAAGCAGCTTCTGGTTCACCAGTAAGCATTGATTCGTCAATTCCAAGACTTGAAGAATGCACGACCCTCGCATCTGCAGGGACTTTGTCTCCCGTTTCTAAATGAATAATATCCCCGATAGTAAGGTCGCTCTGGGATATATATGCTATTTTGCCATCTCGTACTGCTTTCACATGCACGTCTTCACTCAGTTTTGATAAGGCTTCAAAGGCTTTATCAGATTTACCCTCTTGAATAATGGCAATCGACGTGGCAATTAGGACAGCAACAAAGATTCCTAAACCATCCGCAAGGTGACCCATGGCCAGGGATATCAAGCCTGAAATCAAAAGAATTACTATCAAAGGCTCTTTAAGGGCATCAAATATTTTCTCAAAAATACTCCCCTTCTCTTGGGGGGTAAAAACATTTTTTCCATAACGTTGAATTCTGGCTTCAACTTCAGTTGTTGATAATCCAAGTTCCTCATTGCTCTTTAATTCATCGATAACCACTTGCGCTTCTTTTCGAAAAAAATCCACTCTTAGTTTCCTCCTTAAATTTCCAACATTCTCAATCTTATTACCTTAATGTCTTTAACAACCACTCCTTACTTATACGCTCACCAGAGCTCGGACATTAATGTTCGTTCGAGATTAGAGCGTCGCCATGAATGGCTAGATGCCGTGATGGCGAGAAGGGACCGCTGGCCAGAAAGTAAACAAAAAAGACTTTCAACACAGCCTAAATAGGCCATGTCAAAAGTCTCGTTACCTTCAAGGTTTACAAAGTCAGGTAGGCTTCCCTACCGGGTATGTTGCCTTTGTAATTCAACTACTCCCTCTTAACTATTTTAGTGTACTTCAAATATATTAGCTTGTCAAATCTAAAACGCTAAATCGGAAATTCTTAATCAAAACCTCACATAATAATCACAAATGACTCTGTTTTGTAAAAGTCCAACGATAAGAAGCGTATGTTTGGGTAGTTTTAGATCCGTTATCCTAGTTTTCGATCCATTACCCGAGACCAAAGAATAATGGTATATTACTACAATTTATAGGCAAACTGCTAAAAACAAAAGGAAAGCTGAGGCAATCATAATGAAACTGAAGAAAAATAGTAATAAGAGGATAATTATTTGCTCAATCATTGGACTATTAGCTGTAGCATCTGGTATAGCACTATATGCTATGCCCCCCAAAACAAGCTATACCGAAGTTAAAACTACGACCGGCAATCTGGCAACTAATTACAGCTTTGCGGGTAGCATTGAAGCTAAAAATAGAGAGACAATTTTTGCAGATAAGGCTATGCAAATTAAAGCTATAAACGTTCAGGAAGGTGACGAAGTTTCAAGTGATACTGTTTTAATGACGACAGCAATGGGCGGAGAAATAAAGTCAAAAATATCTGGAGCAGTATCAAGTATTTCTGCGGATGAAAATGCACAGCTCATGCCTGGGGCAAAACTGCTTGATATTGTCGATTATTCAAACTTGCAGTTGAAAGTACAGGTTGATGAATACGATCTGTCGGCTGTTTCAATAGATAAGGCTGCAACCATTACGATCCATTCAATTAATAAGGATGTTAGTGGAAAAATAACGGCTGTCTCTAAAGAGGGGGAATATGCTAACGGTGTTACGACGTTTACAGCCACTATTTCTCTCGCCAATAATAGCAACCTGCGCGTAGGTATGTCGGCAGAGGCGAAAGTTTTAAATCAGAGTGTTACTAACGTGCTCCTTCTACCGATGTCAGCAATACAGTTTGACGCTAACAACAGCCCTTATGTCTTAATAAAAAACGGGAACAATGCACCCAAAACTGCCAGGATAACCCTCGGTATTAATGATGGTGTACACACAGAGATTAAAAGCGGTGTGACAGCCAATGACACCGTATTGGTTCCTCCAATAGCTAAAGCTACTGGTTTTGGTTCGGGTGCACCAATGAGGCAAGGTACAAACGAAACTTCTCAAGAGACTACTCAAGGAACTTCACAAGGAACGCCACAAGGAAGCTATGGAGGTGGCCAGGGACAATGAGTGAAATCTTAAATATGCAAAATATTGTCAAAAGTTACTATTCAGGTACCGAAGAGCTGGTAGTGCTAAATAATGTCAATCTTAAGATTAATCAAGGAGAGTTTGTCTCGATTTTAGGGCCCTCCGGTTCTGGCAAATCCACGCTTATGAACATCATTGGCTGTCTTGATGTTCCTACAAGCGGAAAATATATACTAGCTAATAATGACGTTGAAGATTTAGACGAAAAGGAATTAGCACGCATACGTAATAGAGAAATCGGCTTCGTATTTCAGAGCTTTCAGCTCCTGCTAAGATTGAATGCCCTCGAAAACGTAAAACTACCGATGATTTATGCCGGAGTATCGCCAGAAGAACGCCAACAAAGAGCTGTTGCCATTCTTGAACGCGTAGGTCTTGCTGAAAAAATGAATAACTATCCCACCCAGCTTTCAGGCGGACAGCAACAGCGTGTTGCAATTGCTCGGTCTGTTGTGACTGAACCGACGATCCTGCTGGCAGATGAGCCCACAGGTGCACTAGACCAAAAGACTGGACAACAGATTATGCAGCTCTTTAAAGAGCTTAATGCTGAAGGAAGAACGATTATTATGATTACTCATGACACTAATATTGCCAGACATTCCAAAAGAATCTTAAATATTCTTGACGGACGTTTAAGCGAGGGAGCTGTAAACTAATGCTGAAAGAAAGTATGAAAATGGCTTGGAGTAATATTAGTCATAATCTAATGCGCTCATTTTTAACGGTACTTGGTGTGCTCATAGGAGTAGCCTCCATAATTGCCCTAATTACCATAGTCCAGGGTGCAACAGGAAGCATTACTAGCCAGATATCATCGCTTGGAGCCGATAAAATTACCGTTCAGGCAATGGGCACACGCTTAAAGCAAGGACTGAGTGAGAAAGATATAGTGCAACTCTCACAGGTTAATAATGTCAGTGGAATCTCACCGACGGTCTCGGCTAAGACCTCACTCGTTTATAACAGTAAGGTAAAGACAGGCGTTTCTGTACAAGGTAAAAATAATGTTTATTTCTTAAGAGAAAAAGATATTTTGGCAAGAGGTAGAGGATTCAATAGTCTCGATGTTATCAACAAAAATCAAATTGCAGTAATCGGCAGCGCTCTTGCCAAAGAATTGTTTTTAGGGATAGATCCAATTGGTCAACATCTGCTGATCAATGGTCACACAGTTACCATTGTTGGTGTCTTAAAGGCAACGAGTGGTTCGATCATGGGGTCGACAAATAACACCATTATGCTGCCCTACACATCGGCTATGAAAACACTGGGAGTCAGGAACATTACCAATGTTGATGTGTATATGAGCGATGCCACCAAGTCAGAGAGTATTACCAATGATCTGACCACAATTTTAAACTCTGCCTTTAACTACCGTGAAAACACATTCAGTGTGCTTAATATGCAAAATATGATTGATGTAATCGGTAATATAACTGGTATGCTAACGCTTTTGCTCGCTGGAATCGCCTCAATTTCCTTGCTTGTAGGTGGTATTGGAATTATGAATATGATGCTTGTCTCCGTTACAGAACGCACAACAGAAATAGGGCTCAGAAAGGCTTTAGGAGCAGAGCCTGCCCAAATTCAATTACAATTTCTAATTGAGTCCATCTTAATATCCCTATTTGGTGGCGTATTAGGGTTGATCATAGGTATATTAATTGCCTTAGCTGCAGCCGTTATAATGGATTTTTCCTTTACAATTTCAGCTTGGACGATCTTACTGGCAGTTGGATTTTCTGCAGCAGTAGGTATCATCTTTGGCTTTGCTCCTGCAAGAAAAGCGAGCAGATTAAATCCAATCGACGCACTCAGACACGTTTAGATGTTTAGACGCTTAAGACCCATTCCAAAGTTATCGGAATGGGTCTTAAGCGTCTGATGTAGGTCCTCTGAGACTTTAAGTTTATTTAAAATACCGATCAAGCAGACCTTTGAATGCTGATCCGTGTCTAGCTTCATCCTTACACATCTCATGAACAGTGTCATGGATGGCATCATAGTTTAGTTGTTTAGCTTTGGTTGCCAGATCCTTTTTGCCCTGACATGCACCAAATTCTGCATCAACTCTCAACTGTAAGTTCTTTTTAGTATCTGCATAGACAACTTCACCCAGCAACTCTGCAAACTTAGCTGCATGATCAGCTTCTTCAAAAGCGATCCTTTTATAAGCTTCCGCTACTTCAGGATACCCTTCTCTATCTGCTTGACGACTCATCGCCAGATACATTCCAACCTCAGTGCATTCACCCATAAAGTTAGCTCTTAGGCATTCAACTACTTCAGCATCAACACCCTCAGCTACCCCGATTTTGTGTTCATCCGCCCATTGCATTACTCCATCTTGTTTCTCTGAAAATTTATCCTTTGCGGACATACATTGTGGACACTTGTCTGGAGCTTCATTTCCCTCAAATACATACCCACAAACTGAACATATAAATTTCTTCATTTAAAAAATTCCTCCTCAAAATTAGTAACTTTTGATGTTCCTATTTTATAATAATTTTAAACAAAAGTCAATTACTATTATGATATATTTATTAATAATTTCGTTCCATTTATTAACCACAGCCGACTCAGTGGCAAAAAGGAAGTGTTTTTTTATAGGCGATTAGAATGGGCGCCTATTGTTTAAACATTCTCTGCAATATAGTAAATTAATTTTTCGGTACTCTCCCAACCCAAACACGCATCCGTTATTGATTTCCCATAGATATTTTCACCGATGCCTTGCCTACCTTCTTCTAGATAGCTTTCAATCATCAGACCTTTAATCATTTTCTTCAGTAAATCATCATATTTTCTACTCATCAATACTTCTCTGGCAATTCTTGGTTGTTCAGAATAACATTTCATAGAATTGGCATGGTTTGTATCGACAATAATAGACGCATTTAAGAGCTGTAATTTTTCATACTCTTTAGTAATACGAATCAGATCTTCATAATGATAATTAGGAAGATTTCTACCATAAGAATCCACAGCACCTCTTAAAATAGCATGAGTGAGCGGATTACCTGTGGTTTCAACTTCCCATCCTGTATATGTGAAAGTATGAGCCTGCTGGGCAGCGATAATAGAGTTTAACATTACCGAAAGATCACCGCCTGTAGGGTTTTTCATACCAACTGGTATGTCAACGCCACTCACAGTCAGTCTGTGTTGCTGATTTTCTACTGAGCGTGCCCCAATTGCAATATATCCCAAAACATCTGAGAGATAAGTGTAGTTTTCTGGATAGAGCATCTCGTCAGCGGCAGGCATGTGAAATTCGCATAATGATCTTAGATGCATTCGTCTGATAGCTTTTATTCCCTCAAATAAATCTGGTTTCTTGCTTGGATCTGGTTGGTGTGCCATTCCTTTATAGCCTTCACCAGTAGTTCTCGGCTTGTTTGTATAAATCCTAGGTATAATTAAAATTGAATCTTTGACTTTTTCTTGAACTACGGCAAGCTTCCCAATATATTCGCAGACGGAATCTTCATTATCAGCAGAACACGGCCCTATTATGAGGATGAAGCGTTTGTCCTTATTTTTAAAAATATTCTTAATATCCTGATCTCTATTTTCTTTAATCTTCTTAATATGAATTGGTAAAGGGATCTGATCTATAAGATCATCTGAAGTCGGAATTCTTTTAATGAAGTTCATACTCATGTCATATCTCCTTCGCTTACCCCAAAAAAGCACTACCATGTCAGTATAATTATTTTTCACCAGACTAGCAATATATTCGACAAAGTATATTGTATTTAGACGCTCTCTATAGCACTGAAAGCGCCCAGAGATACAATGATGCCACCGTCCCAAATGGCGAGTACCTTTTTCTATAGCGTTCAAATTTTTCTTTGGAAAGTTCTTTGATTCCGTACAAATTCATCATTCCTCTACAGATCGCTAAATCTTTGTAGCTTACTACATCAGGGCGGCAGAATGAAAAAATAAGTAACATTTCAACCGTCCAAACCCCCACGCCGTGCAATGCAGACACCTTTGTAATAATCTCCTCGTCAGATAAAGTGTGAAGTGTATAAAAATCTACTGTTCCTGATATAGCAGCTTCTCCAATTCCTTTAATGTAGCCAGCTTTTCTCAGAGACATACCGCAACTTTGAATTTCAGACAGATCCGCTTGGATAATACGTTCAGGGCTAATAGCTCCAAGCTGAGTATACAATCTATTCCATACAGTTTCCGCAGCCTTGCTCGAAATTTGCTGACTAACAACGCTTGAAACAAGTGCCGTAAACGGATCAGGCGTAATCTCACGCTCTATCATACCGATTTTATCAATAGCAATCCCAAGCTTTTTATCTCTGCGTTTTAAGTAGTCTATTTCCTTTTGCCCATATTCAAAAATCTGCATGGTATCCTCTCCCGATCAAGCAGTCACTTTGTTATTCTACCCCTTTTAAGGCACCTGCCTACTGAGCTAATTCCTTGATACTTTCTGCCAAGGCTCCTAGCAGACGGTGAAACCCTTGGGAGTTTTGTGCTGGCACTCTATACTGCTTATTAATCTCTATCTGTACAGCGGGAATTCTCAGTTCACGTGCCACATAATTAGTGATCGTATTAAGACCTGTTGCCGCAAAATGATCATGAGAGATCCTGCTTAACCCAAAGTCTCGAAAGTTATGCTCTAGCGTTTGTAACATCCTGACCTTACCTAAAAGGTTTTTTCCGCCATTCGTGCCAAAATCCACATCAAATTCTCTCTCACGAGCTGCGCCATGAATGTCTAGTACAAACTTTACCTTTTCCCTGTCGCAGATCTCGCCAATTCTTTCTTTGTATACACAAGGGTCGTCACTGTTAGGATCGCCGCCATAAAGCTTAGTTGTTGCGATTGCATGACAACCTGTTAGTTGATTTAAGAGGTAGACGATTGAACCTGTGAATTGATCCGACATCTTAATCCTTTTCTGCCTATAGTGCCTAACTGCATGAGGAGCAGAAACCAATACAGGCAACTTCCCAAGGACAAACCAGAATGGTTCCTCCTGCTTGGGGTTAACCTTTTTGTCCGTCTTATAAAAATGTACCCTTTCCACATTCACTGCTTCTTCGTTCATACGCGCTCGCTGAAGTTCTTGTAAGATATCTTCTTGTTTTCCCAAGTAATAAACCCCCGGTTTCTTTTTTTTGGCGGATATCTTACGTTTCGACATCGATCAATCAATAACCTTTACAAAAGTTCCTTATACTATGTATGTTAGATTCTCAGAGATTCTATAGCGTGTTGAACCTCAGTAGGTTTGCACCAGGATTATTATAAGTGTGATATATTTATAGGAAGGGTTATAGCGCAGTTGGGGGCTTTAAATATGATAACCAGAAGAACTTTATTAAAAAACTTGGTGGGATTAGGAGTTGGGGCTTTACTGTGGCAGAATGTCCTGTTGCCAGAACCAGCCATCTCCAGTTCAACAAGAACAAAAAATACAAATATAAAACAACACTGGAAAAAAAGCCCGCAAGCAAAATTATCTTTTGTTGTAGTGAGTGATATTCATATAGCGCGATTGAATGCAGTAAGGAACTTCTCTGCCGTACTCAATTCTAATTACAACTCTAAACCTGATGCAATGATTGTTAACGGCGATCTGGGAGATGGCCTGTGGAGGGACTACAATACTCTTAATAATGAACTTACTGTGAATAAGCTAGAGGTTAATTATCCGATCCACTGGACAATCGGAAACCATGAGTTTTATGGAGCCTTTTACAATTATGGGTTGTGGTCACCAAAAACCTTCCCTAATAGAGAAACCGACGCTAGCGCCATTGACCGTTTTCTAAGGCTAGCCAATAGAGATAACGTTTACGGAGACACCTGGATCAATGATTATCACTTCATTTTTCTAGGGTCTGAAAAATCGCGCATGAGTGACATGAGCTATACCGATGCGGCTTTCTTATCGGACGCACAACTAGATTGGCTTAGGAATGCTCTCATAGATAGCAAACACCCTAATCAGCCTATCTTTGTTTTTCTCCATCAGCCAATTCCTTATACCACCTTAGGAGGATTCCAGCCGGGTTATGTCCTACAATGGAAAAAATTAGATGCTATTTTATCCCAACATCCAGAGGTTATCTTATTTAACGGACACATTCATTATGTACTCGATCAGAAGAATATGACTTCTAAGGAAAATTTCTCCATCGTCAACAGTTCTTCTTTAGCCAGTCCTATCGACAGAAATAGAAAACCTATCCTGAATTCCGCTCCTGGATTAGTTGTAGAAGTATACAAGGGTAAGGTTGTTATAAAAGGCAGAGATTTCTTGAAGGCTGATTGGGTACCTGGAGCAGAGATTACCATCGATGGCATTAAAAGCTCCAACCAAGCTATAAAGCACTCATAAACTTTAAAGCTTCTAAATCCAAAATTCTAAATGCTGTCAAATGGAAATCGATAACTCCCTCGTTTCTCATTTTACACATTTCTCTCGACATAGATGGACGGGAAACGTTCAGAAAATCTGAAAGCTCATTGCGATTTAAGGGCAGGGTAATATTTTTATCACCTGTCCTTTTATATTGCTCCAGCAAATATGTGCTGATTTTCCCTCGCATGCTCTTGATTGTAAGGTATTCAATCTTTTTGTTCAACATTAGGGCTTTCTCCGATATTATGCGTAGAAAATTTTGAATAAGAGTTCTATGCCAAGGGCACATACTATTACATTCACCGATAATTTTTCCCCTCGGCAAGAAAAGAACATCACAAATCTCTTGTGCCTGAACAGTTGCAGGCCATGTCAATTGGCTTGAAAAGGCTATTATCTCTCCAAAAATATCCCCTTGCTTTAGGAGGGTCATTACAATCCTATTTCCTGCAGCATTTTCTTTAATGACCGTTGCTTCCCCCTTCAGCACCACCCCAAGACTTTCATAAACCTCCCCGCTAGTAACAATATAATCATTCCTATTATAACTACACACCCTAGGCTTCAAGCAATTTAGCATGGTTTGTATATCTTCCTGTGCTATCCCATAAAATAAATCCGTTCTTGAAATGATCTCATGATATTTTCGCAACTTTTTTCACCATCCTGTTTTGTATCCTCAGATACCGACTTATTCCTGTCACTATACTATAATGAACTTGTCGAAACAAATAGTTTGAAAAGGGGTTTTTAATATGAAACGAAGCATTATCAAAATAGATGAGGAAAAATGCAACGGATGTGGTCTTTGTGTGACTGCCTGTCACGAAGGGGCCTTACAACTAATTGATGGAAAAGCCCGTCTTGTTTCAGAAAGCTATTGTGACGGTCTTGGCGACTGTCTACCTGAGTGCCCGACCAATGCCATCGTTCTTGAGGAAAGAGAAACTGC
>DHJG01000078.1:0-555 GCA_002404215.1 Desulfosporosinus sp. UBA4726
CTAAGCAAAAACCAGAAGAACTCGCCTAGATGATCTCGGCGAGTTCTTCTAAATTAACGATACTAAATATTGTGCTTATTCTTCTTCGGATTCTACTAAGTTCTCCCAAGCGTCTGCTACTTTTTCCCACTCTTCATCGTCTTCGATGTCAAGCAGCATTTCGCCACCCTCAGCATCTTTGCCGAGTTTAAGGATAATGGCCTCTTCCGCTTCCTCATCCCCATCTTCAGATTCATCTTCCGAAATAGGCATCAAGACAAAGTATGTAGAACCTTCAAGTTCCAAGGTATCAAGATGAAGAAACTCGTGGTCTTTTCCCTCATCATCTGTTAGAACAACTGTGTCAAACTCTTCTGCGTCATGCTCATCATGGTTATGATCATGTGGATTTTCAGTCATGTGATTCACCTCTTATCAAAGAATATGGTCATTGTACTATTGTAGGTAATGATTGTCAAATACTCAGACAGGAATATTTTTATTTTGTCGACGGTCAAGATAGCCCTGAAGTATAAAAACGGCTGCCATCTTATCAATCACGAGTTTCCGTTTCGC
>DHJG01000078.1:740-3521 GCA_002404215.1 Desulfosporosinus sp. UBA4726
GTTCCATTCATATTCTTCGGATAGCCTATCACAATCTCCATTACCTCATTCTCACGAATGAGTTCACGCAACTCCTCCATCTCCTTCTTGGAACGCCTAATCGTCTTAACCCCCTGAGCCGTCCAAAAAAACGCATCGCTCATAGCCACGCCAATTGTCTTCGAACCAAAATCCAATCCCATAATCCGCATGACATTCCCTCCTAACTAGCATAACCATAATCTATTCTATACAAACAATCACCATATAATAAGCCGTGCCACAACGGAGCCCACCAACTCCCTCCAGCATGCACGTCTCTCCGTATCCCAGCCCTCCCGTACAAGCAAGAGCCGGAGGCGAATTTGCGGCATCCCAAGCACCACCCGACAAGACCCCTAAGCAGGGGGAGTTGCGTGGCCGGAGCGGAGCCTCAAGCGACAGCGTGCGAAGCGGAGCCCACCAACTCCCTCCAGCATGCACCCCCCCGTCGCACTTGAGCCCCGGCTCTCCCTAAACAATTTTTAGGCAAAAATGGGGACAAACCCTTCCGCAATACCCACAAAGCACACACGACCCAGCATCCACCACTGCTACACTTCCTACGAGCTGCAAAGCATCCTGCGGACAGGCCTCCAAACAAAGCCCACATCCCTGACACCAATCAGCAATGTAGAGTTTCCGTTCTCTGTGTTTAACTTTTTCCCGTAACTCCCTCGGAATCTCTTGGCCAGCCAACAAGAGAAGGTTATAATCCACCTCTTCTTTACTGGACATTCCCAGAGCCATCGCCTGCACGCCTTGAATACTTCGTACAAAGGCCACTGCCTTTTCCGGGTCATGGGTCAAATGCCCGCCCCCGAAGACTTTCATAGCGTAAATTCCTATACCCAACTCTGCCGCAAACGAAATGGATTCAAGCATATCGCTTAAATTTCCATCGATAATCCCTAGCCCCTCGTAATTTAAAATGGGATGAATCACATCAAGACCTGGTTGGAGCGCCCCGGCACGGACTCCGGCAGCAGCATGCGTCGAAATGCCAATCCAACGTACGATGCCCTTTTCCTTTGCCCGCAGCAGTTCTTCCCAGGCTTCTGAATGCCCTTTGAGAGTTAAGGCGCTTTCCTGTTCATGAAGCATAAAACAATCAAGGGTTTCTCGATTGAGAGCGGTTCGAGCCTTTTCCAGGCTCTGGCGCATTTCTAGGGCTGTTACAGAGTACGATTTACTGATAATAAGAATCTCCGGATGGTCTTTTATCGCTGCCGCGATTTGCGTATAATTATCGTAAATTTCCGCTGTATCGATCCAGTTAACCCCTTGCTCAAGAGCATACTTCAGAACTGAAACCCCTTCCTCTTCTGTCACACGTCCTTGCAACGGGGATATGGCCAAGCTTCCAAAACACACCTCTGAAACTTCAGGGCCCCATAAGCCGAGTTTAACCTGACGCATATCTCTTCTCCTTGTTAATATTCATTGCTATATCCAAAAAGCGAAACCCTCACCACATTCAGTGAGGGTTGCAGTATAACAATTATTTAGCATTCAAATAAGTTCTTACCAGCTCTTCGATCAGCTCAAAGCGTTCAAGTTTACGAATCATTGCTCGCGCCTGATTGTGGCTGGTGATATACACGGGGTCACCGGACATAAGATAGCCAACCATCTGGTTAATAGGATCATATCCTTTTTCCTGTAAAGCGGCATACACCTTTAATAAAACATCATGGGCAGAAACATCTTCTTCTCCCACAGCCTTAAACATCATGGTTTCTTCCATTTTTCGATCCACTTTCCTGTCCCCCTTTCGCCATCCTCAGCTTGACCTACTACCTATAGATATTCTTGGCATCCCCAAGATTCTCCTCTATTTTTAGAGAAAAATTAGCTCTTCATGCCATCAGGTGCAGGCGCCTTAGTTGCTTATGCCATCTGAATTATGCCATACAAAGATCAGACTTTTTTTATAGGTATAAGAAATCCCCGGAGAAGTGTGGGAACGCGATCAATGGCTTCTCCCAGCTTACTAGGATCTTTCCCACCCGCTTGTGCCATATCCGCCCGGCCGCCACCACTACCACCTGTTATTTTGGCGACTTCTTTTATAATCTGCCCGGCATGAAGACCGCTTAAACCAGTTGGACTAACAATCGTTACAAAGTTAACCTTCCCTTCGCTTGCTGCACCCAAGACAATGACCCCAGATTTCAGTTTAGCTCGTAAAAGATCTGCCATTTGACGAAGGCCCTCCATATCGGACACATGCACCTGAGCAGCAATTACCTGAATTCCCTCGATCTCCACAACTCGCTTCAGTAACCCTTCCACATCATTCTTAGCAAGCTTGGCCTGAAGCTGTCCGATTTCTCGTTCAAGGTCTTTCACTTGAGCCATCAGCCCGTTCACACGCTTCCCTACTTCACTAGGCTGAGCTTTAAGGATTTGGGCAACCTCCATAACCTGGTCATCTAGATCTCGCAGATAAGCTAATGCTGCTAAGCCTGTGACCGCTTCTATACGACGCAGGCCTGCACCAATACCACCCTCGCTGAGGATTTTGACCAACCCGATCTCCCCGGTGTCTTTGACATGGGTTCCTCCGCACAATTCTTGACTGGACAAACCCATCCGAACGACCCGGACTGTGTCGCCGTATTTTTCACCAAACAGAGCCGTTGCCCCACTGAATTTCGCCTCTTTTAACGACATCTCACTTGATTCTACTGGTATATTCCTTAACACCAATTCGTTGATAAGACCTTCTACCGCCCTTAGTTCCTCAAGTGTCATCGGAGA
>DHJG01000078.1:3737-4107 GCA_002404215.1 Desulfosporosinus sp. UBA4726
CTCCGGTATGTAATACCCCAGTCGTCACTTGGACACGGTGATACATAGTACCAGTCACGCCTTTTTTCACGTCCAGCACTCGGGCCTCAGCCCGGGGTGTTTTGAGTACTCCAATATCAGAGACCTGACCACCGCTTTCCGCATAAAATGGGGTCTCAGAAAGGAATACCATAACCTCTTCCCCTTCTCCTGCATCCTGCCGCTCCTCCCCATCGACAAACAGTCCTGTGATCTGCGTCACAGCCGAAACATGTTCATATCCAACAAAGGGCGTAACCCCTAAACGTTTTGCTTTTTCCATGATTTCTGGACTTTCAACCACGGCACGCATCTTCTGAGATTGTTCTTTGGCCAACAGGCGATGCTCCAC
>DHJG01000199.1:0-1203 GCA_002404215.1 Desulfosporosinus sp. UBA4726
GTCTCGTGGGCTCGGAGATGTGTATAAGAGACAGTTTTGCAAGAACTTGGGGCAAAACGGCCACGCGGAGGCGGGGCCACGAACATGGAACAAGTGGAACGTGTAGCTCAAGAGATCGGATTTCCCTTGGTGGTTCGTCCCTCGTATGTGTTGGGTGGAAGGGCCATGGACATTGTCTATGAAGCGAAGGAGTTAGAGGCTGTTGTAAAGCGTGCCTTATCTGCCTCTTCAGATCAGGAGATCTGGATGGATCAATATCTGCTCGGGACAGAGGTGGAGGTCGATGCGATCTCAGACGGAGAGAATGTTTTCATCCCCGGGATCATGGAACATTTAGAAAGAGCGGGCGTTCATTCCGGAGATTCCATCGCGGTCTATCCGCCCCAAACGTTGGACTTTGATATGCAAGAGCGGATCATTGCTTTGACTGAATCCTTAGCTAGATCATTAAAGATTAAAGGGTTACTTAATATTCAATATGTCATTTATCATAAAGAACTCTATGTCATAGAAGTCAATCCTCGCTCAAGTCGCACGGTACCCTTCCTGAGTAAGGTCACTGGAGTTCCTATCATAGACTGGGCAACTCAAGTCATCCTAGGGAGGAAATGGGACGAGATAAAGATTCCGCACGGCCTTTGGCCAACGGGTGATCGGGTCGCCGTCAAAGCACCCGTGTTCTCCTTCTCGAAGCTTCAACGGGTCGAACCGTCCTTAGGGCCAGAGATGAAATCCACAGGCGAGGTCATGGGGATGGATAAGACGTACGAGAAAGCCCTCTACAAAGCGCTACTTGGAGCAGGTATGTCCTTTACAACGTATGGTTCTGTATTTGTGACCTTGGCTGATCGCGATAAAGCGGAAGGGTTGGTACTTGCTCGACGATTTGCTGAACTGGGGTTCCGCATTTTAGCGACAGAAGGAACCACTCGCTATTTAAAGAACGAGGGACTGAGAGTGGAACAGATCGCCAAGTTGCATGATGGCTCCAATGAAATTATAGATGGAATTCGCAAGCAAAAAATCCAATATGTCCTCAATACAACGACTCATGGTCGAGTACAGGCCAGTGATGGGTTTGCGATTCGAAGAGCGGCCGTGGAACATGGAATCCCTTGTTTCACGAGTCTAGATACGGCCGCAGCGTTGCTCCTAGTCTTAGAAAATATTTCACCGGGTCTCGTGCCGCTATAACAGATCAGA
>DHJG01000199.1:1367-1792 GCA_002404215.1 Desulfosporosinus sp. UBA4726
CGACAAACGACAAATCGCGAATTACGAACGACGAGAAGGAGGTGCCACCATGCTTACGGAAGGACAAGTAGTTGTTCATGAATGCCTTGGAGATGAAGAGCAAAGGCTTAGGCGTTTGGTTTTAAAAGGACCGATTGCTCAAACTGCGAAACCTGGACAATTCGTAGCCATCCAGGTTCGGGATTCCTCAGTTTCGTCATTTGACCCTTTGTTGCGGCGGCCCATCAGCATAGCCGAGATTTCTCCAGATCAAGACGAAATAACGTTGCTCTACCGTATCCAAGGTAGAGGAACTGAAATCTTAGCCAGAGCAAGGTGTGGGGAGAGCCTCAGCATTATGGGGCCCTTAGGTAAAGGGTTCTCCTTGCCGAAAGAAGGGGAATTGTGGCTAGTGGCTGGAGGAATTGGCATATTTCCACTTTATG
>DHJG01000199.1:1911-3509 GCA_002404215.1 Desulfosporosinus sp. UBA4726
ATTGGCATATTTCCACTTTATGCTCTCGCGCAAAGCGCACTTGCTCAGGGTTTGATCGTGCATTTGTTTTGGGGAGGAGAAAACCAGTCGTTTCTGAAAAGTGCGGGACTTTCTCAGTGGGAAGCACTGGGAGTTCAGATGCATCTTAGTACACTCGATGGAAGTTTAGGGCAAAAGGGTCTCGTGACCGAGGAGCTTCAGGCCCGATTATCCCAGGTGGTAGAGCAAACGAAACAGGTAAGTCAGTCAAGCCCCGGTCAGATCAACGTTGCAACGTGTGGTCCTGCGAGAATGATGCAGGCAGTGACAAAACGTTGCATCGAGTTTCAAGTTCCAGTGGAGGTTTCACTGGAAGAACGTATGGGTTGTGCACTTGGAGCATGTTTAGGATGTGTATGCACCCTGATTGACGAAAGAGGTAATCAGATTCATAAGAAAGTCTGCCAGGATGGGCCGGTTTTTCGGGGCGAGGAGGTTGTCTGGGATGTGTCCTGTTGATTTAACAACGCTTATTGCGGGAATGACTCTAAGAAATCCGGTGCTTACGTCTTCAGGAACCTATGGGTTTGGAGAGGAGTATGCCGCTTATTGTCCGGTGGAAGCTTTAGGTGGAATAACTCTGAAAGGGCTTACCCCCCTGCCGCGCCTGGGAAATCCAGTACCTCGATTAGCGGAAACGCCGGCAGGCTTACTAAACGCGGTAGGCCTAGAGAATCCAGGTTTAGAAGAATTTTTGAAATCCTATCTTCCCAAGGTACGCAAATTGCCCACCGCAGCGATTGCTAATATTTCAGGTTTTTCGCTCGAGGATTATGTAGAGATGGCTCGGGCGTTGCAACGGGATTCAGGATTAGCTGCACTGGAAGTCAATATTTCTTGCCCCAATGTCAAACATGGCGGGATGCATTTCGGCACGGATCCTAAGAGCGCTGAAGAGGTGATCGCAGCAGTCAAGGCGGCAACGAATCTCCCAATCATTGCTAAGCTTTCGCCCAATGTCACGGATATTGTAGGGATGGCCCAAGCAGTTCAGCGTGGGGGAGCGGATGCGGTATCACTCATCAATACGCTTTTAGGAATGCGGATTGATATTGATCAACAACGTCCCGTGTTAGCTAATACATTCGGTGGGCTTTCCGGACCGGCCATTTTACCGGTTGCGGTCCGTATGGTTTGGCAAGTTTCGCAAGCGATCGATTTACCGATCATAGGAATGGGTGGGATCACCACTTGGCAGGATGCTGTGGAATTTCTCTTGGCCGGGGCAACGGCGGTGAGCGTCGGTACGGGGAATTTCGTTAATCCCCAGGCTCCGCTGGAAATTATCCAAGGGATCGAAAACTACTGCGAGAAAAAGGGACTGGCTTCCGTGCGTGAATTAGTAGGATTGGCGCATAAGGGCATAGTTATGTAGTAGTGCAACTAGGTGGTCGCCGGCGCTCCCTTTTCGCCAGCCAAGTTTTCTTTATCTTGGAGTAGAAACGGAGGGCTAACGTGTGGATATGACATTAAATCAGCGCGTCATGGTGGCACTTGATGTTCAAGGGCGCGAGGAAGCTTTAGATCTAGCTAAGGCACTTCAGGGCAGTGGGTGTTGG
>DHJG01000199.1:3720-9524 GCA_002404215.1 Desulfosporosinus sp. UBA4726
GGTTATGTTCAATATGGTGCGGACATGATCAATGTCCATTGTAGTGGTGGGTATGACATGATGGCACGGGCGGCCGACGCTGTTCGAGAAGCAGGAAGTAAGCTGGAAAGAGTTCCAAAAGTGATAGGGGTTACGGTCTTAACAAGTATGTCTGAAATTCAATTTAGACAAGAGATGGGAGTTCAGCGGGACCTGAAAGAGCATGTGGTTGCACTGGCCAAACTCGCGGAAAAAGCAGGACTCGACGGCGTTGTTGCTTCAGCAATGGAGGCCAGTGAGATACGTCGGAACACTGAATCTGGCTTTCTGATAGTTACACCAGGAATCCGTCCAGCTTGGAGTGAAGCGCAGGACCAAGCACGGGTTCTCACCCCGCAGGATGCCTTGGCGGCTGGAAGCTCATATCTCGTAATCGGGAGACCAATTACCCGCGCGAAAGATCCTCGTCATGCTTTGGAAAGAATTTGGGAACAGAAGATAAGGAGAGAAACATAAATGACAGAAAAACAATCAGACTTAGGCAAAAAGCCGCTCACGTCAGAGGAATATCTCGATATTTTTAGAAAAAGCAAAGCTCTTTTGGACGGACATTTTTTGTTAACCTCAGGAAAACATAGTGCTCAGTACATGCAATGTGCTCAAGTACTACAATACCCAGATCGGGCAGCTATACTAGCTGAGGGGCTAGCAGCAGCATTCAAGGATCAAGAGATCCAAACCGTTATAGGCCCTGCCACGGGGGGGATCTTGGTGGCCCATGAAGTCGCCAAGGCCTTAGGGGTAAGGGCTTTGTTTACCGAGCGGGAAAACGGAGTTATGCGTTTGCGCAGAGGGTTTACGCTTTCCCCGGGGGAACGCGTGTTGGTTGTTGAGGATGTGATCACGACCGGCGGATCCGTTCGTGAGGTCTTAGCTGTGCTCCAAGAATTCGAGGCAATCCCAGTGGGCGTTGGTGTGCTTGTTGACAGAACAGGCGGAGTAGTGGATTTTGGGCTGCCCCAGACTTCGATTATTCAGCTGAATATCCAAGCTTATGAAGCACAAGAATGCCCGCTTTGTGCTCAAGGAATTCCTGCGGTTAAACCGGGAAGTCGAAAAGCCTAATAGCAAACGAATCGATGTCGTCGTTAAGTGATGTGAACAGTACTTTTAAACATACAAAAACACGCTCGTTTGCTGCGAGCGTGTTTTTGTATTAGGACCTAAGTTAGATTAGAATATCAATTCTTTTATTTGTGTCATCGAATTGGACTTTAAGCAGTAGCTTTGAATTTGGAGAAACTTACTTTGACTTAAAAGATTCAGGAACGATTTTTGTTGATAAGGACATTATAGATCAGTTAGTGACAATAGTAAGGTGAATTTGATATAATATAAATTATACGTAAATTTTGGAAGGTGGTCAATCATGAAAAAGATGATCTTATTTGTGATCGACTCCCTTCATCCTGTGGTCTTGGGGAGAATCCTTTCGGAAGGTAATGCCCCTGCTCTTCGTTTTCTGTCTGATCATGGCACCTACATTGACCGAGTTATCTCTTCTTTTCCAACCATGACCCCGGTAGCCACGAGTTCCATGATTACTGGATCCTGGCCTGACAGACATGGGGTTCCCGGATTTATCTGGTATAACGAGGAGATTCGTAGAATCGTGGATTATGGGGCGACCCCGCGAAGTGTCTTAAAAATCGGCCCGGAGAAAGTTCTTCGAAACCTATTAATAAAGCTCAACGAGGAGCATCTTAATTCGGACGTGCCGACCTTGTATGAAAAGCTGGAAGCTGGCGGATATAGTGCGGGGAACGTTAATTTCTTTATGCATCGGGCTAAACACCCTTACCGTGCAAAAATTCCGTTATTGCTCAATTTGGCGACTGGTTTTCGTCTTACTGAAGCAGAGGTATCTGGTCCTTCCCACATGACCTTAGGCCAGCTCATCCATCCGCCTTTCTCAGGTCGAGCCCAGGCCTATCCAAGAGGCGTCTGTAACCGATTTGGTTTTAATGATCTATTTTCCGGTAAAATCGCTGCTCAGCTTGTCCATGAAAAAAAACAGCCGGATTTCATGGTCGTTTATTTCTCTGATAATGATAAATATTCACATCAACACGGCCCTTTGCGAACCGGGCCTTCGATTGAACGTGCTGACCAACAAGTGGCTTCAGTTCTTGATGAATTCGGTTCTTGGGAAAAAGCCCTGGATGAAAATGTAATTATTGTTACGGGAGATCATGCTCAGTCGATAGTCGGTTTGGGTAGGGAATACCTGATTGATTTAGACTGTGCCTTAAAATCGTTTAAACGATTAAAAGCTACGGAAGAGGCAAGTGGAATTGACAAGGAAATCGCCATTTGTCCGAATGAACGCATGGCTTTTATCTATTTTCTTCAATCCGAAAACGAGATTTTAACGGACGTCGTGGGTATTTTAGCTAAAGATTCGCGCAATGCTCAGATTGCCTGGAAAGTCTCTGATAACAGGTATTGTGTCCTTCAAGGCGGATCGGAAAAACAACTTTTCTTTTCACGTATTGGTCCTTATCAGGATGTTTACGGTCAAGGTTGGTCATTCGAAGGAGATTTATCCGTGGTTGATGCCCAAGTGACAGGGGAGCAGAAAGTCCAATTCGGCAAATTCCCGGATGCGTTCACACGTTTGATTTCAGCGCTTGAGGCACGGAGTGGAAAACGGGTGGTAGTTTCCGCTGCGTCGGGGTATGAATATTTAGCCGCTGGGGGACCGATTCACCCTGGTGGGGGGAGCCACGGCTCCCTTGAAGAAGAGGATTCAACTGTGCCTATGATCGTGGCTGGTATGTCGATTGGGTTGGATCATCTAAGGATTATTGATTTGTTTCCCATGATTCTCAAACATTTTGGGTTGTAGTAGAAAAAGACGACCCATTTCTGGGTCGCCATGGAAAGTTACGTAACCTCTTATTTATATGTTTAGCTGATTAAGCCTAGTTCTCTTTTTGTGAGTTCTGCCATTACTTTAAGCATTTTTTCCCTGTCGGTTGTATATAACGGTCCATAAAACACGATCCCGTATTTTTCTAACATTTTTGCTTCGATCGTTTTTCTCGCACGTCCTACTTCAGGGACATATTGAGACTTTCTTTTGGCTTTGTGGAATTTTGTGTGATGAGCTACATCAATAAACACTGCAAGGTTTGCAGTTCTGTCGTCATCATTTACCTCGTTTAGATGGTGCACAATTTCAGTTTCTTTTAATTTGCGTTCTAGGTGTTTCTCAATTATTAACCTAGAAATCTCCACTGTATCGTTTTTACTATAGACGGAAGTGTTGTCGCTCATAATTGACCCCTTTCAAAAGTGTGTCCAGACAAAAAACAAGCAACAGCCATTGGGATTCCATGCTTGTAATCCCGCCAGTTAAATTGCTTTCTTTCAAATGTACTAATTAATTTGATTTCTTTACTCATTTAGTATACTATATTCTATTCAAAATTTCAATAGTATTCACTTGTTTTCACATGAGGTAAGCTACAAAAGAAGAAGATTTGGCTGGCGCAAGTCTTCTTCTTTCGAAATCTCTAATGTTAGACTCAGTAAATCAAACGGGCCGCTTTATTCCCAAGAGAAAGAGAATCAATCCTTTTGTTGAGATCTATCTCGAAAAGATCTCTTAAATAACGAATTGGGGTGTTGCAATCCTTCTTCTAGAATTTAGCAGAATAAGCTAACAAATCGCCCACCTTCATGTCATCATAGTAATTAACTGCTACTATGGAATATCAAGTGAGTAGGACTCTAATGGGGCGGACTATTGGTCATAAATATACTCAAATAGGACAAAATAAGTGCGTGAGCCAACAATAGTCATATTCTATTCCTAGATAATCGCCTAGGGGGTAGGGCTTGTATGATATAATATCTTTTATCTCGAATAAAGTGTGGAGGAAATAGGGCTTGAACAGATTAGGAAAACTTATGACACCATCGCGAGTTCTAGTTTTGGGATTTGCTATGTTCATCCTATTTGGGGCACTGCTACTCAACTTACCCCAGGCAACACAGGATGGGTTGGGTTTACCTTTTTTGAATGCAGTGTTCACAGCAATCTCGGCAGTCTGTGTTACAGGTTTAGTGGTCTAACTTAATTAAAACAAATGTTATGGATTTCATAGAATTATCCTTAGACTATAGTGTTTTTGAGATAATCACTTCTGCTCAGTTTGTCAATAAGACACTTGGAGAGTTAGATTTAAGAGCAGTCTATAAAATTAATGTGGTGGCGATTAAAAAAGGAGCAGATCAGATTGTTATTGCTCCAGGAGCCAATGCTATTGTCGAAAAAGGGGGACGTTCTGGTTGTTGTCTGTAACAAAAAGGCACTTTCCAAATTACCCGACTAGTCTATAGTTAGAACCTCTTATCGATAGATGAGAGGTTCTTAAAACATTACAAGATGCTTTACTAATATAAAGGATGTGACATCAAGTGCATATTATAGTAGCACCAGACTCATTTAAGGGAAGTTTATCGGCGATTGAGGTTGCAAATGCTATGGAGCGAGGAATTATTTCAGTATTTCCTGATGCAAAGGTAACTAAGGTCCCTATTGCTGATGGCGGAGAGGGGACAGTTGAAGCGTTGGTGACTGCAACTGGCGGTCGCATGATGTACGAGAAGGTGATGGGACCCCTGGGAGATATAGTAGAAGCCTGTTGGGGAATACTTGGTGACAATCAAACTGCGGTTATCGAAATGGCCGCAGCTTCTGGGCTTACTCTCGTTTCCAAAGACAAACTTAATCCCAGGATTGCCACTACCTTTGGAACAGGTCAACTCATCAAAAGGGCTCTTGAGCTTGGTATACGTAAATTAATTATCGGTATCGGTGGCAGTGCTACCAATGATGGCGGTGCTGGGATGGCAAGGGCTTTAGGCGTGAAGTTTTTTGATGAATTAAACAATGAATTGCCCAACGGTGGAGCGGCGCTAAAGAATTTGACTAAAATTGATAGTAAGCAACTTGATCCACGTTTAGCAAAAACGACAATACTGGTGGCTTGTGACGTCGATAATCCTTTATGCGGTCCTCGGGGGGCATCTGCAGTGTATGGCGCACAGAAAGGAGCTACCCCAGAGATGATAGAGGAGTTAGATCAAGCGCTTAAACACTACGCTGAGATTGCAAAACAGACTACAGGTAGAGAAGTAGCAGAACGCCCTGGAGCGGGTGCAGCTGGTGGATTAGGGGCAGGCTTATTATTTTTTACGCCTTCCCAGCTTAAGCCGGGCGTTCAAATTGTATTGGAGGCTACTAATTTTTCGGAAAAGGTAAGACTGGTTGATCTTGTGATCACAGGTGAAGGGTGTACCGATCTCCAAACGGCCCATGGCAAAGCACCAGTGGGTGTCGCTAAGATTGCACAGGACTATAATGTGCCTGCCGTATGTCTCTCCGGCAGTCTAGGGCCTGGCTATGATGATGTATTACAGCAAGGGATCGGCGGGATTATGAGTATCATACCTAAACCAATGACCTTGGAGGAGTGCATGGGCTCTGCCGACGAACTAATATATGCTGCGACTACCCGGCTTTGTCGCTTAGTTAATATTGGTATCACAATGTCTCATTCAAAAGACACTTTGCAATAGCTACCCCTTATGATAGTGTTAGCTTAGATCGGAAGGGCATTATACTCAGAAACAGGACTGTTAAATAAGGGTTGCATATAGTCGATATGTGTTGCTTTAAAGAAAGTTGGTTAGTGTGATGGCAGCAAAGAATTGGTCTATACAAGATTCAAATAGAAAGCCTGGTAATAGTGTAG
>DHJG01000199.1:9807-28973 GCA_002404215.1 Desulfosporosinus sp. UBA4726
GCAAAAGTACCTCGCTAGCATAGCTGTTTTTAGGTGTCGATGCGTGGGGCTGTGCAAGTACTGCGTCAAACCGGAAGGCGAAGTGTCTACTTTCTCCAGTTCAGGAGTCTGCAGACATTATGCCGGTCTTGCTTGTAACGTATCCGCTGGGGACATAACAATAAAGAACAACCCCAAAGGGTACAAGGAAATGGACCGCTGTACACTCGCTGTTACTAAAGGAAACTAATGCACGGTTATCAGACTCAACGTTTTGTATATAAATAGACAGAAGAAGACACCAAGTGCAATTTAACCTGGTGTCTTCTTCTTGTACTGCGTGCTTTTTGATACCCATACAGAAAGTATAAGTTTGGGGTGGCATAATTTTTAGGCTATTTCATCCAAGTATCTACTAAAGCTTTATTATCTGTAATCCATTTTTTTGAAGCAGCTTCAGGTGTCATACCACCCGTAATTAGACTTTCAATGTCTCCAATTTGTTTATCGTCGAGTTTGAAGGCTTTGAGCATCTTGGCAACTTCAGGATTTTTCAGGGTAAATTCCTTGTTTGCCAGAGTGTGAATTTGTTCAGCACTTCCATAAACGTTCTTCGGATCCTCTAAGTATTTAAGGTCATACTTTGCGAACATCCAATGAGGACTCCAACCTGTTATAACGATGGGCTTTTTGTCATCGTAAGCCTTTTTAAGGGCAGTAAGCATAGCAGCTTCGGAACTCTGGACAACTTCATAGTTTAGACCGTAGGTGTCGACCGTTTTTGCCGTGGCTTTCATAAGTCCAGCACCAGGATCGATACCGGTAATTTTGGCACCAAATAGATCCTTTTTGGCATTCAGTTCTTCAATGGATTTGAGATCAACATATTTAGGGACGACGAGGCCCATTTTCGCTTCGCTCTTATACCATACCCCATAGTCATCCAGCTTATCTTTATACTGATCCCAATACGTTTGATGGGTAACGGGGAGCCAAGCGTCCATGAAGACGTCCAGATCGCCTTTATTCAACCCAACAAAGAGGGGGGCCACTTCAAGCGTTTTAAGATTAACTTGATAGCCTTTCTCCTCTAAAAGTACCTTCCAGACATTACTTACAGCCACATCTTCAGCCCAATTGACGTACCCAATGTTAACCGTCTTGTTCGTGCTTGGCTTGGTAGCATCCTCTTTGGGTGGGGTAGAAGTTCCACACCCTGCTACCGTTCCCACGGTTAGGATAGCCACCATGGCGTAGACTAGGCCTCGTTTCCATTGTTTTTTGAATAAATTCACTTGATCATCCTCCTAATTTTTTATTTTATGATTTTTTAATAGCTGCCCGTGAATTGCGGACTACACCTTGACTGAGACGGTCGAGGATCATAGCTAGAATAACGACAGCCAAGCCGTATTCAAAGCCTTTACCAATGTCCATCTGCGCAATCCCTGCGAGAACGCCAGCACCAAGTCCCTGAGCCCCAATCATGGCTGAAATAACAACCATAGAAAGTGAGAGCATCATAGTTTGGTTGATTCCCGCCATAATCGTAGGCAGTGCTAGGGGTAACTGAATTTTAAAGAGCATCTGACTGGGGCTAGAACCAAAGGCTTCTCCAACTTCGACGAGGTCTTCGGGAACCTGACGGATTCCAAGATCTGTCAAACGAATAACAGGGGGCATAGAGAAGATTACCGTCGCGAAAACCGCAGATACGGTACCTAGACTGAAGAACATCAATGCCGGAATGAGATAAACAAATGAGGGCATTGTCTGCATGAAATCCAGTATAGGAGAGAGGACTCTATGAAAGCGATCGCCTCGTGCTGCAAGTATTCCTAAGGGAATACCTATGACCAAGGAGACAAAGGAAGCAATCAATACGAGAATTAGAGTATCCAGAAAGGGTGCCCATAATTCTAGGTTATAAATAATATACAATCCTATCGTACTTCCTAAAGCGAGACGCCACCCTTTAGCGCGCCAGGCTAAGAATGCGAAGATTAGGATGATCACAAACCAAGGAAGAAGCCCCAGTCCAACACGTAAAGAATCTGTAACGCTTGTTACGGATTTAGTAAAGGCGTCAAAGGCACTACCAAAATGGTCTAAAAGCCAATCTACGCCGTGGTTAACCCAATTGCCCAATGGTAGTCGATACATCTTTTGGATCACCTCCTGTGTCGGCTAATGCGGCAAGTACTGAACCCCGTATGATGATTCCGATGAGACGCTGTTCGTTATCGATCACCGCCACGGGGACCTTGCTTTCGGCAATAATGGGTAAAATATCTTGAACGAGGACCGATTCATTGTGGACTGGAACGTCCAGTAGTTTGATTTCCTGAAGACTTATGATACCAGCTTTACGTGCTTCTAGTGCTAGGTCTGCTGTGATAAGCCCTTGTAAATGCTTGGACCGATCAACGACGAAGACACTTGAAAGACCGTGTTCCTTCATAACCCGCAGGGCGACATGTGGACCATCACGCAGTTGGACGAGGGGGTGAGGTCGTTTCATCACGTCTCTCAGAGTTAGAGTCTTGGTGCGATCAACACCTCGTGTGAATTTAGCGACATAGTCATCTGCAGGATCGCTAAGAATCTCTTCTGGTGTACCCACTTGCACAAGTGAACCGTCCCTTATGAAAGCAATGCGGTCGCCTATTTTTAAGGCTTCATTTAAGTCATGAGTAATAAATACGATTGTTTTGTTCATCTTCTGCTGAATATTGAGTAGCTCATCCTGCATTTCTTCTCGAATCATAGGATCTAAGGCACTGAACGCTTCATCCATGAGTAGGATGTCAGGATCATTTGTTAAGGCACGGGCTAAGCCAACCCGCTGTTTCATCCCACCACTTAATTCATCGGGATAGGATTGTTCATAGCCGACAAGTCCGACCATTGCCAAGCGTTCCAAGGCCCTTTTTTCACGCTCAGCTTTGCTTACCCCTTGGACCTCTAAACCATAAATCGTGTTTTGTAGTACCGTCCGATGAGGCAATAGAGCAAACTGCTGGAAAACCATAGCTAAATTCTTTTGCCGAACATGTCTCAGTTCTTGGGGCTTTAGCTCGGTAATATCCACACCATCTATGACGACTGAGCCTGAGCTCGGTTCGATTAACCGATTGAGACAACGAAGAATGGTCGACTTTCCGCTCCCTGATAGCCCCATCACGACGAAAATCTCACCCTCATTCACAGTAAAGCTGACATTATTTACTCCAACGGTTAAACCAGTTTCTGCAAAAATATGTTCTTTGCTGAACCCTTTATCCAGTAATTGTAGTGCTTTTTGTGGTTGAGAACTAAAAATTTTAACTAAATTCTTAACTTCAATTTTTACGCCCATGATATACCTCCTCTCTATGAATTCTGGGATTTACAAATGACAACTTGCTTCTTGACGGCGAGTTGTCATTTGCATTGTATCATTAATTATTGACGAAGGTCAAAAGGCCGTGCGAATGATAATTTAGCGTTTACTCCTGTAAGTGGTAATGAGAGTCGAAATAACTTACGAATTGTTCCATATCCTCCCGTATATGCCATATCATCAAATTATTATAAGTGGTCACTAGGAATTTAACTGCGTCTCTTCTGTTACACGTACTGATAGATGAATATTTGCTAAAGTTACTTTTTGGATACATGGGCTTAACAGATAAGAATATATGAACTTAACAGGTTAGAACTAAATCTAAAGCTTAAATTGTGAAATAATATGCAGAAAAGGAAGGCAACTGAACATTTTAGGGGAGAGGAGTCGCTAGGTGGTGGGATTCCAAATAGTTTAGAATGTTTTGCTTTTGACTTGCTTCGACATGAATAAGGGCTTGAGGTTTTTGTTCGATCACTCCTGCCCATTCGGTATAAAAGGTTTGGGTATATATTTTGCGAGTAACTAGATCAGCATAACTAAGATAAATGACAAGAAACTGTGGATTAATATCTGTTGGCAAGAAATCTGGCCCCGTAATGCTAAGGAGCAAGCTTGTGGTGGTATCTCTAGGAATATCGTTGAGTACAGTGTAATCATCAACAAGCATAGGTTCTTGTACTAAGGTTTTGTCAAAGACTATGGATTTACTGGAGAGGTTTGATGCTGGGTGAGTTCCTACATTGCAGAATTTGAATTCGAAACTAAGTTCGTTTGTTAGATAAATAGAAGGAGATTCTTTAAATGTAAAATATGGACGTGCTGCTTCACGTTGAGTCCACCAAGTTGTAACAGAGAAAAATATGGATACAATAGAAACAAAAGCAAAGATTGCCGTTGATATAGTAACGATGGTATTTGAAAAATTCTTTTTTTCATGTCCCAAGACATAGCTTCCCCCTAATTCAGATGTTATGTTAACTATATATATTGATTAATTATCTAAAAGATTCATTTTGACCTAGATAACTAATTGAAGACTAATTGAAGTCAAACTTTTGAATCCAGTTCCTTCTAAAATTGTTCAATGTATACTTAGCCTCTGGAGTTGCAAAATAATTAACTAATAAATATAATCACTAACATATGAAGTGATATGAATGAAGGAGTTTGAATACATATGGCGCTTGTGAATGAAAATTATCTGAAATTACCGGGGAGCTATCTTTTTTCCGAAATTGCCCGCCGTGTAAACCAGTTTAAAGCAGACAATCCGGAAGCTGATATTATTCGACTGGGAATTGGAGATGTAACACGTCCCCTGCCCCCCGCAGTCATCGAGGCAATGCATCAGGGTGTCGAAGAGATGGGGAGCGCGGAAACCTTTCGCGGGTATGGTCCGGAGCAAGGTTACCAGTTTCTAGTTGAAAAGATTATTGAAAATGATTTCACCCCTCGTGGAGTGGAACTCTCTGTCGATGAAGTCTTTGTTAGCGATGGAGCGAAAAGTGATACGGCAAATTTCCAGGAGCTTTTCGGAATTGATAACATCATGGCGGTTACAGATCCGGTTTATCCTGTGTATGTCGATAGCAATGTCATGGCTGGCCGGACAGGGACATACAACAGTGAAAAGGGACAGTATGGAAATATTGTGTATCTACCGTGTACAGAAGAAAATGGTATGAAGCCTTCCCTGCCTGAGACGCGCGTGGATATGATCTATCTCTGCTTTCCGAATAACCCGACCGGGATGACGCTTTCTAAAGAAGAATTAAAACAATGGGTGGATTATGCTCGAGCAAACCGCTCTATTATCCTTTTCGATGCAGCTTATGAAGCCTTTATCCGAGAAGAAGGCGTGCCTCACAGTATTTTTGAGATTGAAGGTGCCCGAGAGGTCGCTGTAGAGTTCCGAAGTTTGTCCAAGACCGCAGGCTTTACCGGAACCCGTTGTGCGTATACGATTGTTCCGAAGGAAGTCATGGTCTATGATTCTAAAGGTGGGTCACATAGTCTGAACCAGCTTTGGCTAAGAAGACAAACCACAAAGTTCAATGGCGCGTCTTATCCAGTTCAAGCGGGAGCAGTCGCTGTATTCTCGGAAGCAGGAAAGAAGCAGGTCAAGGAAACACTCGATTACTACATGGAAAATGCCCGGATCATCCGAGAGGGCTTAAAAGACGCTGGCTACACCCTATTCGGTGGAGTTAATTCACCCTACATCTGGATGAAAACACCGAACAATATTGGCTCCTGGGAGTTCTTCGATAAACTGATGAAGGAAGCACATGTCGTAGGGACGCCGGGAGCTGGCTTTGGCGCGAACGGAGAAGGATATTTCCGTTTAACCTCTTTTGGCACTCGGGAAAATACCCTTCAGGCGATTGAGCGTATTAAGACGAGAATGTAGATGGAAAGTGACCCCGAAACAGTAGTTGTCTCAATAGAAATCACAGTTAAAACCCGCTTCAGTATTAGTTATACTTAAGCGGGTCTTCTAAATATAGGCATATGTTTGGCTGGACAGAGAGGGCGGTTCATGGGAACCTATAAATGGGTTGTGATGGATTTATTATATTACAAGCTCGGCATTTGCGGTTAAGATGCTATGGCAATGTGTGTCATTTCCATTAGTTTTCCTAATCAATCAAATCTATTAAAGAAAGATGGGAATTGAATTGTTATAAATTAAAAATAATTTCTAAATAAAGAAGGATATAAATAGGCCGATGTAGAATGAAAGATACATAGGAATGTCATAATAGAGGTCAGGAACAATTAAAAAGAAAGGTTGTGTGCGTGTGTCAGTGGAAAATTCGGTTGTATCTGTTTTTAACACCCACCCCGAGGCTGAGGAGGCTATCAAGGAACTCCAGAAAGCAGGATTTGATTTAAAGAAATTATCCGTCGTGGGCAAGGACTATCAGACAGACGAGCATGTTGTGGGTTATTATAATACGGGTGACCGTGTCAAATACTGGGGAAAACTAGGGGCATTCTGGGGTGGGTTATGGGGATTTCTATTCGGGTCTGCTTTCTTTTTCATTCCAGGGATTGGTCCCCTTGTTGTAGGCGGACCGCTGGTGACGTGGATCGTTGGGGCACTTGAAGGTGCTACTATTATGGGTGGACTGAACGCTTTTGGAGCAGCGTTATACAGCATTGGTATTCCAAAGGATAGTATCCTCAAATACGAAACTTCTCTTAAGTCGGATAAGTTTCTGTTGATTGTGCATGGGACTCGTGAAGAAGTGGAAAAGGCGAAAAAGATTCTAGAGACAACTAATTGCGTTGAGTCCTCGATTCATTGCGCATAAACAAGGCTAAGGCGAGTCCAATCTCTTCGCACAGCAAGCAGTGCTGTGGAATTAGCAAGGCAGCTATAATAGCGCGCTTGCTCCGTATCTGCTGAGAAAACAACTATTTGTCAGCTTAAGTGGTACCGCGAACGAAC
This sequence comes from Desulfosporosinus sp. UBA4726, assembly GCA_002404215.1. Lineage (GTDB taxonomy): Bacteria > Bacillota > Desulfitobacteriia > Desulfitobacteriales > Desulfitobacteriaceae > Desulfosporosinus. The sequence goes on from DHJG01000199.1 coordinate 16,629, forward strand.
CCTTCATCTCAATTTAGAGACGAAGGGTTTGTTTTATTTGAGTTTGGAGAAAGTTACATACATTATTAAAAGAGAAGATGCTAAGTGCTTTGAATCAAATAAATAACAAGGAAAATTCCGACTGCAAGGACTGAGCTGGTGAGTAGTATGTTAAGTAGCGACGATGTTTGATATGTATCCTCGTTTATTTGTCTCTCAACCTTTTTGTACCTGATAAAGGCAAGCACGCTCATTAATGCGCCGAGGCCCACAAGGAAGATTCCAGCGATTGCCGAATAGCCATGAGAGGGAGGTAATGCAATAGTAATGTTTGATTTTCCCAGAACATAAGACATTTGTTTTATGAACAACGCGAACCTCTCCACAACAAAACCGAATGCCATTAGACCTATGCTTGTTCTGACCCATGCGAGAAATGTCCTTTCATTTGCCATGTGAACCCGGCGGTTACCAACTCTTACAGGCTTCTTAACTTCAGTTATTTCTGACATATAGCTACCCCCATTATAGAGTCTGTAAAGTGTTAATTCCTTAGTTTTTATTTACTCTGGAAACACTTCACTAGCCAGCAAACGCTCTAAGATTTCCGGTTTAGGAGTGAGGTATAGGGTCCAGTTCTGTTCATAGATCACCATTCCGGGTTTTGCGGAATTAGGCTTCTTAAGCTGTTTGACATGCGTGTAATCTACGGCAACCTGAGATGAACCCCGAGCTTGGCTGTAATAGATCGCCAGGGCGGCCGCTTCCTCAAGGGTGATGTCATCCGGGAATTCTTCTCCCTCTTCGAGGGGAATCAAGACGTGTGAGCCGGGAATCACTTTGACATGGAGCCAAAGATCGGTTGGTTTGCCTTTACGCAAACTCAACCAATCATTTTGAGCATTATTTTTCCCAACATAGATTATTCTGCCCTGACTTGAATGATAAACTCTCGGGTGGATAATCACCTTGGGAGATTTTGCTTTTGCCTTCGCCTTGGGGTGACCTTTTTTTTGTTTAGGGTTATCCTTTTTAATATGTTTTCCTGCCACATACCCTTGACTGACAAGCTCGAGATGAATTTCATCAAGTTCGGAGAGAGAGGAAGCCTGATCTAAACTAACCATTAAGGAATCGAGGTATTTCACTTCCTCGAATGCAGCTTCTTTGAGCGGCTTAGTTTGGCGCAGGGTTGCTTTCGCTTTGTTATAGCGCTTGTAATAACGCTGGGCATTGTCAATGGCGCTTATATGGGGGTTGAGGGGAATAGTCACGGAAGAAAGGGAGGGATCATAATAATCTTCCACCGTGATTTCAGGCGATCCCTCAGGCATACGGTAGAGGTTTGCGGTAAGAAGTTCTCCCCACTTTTGATACGCAAGTCCGGATTCCGCGCTGGACATGGCTTCATCATATATTTTAAGTTTCTTGCTGAAATGGGCGTGCTGTTCTTGAACGACTTTTCGCAGAGAGCCCCGTTTCGATTCAAGGGTGTTATTAGTAGATTTGGACTGATAAAAGCCAGTTATCGCGTCATTCAAAGTTGGAACGGCTTCCATTCTTAACTCCTGGTATTGTTGAAAGGGGGTAAAAGTGAAGGCGGTGGGAAGGGATGGGGGGGCAGACTTATAATAGAGGCACGGTGAAGTGGCGGGAACACCTTCGGGGTTGCTCAATCGGCGATAGGCCTGGAAAAGTCGTGCAAAATCGATATCGCCGAGCTGATTAAGGTGGATTTCAGTATTCAACCCAGCTTGGATGGCGATTTCCCGTGCTAATTCGGGACTGATCCCGGCGAAGCGGGAGAGCAGAATGCCTGTTATAGGGCGATCTAGGTCTTCCTCATAAAGGGCTTGGCGCCAAAGTTCTTCGTCCTCGAGAGGAGGACGTTTTCCCTGAGAGGGGGGGGCGAGATAAGTCCGTCCAGGCAACACTTCACGATAGCGGCTTAAGGCATGCGAATACCGCCTAAGACCGTCGAGAATAACATTTGTCGCTGGATCAACAAGGATGAGATTACTGTGTTTTCCCATGATTTCCAAGTGAAGATGCAGGATGACTAAATCGCCAAGTTCGTTGTAATTTTGTATCTCAAAGGTTACAACTCGTTCCAGATCACTTTGGTGGAGGCTGATAAGTTTACCACCCTCGAGGTGTTTACGTAGAATCATACAAAACATGGGCGGTGAGGTCGGGTTTTTCTTGTTTTCCTGGGTGAGGTGGAAGCGGGAGGACGTTGCATTGGTACTGAGCAGAAGGCGCTGGGATCCTTGCTGCCGTAGTAGAAAGTGGATTTCATCCTTTTCCGGCTGAAAAATTTTATCAATACGTGCTCCGACGAGTTGTGGAGCAAGCTCGTTTACTAAGTAGGCGAGGGTTACACCGTCTAAGGCCATGGGAAAGCTCCTTTCAACACTTGAATGAATTGCTTTTTAGTATAACACAATTGTTCTGGCGAGGCATTTTTCACGGCCTTGGGGAATAAGCATGTACTACAAAAGGGACAAAGCCCTTGATAACTGTTTTATAGCAAAAGGAGGAGGAAAAGCATGCGGCAACAGGCTTGGCATGTGTTGCCTTGGCTTGACGTGGCTAAGGCCTTGGATGTACATCCGGGTAAAGGGTTAAGCGTTAAAGAGGTTCGTCGCCGTTTACAAGAGGTTGGGGCAAATGTTTTAGCGGTGAAAAAAGGGATTCATCCTGTGTTCCTATTCCTGGGACAATTTAAAGATTTTATGGTTTTAGTCTTATTGTCAGCCACGGTTGTCTCAGGACTTTTAGGGGAAATAGCGGATGCAATCACGATCTTGGCAATTCTTATTATCAATGCTATTCTCGGTTTTGTTCAGGAGTATCGTGCAGAGCGTTCCATGGAATCCCTCCGTTCCCTCACCGCTCCAGAAGCGAAGGTAATGAGAGAAGGTCTAGAGCAACGGATTCCGGCTGCGGATGTTGTACCGGGGGATATTGTGCTTCTAGAAGCCGGAGATCGTATACCGGCTGATGTGCGCTGGATTCAGGCTGTCAATATGCAAGTGGAAGAGTCTGCTTTGACGGGGGAATCGCATCCTGTGGGCAAAAGTATTTTACAGCTACAGGATGAACTCACGCCCATGGCAGATCGCCGGAATATGGGGTATATGGGGACTTCCATAGTTAATGGCCGAGGGGCAGGGGTGGTTGTGGCGACGGGGATGGAAACAGAGATGGGTGTCATCGCCGGAATGATTCAAAGTGTAGAAGACGAAGAAACCCCTTTGCAGAAGCGTTTGGCTGAATTAGGTAAATGGTTGGTCCTGATCAGTTTTCTTGTCTGTGCCGCTGTGGTACTTACAGGGGTCTTAAGAGGAGAAGGCTTTTATAAGATGTTCTTTACTGGCGTATCATTGGCAGTTGCGGCTATCCCAGAAGGTTTACCTGCCATTGTCACTGTAGCTTTGGCGGTAGGAGTGCAACGAATGGTCAAACGGCAGGCGATTATTAGGAAACTTCCAGCCGTTGAAACCTTGGGGTGTGCGACAGTCATTTGTTCCGATAAGACGGGAACACTGACCCAAAACGAAATGACAGTGCGTCAGATTTACTCAGATGGACGGAAGATTACCGTTACCGGACAAGGGTATGATCCTAAAGGAGAGTTTCATGGCGCTGATCCTGAGAAAGATCGGGATCCGCTGCGGGCAGCTTTAACTATTGCAGCCCTATGTAATAATGCTAGTTTGACGAAGAAAGGGGTTCAGGTTGCAGGGCTCTTTCGTTCCAAGGAAAATGATGCCCCTTGGGGTATTGAGGGGCAACCGACAGAGGGCGCCATTCTGGTGGCCGCTGCTAAGGCGGGAATATGGCGTGAAGTTCTGGAACGTAAACAAGAGCGAATTGGGGAGTTGCCCTTTGACTCGGATCGGAAACGGATGAGCGTTGTTTATCAGACGAAACAGGGCAGGATTGCCTATGCCAAAGGGGCACCGGATATGGTCCTGCGACTTTGTCGACGTGAGTTAACCGCCCAAGGGGTTGTGGAGCTGTCTGCGGAACGCATGCGGAGCATTATGCGGGCTAATGACGAAATGGCACGTCATGCTCTCAGGGTTCTTGCGGTTGCCGAAAAACCGTTGTCAGATTCTGAGACCCTTGATGAGCATATTGAAGAAGGGTTGACGTTTGTTGGACTGCTGGGAATGATCGATCCACCGAGAGTAAGTGCTGTCAAAGCAATTAAAGTATGTCGGCAGGCTGGTATCAAACCGGTCATGATTACGGGCGATCATCGCTTAACGGCAGAGGCTGTTGCTCATGAATTGGGGATTTTACGCGGGACAGGCGGTGGGATCGTAACCGGAGCGGAACTTGAGCGGCTCTCAGATCGGGAGTTAAGCGAGCGTATCATGGATATTTCCGTCTTTGCTCGCGTGACCCCTAAAGACAAACTTAGAATTGTACGTTCCTATAAAAACCGTGGACAAGTGGTGGCCATGACTGGAGATGGAGTCAATGATGCCCCGGCGGTCAAAGAGGCGGATATTGGGGTAGCGATGGGTAAAACTGGAACAGATGTAACTAAGGAAGCTTCATCAATGGTTCTGGGTGATGATAATTTTGCCACGATTGTGGCCGCAGTGGAAGAGGGTCGAGGGATTTACGACAATATTCGGAAGTTTATTCGTTACCTACTTTCTTGTAACTTAGGCGAAGTCTTGACAATGTTTATAGCGACCCTCGTAGGCCTGCCACTCCCTCTGCTTCCAATTCAAATCTTATGGGTTAATCTAGTCACCGACGGTTTACCGGCCATGGCTTTAGGGGTGGACGGAGCTGAACCGGGTATTATGAACCGTCCTCCCAGGGTTCCGGGAGAAAGTATTTTTGCGCGCGGTTTAGCCAGTAAAATTGGGGTAAGAGGGACTATGATTGGACTCGGAACGCTCTTTGTGTTCGTCGCCGCACTTTTTATGGGTGTCAATATGTTAGGCGCTCGAACTATGGCTTTTACTACTTTGGTGTTTTCCCAGTTGTTTCATGTCTTCGATTGCCGATCTGAAGAACGTGGTATTTTCGAAGTGGGTCTATTCACAAATCCTTATCTTGTTGGGGCGGTACTAATTTCAACGATCATGCAGCTCAGTGTTATTTACCTACCTCCTCTGCAAGCGATCTTTAAGACCGCGGCGCTACAAGGTTGGCAATGGATTTTGATTCTGTGTGTAGCAGGAGGGCCGTCCGTTTTAATCGGGTTTGCTCGGCTATTGAAGAACAGCTGGCAAGGAAATACAGTTATAGCTAAGTAGAGGCAGGATACTGCGTGCCCTCTGCGACGGAATAGAAACGGGTAGGGCACACAGCAGTGCCCTACAATAACGTATAATGTATAACTCTTACGAGCCTCGTGTATACTTGCTTCAAATGGTTGACCCACTTCATCAGGCGTAGTATCCTTTTATACAGATAAGGCGTAGGATATAAGAAATTTCTACTTATAATCATTAGTATTAGTTGAACTAATCTAGGAACTTTAGCGCCACTTATCTTCCAATTTGAGGAGTGAAAGATAAGTGGCGGTTAGCCAGCGGATTGAGATACGGAGAGGGAGGAACACGATGAAGTTCATGAAAATGCATGGTCTAGGGAATGATTTCGTTTTCCTGGACCATTTTTCTGTTGCGGCGGATATGGATTACCAAAAGTTGGCCAAGAAGTTATGCCACCGGCAATTTGGAATTGGAGGGGACGGATTAGTCGTAATTCTGCCTTCTAAAGTCGCAGATGCTAGGATGCGCATCTTGAATTCGGACGGAACTGAACCAGAAATGTGTGGAAATGGCATCCGTTGTTTTGCACGGTATGTATACGACCAAGGGATTGTTATACAGAACCCAATGCGTGTAGAAACTCTGGCAGGTGTTCTGACGCTTCATCTTAATATTCAAGACGGTCAGGTTCAAGGCGTACGAGTGGATATGGGTGAGCCTATTTTGCGGGCAGACCTCATTCCGGTCTTGGGTCAAGGGGAGCCTGTGGTGGGACAGCCCCTGGAAGTTTTAGGGCAAACGTTCCAATATACGGCCGTTTCCATGGGGAACCCACATTGTATTATCTTTGTGGAGGATTTTGCCACGCTGGATTTTGAACATGTTGGCCCGGCGATTGAGAAACATCTGTTGTTTCCACGTAAAACTAATGTCGAGTTCATCCAAGTCAATTCGCCTCAGGAGATAACTATGAAGGTTTGGGAGCGGGGGGCAGGACCTACACTGGCTTGCGGGACGGGTGCCTGTGCCTCTGCGGTTGCCGCAGTACTCAACCATAAGACAGAACGGGCGATAACCGTCCATCTGCCAGGTGGAGACTTATTTATTGATTGGGGACTTGATAATCATGTCTATATGACGGGTCCTGCAACGTATGTGTTTAAAGGCGAATGGTTGTTATCAACGGACTAAGAACATCGTATGATTGACAGAAGGGTTGAAGGAGGATTTTTCTCATCATGGAAGAAGCACAACGAATTCAATCGTTACCACCGTACTTATTTGCTCGGATTGACGAAAAGATAGCAGAGGCCAAAGCCAAAGGGGTAGATGTCATTAGTCTAGGGATTGGGGATCCGGATCTTCCAACTCCAAATCATATTATTGACAAGTTAGTAGAAGCCGCGCGCAATCCAAAGAATCATCGCTATCCTTCTTATGCAGGACTGTTAGAGTTTCGTCAAGCAGTGGCAGAGTGGTATAAGCGGCGTTCGAATATTGAACTTGACCCGAAAAAGGAAGTAGTTACGCTCATCGGATCCAAAGAGGGGATTGCTCACATTGCTTTTTGTTATTTGAATCCAGGAGATGTTGCCCTGATTCCGGATCCTGGCTATCCGGTCTATGGCGTCGGAACGTTACTTGCGGGAGGCGTTCCTTATATTATGCCGCTCAAAGAAGAAAATGGCTTCTTGCCTGATTTGGACCTGATTCCAGAAGGGATAGCTCGTCAGGCTAAACTTATGTTCTTGAATTATCCTAATAATCCTACCGGTGCCATAGCAGATGAAAGCTTCTATTTGAAGGTCATTGCCTTCGCTAAAAAATATGATATTATTGTTTGTCATGATGGGCCTTACTCAGAAATTGCTTTTAATGGTTATAAGCCGTTGAGTTTTCTAGAGGTTGCCGGGGCGAAGGACGTTGGGATCGAATTCCATTCAATGTCGAAAACCTATAATATGACAGGATGGAGAATCGGTTGGGCAGCGGGAAATGCGAGGGTTATCGAAGCCTTAGGTCGAATCAAATCGAACATTGATTCAGGAGTTTTTCAGGCTATTCAAGAGGCTGCTATTGAAGGACTTTTAGGAAATCAGGATATTATCCAAGAAATTCGTAAAATCTATCAGGAACGACAAGATATTGTTATCGAAGGATTGTCTGTTCTCGGATGGAAGGTGGAAAGGCCAAAGGCTACGATCTATGTTTGGGCTAAAGTACCGAAGGGATATACCTCAACTTCTTTTTGTGAATTTCTCTTAGAGAAGACTGGTGTGGTAGTCACCCCGGGTAATGGCTATGGGGAATATGGTGAAGGGTACTTCCGTATTTCGCTGACGATTAATACAAAACGGCTTAGGGAAGCGTTAAAACGTATAAAGGATACTCTGGGGAAGTTTGAATTCAATTCAGATTAACCAAACAGTGTTAATTCTAAGGCGCATCTTTTATTGAAGATGCGCCTTAGAATTAATGTATGAGAATCCCCATTCTGGATAAAAAGGACCGTTGACATTACACACAGTAAACTTCAGGGCGATTATTAAAGAATAAAGAGGTGAATAAGCTCGGTTGATCAGTGGTGAAACCGGGTGACAAGTTGGCAAATAGCATGACAGGATTCGGACGGGGTGAGGCGAGTGGAGATGGTTATCAGTTCTCCATTGAGCTTAAATCCGTCAATCATCGATTTTTAGAAATCATGGTGCGCTCACCGCGTAACTTTACCGTCTTTGAGGAACGAATACGCAAAATATTGCAAGAACGGTTCCAGCGCGGACGCATTGAAGTGTATGTCAATGTGGTGGAAACTGAAGGAAGGAAGAGATTGGCGCAGGTTGACAAAGATTTAGCGCTGTCGTATGATAAGACATTGAAGGATCTCGCCTTGGCTCTACATACAGTGTATGAGACGGATATTTACCGTTTAGTCACTTTGCCTGAGGTTCTCTCAGTAGTGGAGCCTGAAATCGATCTTGATACTTTATGGAGAGTGTGTGCTGAGTCACTCTTAAAGGCCTCCGATGGTTTCGGGCAAATGCGCCGTAATGAAGGAGAAAAATTATCAATCGATCTATTACAAAGGCTTGATATCATAACCGAGTGTTTGCAAAGAATTGCCGAGCGTGCACCAAATGTCGTGACAGACTATCAAGAACGTCTGCAGGAACGTCTTCAGACGCTCCTAGGTGAAGTTGAAGTGGATGCGACTCGACTGGCAAATGAAGTAGTTTATTTTGCAGACCGCGCCTCGATCACGGAAGAGTTAGTTCGCTTTGACAGCCATTTAACTCAAAGCCGGGAAGCATTGCGTAGTTCTGAACCGGTGGGGCGCAAACTAGATTTCTTAGTTCAAGAGATGAACAGAGAAATCAATACCATCGGGTCTAAAGCCAATGATATAAGGATTGGGCAACAGGTGGTTAGCGTAAAAAGTGAATTGGAAAAGGTGCGCGAGCAAATTCAGAATTTAGAGTAATGGAGGATTCAGTTTGGACATAAAGCTCATTAACATTGGGTTTGGCAACATCGTATCTGCTAACCGAATTATCTCGATCGTGAGTCCGGAATCCGCCCCGATTAAACGTATTATCCAAGAAGCACGGGATACGGGCATGCTCATTGATGCCACGTATGGACGACGTACTCGTGCCGTGATTATCTGTGACAGTTCCCATGTCATTCTGTCTGCAGTTCAGCCTGAAACGGTAGCTAATCGTCTTTCGACAAAAGAGTCCAATTCTCACGCAGAAGATCCGGCAGAGTAGGGGTGTAGCGTGGAAGAAAGTCATGGATTACTAATCGTACTTTCAGGCCCTTCGGGTGCTGGCAAAGGTACGCTTTGTCGAGAATTGCTTTGCCAAATGCCCGATCTAAGATATTCTGTCTCAATGACGACGCGCTCGCCCCGCCCCGGTGAGGTGGAAGGGGTTCATTATTATTTTCGTACTCGCAATGAATTTGAATCCATGCTTGCTAGTAATGAATTGTTGGAATCCGCTGAGTTCTGTGATAATTATTACGGAACGCCAATATTTGCGGTTGAGCAAGCGATACAGGCAGGTTTAGATGTTATTTTAGAAATTGAAATTCAAGGTGCGCTACAAATCAAAAAACGGTTTCCACAAGGTATTTTCACTTTCATCGTTCCACCTTCCCTGGATGTTCTCTCTGAACGTATTCACAAACGGGGAACTGAGACTGAGGAAGTAATTCAGAAACGCTTAGCTACTGCAATTCAGGAACTGGAATATGTGAGTGAGTATGATTATGTAGTCATTAACGATGAAGTCCCTGTGGCTGTTAATAAGCTAAAGAGTATTCTCATTGCAGAAAAATGCCGGGTTAAACGAAAACCGTTTGTTTTTAAGGGGGAGTCTAGATGAAACAACCTTCGCTTGATCTTTTAATGCGTAAGGTGGATAGCAAGTACACGTTGGTCGTCGTTGTGGCTAAAAGGGCGCGTGAAATAATGGAAGAAGCCAACCATGAGGATTTAGCCAAGGGTGCGAAACCGGTGAGCATTTCACTCGAAGAAATTTCTCAGTCCAAATTCAACTATGAATGTACCCCGGAAGAGATTGAGTAATGTTTTCAGGGAAAAAAATTCTCGTCGGGATCACCGGAGGTATCGCGGCTTACAAAGTTGCGGAAGTCGTTAGCCGTCTGCGTAAGCAGCATGCTGAAGTCCACGTCGCAATGACCAAGTCTGCTACAGAATTTATTGCCCCACTTACACTGCGGAGCCTTTCGGCAAATCCAGTGTATGTGGATCTGTTTGATGAGCCGAAATTATGGAATATTGAACATATCGCTTTGGCAGAGCACGTCGATGCAGTTATTGTCGCTCCGGCAACGGCCAATATGTTGGCGAAGATGGCGATTGGGTTGGCAGATGATTTCCTTTCGACGGTTCTATTAGCAACACGCGCACCGATTTTTGTAGCGCCGGCTATGAACCAGGCTATGTATCAGCATCCGGCGACCCAAGACAATCTGGCTCGTCTCCGAGATAGAGGGATTCAGATCATTGGCCCTGCCACCGGCTTTCAAGCGTGTGGCACGGAAGGGATTGGCCGGATGAGTGAAGCGGAAGAGATCGTGGAATCGTTAGTTCAGTTTTTCTCTGGGGTGGAATTGCTAAAAGGCAAGAAAGCCCTCGTGACGGCTGGAGGAACCCAAGAACCTCTCGATCCCGTTCGCTATCTTGGTAATCGGAGTTCTGGACGGATGGGGTACGCTATTGCTCAGGCGTTACAAGAAGCTGGTGCAGAGACCATCCTGGTCAGTGCACCGACGGATTTGTTACCTCCACCTGGAGTGACCTGTATATCGGTGCGAACTGCCCTTGAGATGTATGATGTAGTCCTGTCGCGTTTCCCCGAGATGGATGTTGTGGTAAAGGCAGCTGCGGTTGCAGATTATCGTCCAGCGGTTCAGGTAGATCAAAAAATCAAAAAGGATGGGTCAAGCCGTACGATTGAGTTGGTTCCGAATCCAGATATATTAGCAGAGCTTGGTCGTAAGAAAACCTCGCAGATATTGATTGGGTTTGCAGCTGAGACTGAGAATCTCTTGGCTAACGCTCAGGAAAAGATGCTTAGGAAAAACGTCAATCTCCTGGTAGCTAATGATGTCACTAAACCGGGAGCAGGCTTTAATAGCCCAACCAACATTGTCAGTTTTCTCTTCCCTGATGGAAGAAGAATAGATTTTCCTCAGATGAGCAAACTGGAGGTTGCCCGAAATCTTGTAAGTGAGATTGCCAGCCTCCTAGTATGTAAAAGGAGTGAAACTAATGGTTAAAAAATTATTCACGTCGGAGTCTGTGACTGAAGGACACCCAGATAAGATCTGCGACCAAATTTCAGATGCCATTTTGGATGCGATTTATTCGTTAGATCCTAATGCTCGAGTAGCTTGTGAAACGACTGTAACCACAGGATTGGTTCTAGTCAGCGGTGAGATCACGACCTCGTGTTATGTGGATATTCCTCATGTTGTGAGGGAAACAATTCGGGGAGTTGGTTATACCCGGGCTAAATATGGTTTTGACGCCGACACTTGCGCAGTTTTGACCTCTATCGGAGAACAATCCGCGGATATCGCGTTGGGTGTGAATAGGGCCTTGGAATCAAAAACCGGCGAAATGACGGATAGCGATATTGAGGCCATCGGAGCTGGAGATCAGGGTATGGTGTTTGGCTATGCGACGAATGAAAGCGAAAGCTTCATGCCAGTTCCTATTGATTTAGCACATCGCTTGGCACGTAAACTCAGTGAAATGCGTAAATCTGATTTTTTAAGTTACCTGCGCCCGGATGGGAAAACACAGGTAACTGTAGAATACGAGGATAACAAACCAATTCGGGTAGATACGGTTGTAATCTCCACTCAGCATCATCCTGACGTCACTCAAGACCAAATCCGACGTGATTTGCTGCAATATGTTGTGTTCTCGACCATTCCTAAAGAGCTGTTAGATGAAGATACAAAGTATTTTATTAACCCTACAGGACGATTTGTCATTGGCGGACCTCAAGGGGATTGTGGTCTGACAGGACGTAAAATCATCGTGGATACATATGGTGGGATGGCTCGCCATGGCGGTGGTGCATTCTCAGGCAAGGACCCCACAAAAGTGGACCGTTCGGCAGCTTATGCGGCTCGTTATGTGGCGAAAAATCTCGTTGCTGCGGGATTAGCTGATCGTTGCGAACTTCAAATCGCTTATGCCATTGGTGTAGCTCGCCCTGTATCCGTCGCGATTGAGACATTTGGAACTGGAAAAATTGCCGATGAGCAGATCATTGAGTTTGTACTGAAAACGTTTGATCTTCGCCCAGCAGGCATTATCAAGGCCTTGGATCTCCGTCGCCCAATTTACCGCCAAACGGCAGCTTATGGGCATTTCGGAAGAACTGACCTAGATCTGCCCTGGGAAAGAACAGACAAGGTAGAAGCCTTGCGCAAGCTTGCAGGACTGTAAATAAAATCAGAGTCTTAGAAAGAGCCCCTCATCAGTTTTATTTGAACTGATGAGGGGCTCTTTGATTGTACACTGTGCATTTTTTGTATCTGGTCTGTATTACAATTAATCTTTTCAGAAGCCTAATGA
>DHJG01000118.1 GCA_002404215.1 Desulfosporosinus sp. UBA4726
GAAGACCCTAATACCCCAGAACCGGCATAGGGCACATTTGCCATCTCAAGTAATCCCTGAAGAGTGCCATCTTCTCCATACGGTCCGTGAAGTACTGGGAATATGAGGTCAAACTGCCCTTGATTTGGGAGTGAACTACCGTCCAAGGCCATAAAATGTGGATGAGTAGGATCTACAACTAAAGTAATCTGTTGAGCCAGATCTGCGGTAGGAAATCCTTCGTTTATCACCTTTTCTGGCAGAACCCCCCAAAACCATTGTCCTTGTTTATTAATCCCGATCGTTTCGACACTGTAACGATTTCGATCAATGGCTTTGAAAATAGATTGAGCTGAATTTAAGGAAACCTCATGTTCTCCCGAGCGACCGCCAAACAAAAGAACCACCCTTAGTTTGTGTTCTTTCACAATCCTCCACCCTCTCAATAAGTAGTTGGAATAGTAACCTAGTTGTATTTTTTCAATGCATCATAAGGAAGATGTTATTCTAACTTGTAAAAGTATATGTCCTGAAAAAGAAAAAAGCTCCCACCTAACGGGCAAGAGCACCAATATGATCAAGCGGCCAATAGCGAAAAAGGCTTCGTCCTGTTATGTTTTCAATGGGTAAAAATCCCCATACCCTTGAGTCATCACTATTATTGCGATTATCCCCCATAACAAAAACTGAACCCGTTGGAACTACGACCGGGCCAAAATCATTTTTAGACTTATCTGTAACATAGGGCTCATAAAGTGGTTGGCCATTGACATAGGTTGTGTGATTACGTATTTCAAGTGTATCTCCAGGCAAGCCAACAACCCGTTTTATAAAGTCTTCTGTCGCATGAGCACTTGGTGGCGGATGAAAGACAATAATATCTCCAGAACTGATGTGGTCAACATGTTTAAAGAAGAACTTATCCACAATGACTCTGTCATCGAGTTGAATCGTCGGTAGCATTGAACCAGTGGGAATTTTACGAGCTTCAATAACGTAAGTGCGTAAAACCCACGAAAGCGCGAAGGCTATCAGTACAATTTCTATCAGTTCTATTAAAAAACGTGCTGAACTTTTCGGTGACTCTGAATCTCCCATAATTCACCTCTTTCTACCTATCCATACTAACACAGAGTTGTAATGTTGCAAAATAAAATATATTTTCTAACGTTAGTTTAAGTATTTCTGAGTATTAGCTTAGAAGTCCTTGCTGCCATAAATTCAGAGCTGCTAAAATGTTACCCATTTGCACATAGGTATGTGAAATACCCCCCTGCTGATAGACTATATAGGGTTCTCGAAGAGGCCCGTCCGCGGAAAATTCGCTGGTTGCACCTTGAATAAACGTACCACCTGCCATGATAATTTCATCCTCATACCCCGGCATTCCGGAAGGTATGGGCAAAACGTGAGAATCTACCGGAGAGCCTTTCTGGAGACCCTGACAGAAGGCAATCATCTTTTCCCGTGAACCGAGTTTTATGGCTTGAATTAGGTCTGTTCTAAGCGCTTCAGGCTCAGGGTGTACTTCGAAGCCTAAGGCGCGCCAAAATGCTGCAGAAAAAACTGCGCCTTTTATAGATTCAGAAACAGTCAAGGGGCTAAAGAATAATCCCTGATAAAACAGGCGCTGCCAATCCAAGGTTGCCCCTACGTGTTCGCCGATTCCGGGTGCTGTTAAGCGCTGAGCAGTAAGTTTAACTAAGTCTGAGCGACCTGCAACATATCCACCGGTCGGAGCTATACTGCCCCCTAGATTTTTAATCAGCGAACCAGCCATCAAATCCACACCGATATCACCGGGTTCCAGCGATTCAACCAGTTCGCCGTAGCAGTTATCCACAAAGATAATCAAGTGAGGAAAGTCTGCTCTGACAAAATCCACAAGTTCTTTGAGCTGAGATATCATCAAGGAGTTGCGCCAAGCATATCCGCGTGAACGCTGAACCATCAGCAGGCGGGTTTTATCCGTTATACTTTCGCGTAAAAGAGCATATTGTAGTTTACCTTGGCAATCCAAAGGAATGGCATCATAGGATACGCCAAAATCCATGAGACTCCCTTGCCCTTTTCCCCTCAACCCTATGACTTCCTCTAGCGTATCATAAGGGTTCCCACTGACAGAAATAAAATGATCGCCAGGACGTAAAACGCCAAATAGGGCGGCTGCGATAGCGTGTGTGCCTGAAACAAACTGACCCCGTACAATGGCAGCTTCTGCACCTAAAATACGGGCTACCACACGGTCGAGGACTTCACGGCCTGAATCACCAAGACCATAACCTGTTGTTCCCTGTAAATGATATGTTGAAACACATTCTTCTTGAAAGGCTTTTAAGACCTTCTCATGGTTACGCGTAGCTTTTTCTTGTAAGGCAGGAAGTTGGCGCAGGAGTACTTCTTCCGCTTCGGTGACCGCTTTGCGGATCAACTCGGGCCAATCGGGATTTGAATACAATCTATTTCCTCCTTAATAAAAGAAAACCTTAAATGTATAATTAGGTCAGTAATGAGCTGAGGAGTTTCCAAACGGGCTTTAATGAATCCCCACGTACGAGGGAGAGCTCAATTGGATGTGGAAGGGTTTGAGCTAGCTTGAGGAGATCGTCTTCAACTAAGACTTTATCAACCTTATTTAACAAAGTAATCATGGGTTTATCTGAGCATCCTAGTTGCTTTAGCACATCATGAACAGTCTCAGCGTGTTGGGGCGCTTGCGGATGACTCGCATCAACAACATGTAATAGCACATCCGCTTGTTGGACTTCCTCTAGAGTTGCTAGGAAAGCCCGCAGCAATTGGGTGGGCAATTTCCGAATGAACCCAACTGTGTCGCTTAGTAGAATATCCAAGGAAGAGTTGATTTTAATAGAACGGACAATCGGGTCTAATGTAGCAAATAACTTATTTTCACCAATTGGTATGTCGGATCGATTACCAGCTTGTTCCATGGCTATTTTCATAAACGTTGTTTTGCCAGCGTTCGTATACCCCACTAAGGCAATTATAGGGAGACCACTTTTCGATCTTTGCCGGCGTTGGACATCCCGCTGCTGCAGGACCAGTTTTAACTCTTTTTCCAGCTGGGTAATGCGATCTCGCATTCTCCGTCGGTCAAGCTCCAATTTTGTTTCTCCAGGGCCGCGTGAGCCGACTCCCCCTCCTAAACGAGAGAGCGATTGTCCCTGGCCGGATAAATAAGGTAAGAGATGTTTGAGTTGTGCCAATTCAACTTGAAGTTTACCTTCGCGAGACTGAGCTCGCTGCGCAAAGATGTCTAAAATTAAGCCCGTGCGATCTAAGACTTTGAGTCCGGTTTCCGTCTCTAAGGTTCGTAACTGTGTCGGAGATAGTTCATCATCACAGATTACAACGTTGGCCTCAGTTTCCTGTAGACGGTGAACTAATTCTTCAAGTTTCCCGCTCCCTAAATAACTGCGTGACTGACCATAACGGCGAAGTTGGACAAGTTGCCCGACAACGTCCACGCCTGCTGAACGAGCCAGCTCTCTTAATTCAGCCAAATCTTCATTATCGTCTTGGTCACTGTCAACAAGTGCTATAAGGAAAGCGCGCTCTTTACCAGAGGCCGTTTCGGTTTTGGTTGGACTCTTAGAAAGGTTAGACAAGGAGTCGTTATAATCAAAGGTTTGCCAGTTTTTAGAACTAAGATTAACGATAAAGGAATCATTCTCCCCTATTCGATAGGCAATCTGAATTCCAGTAAGTAATCCGTCACGAATCCCAACTGATGCCATACTTTCTAGTTGTAGGGATAACAGAGCACTTTGATCTAATGGACTGAGTCTAAAGTCCCCATTGGGATGGGTATGGATGCACCTCAGGTGCTTTCCAATTGATCTTCCCTTGATCGGCGGGAGCGTTACTGTAGCATGTTGTCCTACGGCAGCGGCCAACAAGGCACCGGGACGGGAAAGGTATAAAGCGATTTCTCGATTCCAAAGTTGTGAAAGGCGCATCAGTCCTTCTAGGATTTCAGGATGGATCAGTTCCGAACGTTCAGTTACAAATTCAGAAAGATTTCTAAGCTCTTGTATCTGGCTTGCCCGAATCCCAGACAAGTCTCCCGAAATGTCCATATCCATAGTTAACCCTCTTTTCCTATGTTTTACGTTGGATGTGAAGTGAACTCGTTCAGCAAAAGCTAAACGAGTTCACTTCGAAGGAGGAGTTTATTCCCACCGAAGCAGAGTAAAGATGGAAAACCCACTTATAAAAGTGGGTGTCTCGGCAGTAACTAAACCAAAAAATACGATTTAGAGACCATCTAGGTTTATATCTATAGGCAAGATTTGTATTAGTTCTTCGCGACTAGAGCTCGGCTTTTGGAATAATCGAACGGCCTGTTTTCGCACCGTCTTTTCTACTAGGTTGCGAACAAGCCGTGCGTTCCCTGCATAAGGATGGGAATTGAGCAAGTTATTGAGGTGCATTCGGAGAGCCTCTCTTGCCTCAGGAGTTAGCTCGTATTGGCGTGTCTTAAACATCAAGTTTCCGATGGACAACAATTCGTCAAGTGTGTAGTCCGGAAAATCGATATGTATGGGGAAACGTGATCGAAGTCCAGGATTGGTCTGTAAAAACCATTCCATTTCTTGGCGATATCCGGCAAGGATTAAGACAAGATTATCTTTATTATCCTCCATGGCTTTAACTAAAGCATCGATGGCTTCCTTGCCGAAATCTTTCTCTCCCCCGCGGGCTAACGAATAGGCTTCATCTATAAAAAGAACGCCACCTAACGCCTTCTTTAGTTGCTCCCTTGTCTTTTGGGCAGTATGCCCAATATATTCACCGACAAGGTCTGCCCGTTCACATTCAATCACATGCCCTTTTTGAAGAACCCCCATCTCTTTAAACAGGCGCCCAACAATGCGTGCCACTGTTGTTTTACCGGTTCCAGGGTTGCCACGGAAAATCATATGCAGTACAAGTGGTTCTGCGATGAGTTTTTCCATTGTTCGCCGCTTTTGGATTTCAACAAAGGCCTGCAAATCACGAATGAGGCCTTTTACGGTTACTAAGCCAGTATAGGCCTCTAATTCAGCAAGGATTTCTACAACTTTATCCTTATCTTTTTCAATGGAAGAGATATTATTCTTACGAGTTCTTCCTAGCCCAACCACCTCTGTAGCAGCAGGAGGAATAATATGTGCGGATTCGCGGGGTCGGGGTAAGGGGGACTGAATGACCGGGGGTAGTTGATTGTCCGGTCTAAACGTCACACGTATTGTCATAAGTACAGGCACCTCCCATCCTTACTACTATACGCGAGTAAGGACAAAAGGTGTCCTAGAAAACGTGCTGTTATTATTTCCCTGTTAAGGACTTTGCATGACGTGCGCGGGCTGAGTGATCTAAGACTTTCTTACGGATACGAACACTCTTAGGTGTAATTTCGACTAACTCATCATCGTTAATAAATTCTAGAGATTGTTCTAAGGAAAATTCTCTAGGTTTATCAAGACGTAACGCTTCATCGGCCGAACTGGTACGCATATTGGTGAGTTGCTTTTTCTTACAAACGTT
>DHJG01000126.1:0-3518 GCA_002404215.1 Desulfosporosinus sp. UBA4726
AGAGCGATTGTTCGCTCTTGCGTTTTTTGATTTTAAAAGCATATAAATTTTCAAAAATAGTATTTTTATACAGGATATACATTATATATGTAGAATAATTAAGTTCAAGTAGGTTTTCCATTAAGGAATTTAAATTATAGAGATTTCTATACAAAAGTAATAATCTCTGATGAGTGCACATATCTTTCAAGTAGAATTATTTTGGCAACGAGGACATACGTCCTCGTTCTATTTTGCAAAGATTTTACATTTATTATAGAATTGTGGTATCCCATTAGCCTCCAGGAGATGGCGAAAGGGACCACTAAAGGAGTGAGAGCCTTGTGGAGGTTAGAAATCGGATGTACTGAATTGTTAGGGGATAGAGGGGGAGAAAAGAATGCGTAGAATTCGTAAAGCAGTAATTCCGGCCGCCGGACTGGGAACCCGTTTTTTGCCAGCAACAAAGGCTCAACCTAAAGAAATGTTGCCCATCGTGGATAAACCAACCATTCAATACATTGTAGAAGAGGCCATTAAATCCGGAATCGAAGACATCATTATTGTGACAGGGCGGAATAAGCGGGCCATCGAAGACCACTTCGATCGCTCGATGGAATTAGAGACATTCTTAGAAAAGAACGCAAAAGAGGAACTTCTGGATTTGGTTCAGGATGTTGCCCGGATGGCAGATATTTATTACGTGCGACAAAAAGAAGCATTGGGCTTGGGACATGCAATCTATAGCGCCCGAAAATTCATCGGGAATGAACCGTTTGCAGTCCTTCTAGGAGATGATGTCATATATTCCGAAGTGCCCGCTTTGCGTCAAATGATGAATCATTATGAGCGCTATGGCGCAAGTATCGTAGGGGTGCAGGAAGTTCCGCTCGAGGATACGTCCAAATACGGGATCGTAGATGGTCAAAAGTTTGCAGATCGGCTTTATCGAGCTAAGAATATGGTAGAGAAACCTCGTTCAGAAGATGCCCCAGAAACTCGGTTAGCCATAATGGGACGGTATATCTTAAACCCTGAGATTTTTGATATCTTAGGCGTACTTCCACCGGGCCAGGGTGGGGAAATTCAACTTACAGATGGGATTAAGGAACTGGGGCGGTATCAGGAAATCCTCGCATATGAATTCGAAGGTCGGCGGTATGACGTCGGAGATAAGTTGGGTTTTGTAGAAGCAACCATCGATTACGCATTGCGTCGAGGAGATCTTTCGGAGGATCTTATGAACTATTTGCGGGACCTGGTACACAAAGCAGATGAACAAACACGTGGCTCTCTAGGGACACAGTAGGACATAGGACACACTATATCACAGCCAAAGGCCTTACCCATTAGGAGGAGGCTTTTGGCTTTCTTTTTAGGTCCCATGGGAATTATTTGAGACATGCTGCTTAATCCTCGCGAAAATTATGGGGTGAAAGAAATGCAGTGTATTTTACGGAGATAGAGGACGGAAAATTGGCCAAGTTCTACAGCAAAAACGACACACTTCTTTCCCAATAATTGGTAATATACTAATGTAATATATTACAAAAGATTTTAAGGAGGGAAGAGACGAATGATACCAATGGATAAAAAGCGGATAGTAACTATTGCGGGGACGTTGGTTCTAGCTGGGGCTGTTGTTGCAGCAGGTGTTTACGGTCCCAGTGTCTGGAAGGTTTTCAGGCAAACAAGCTCCGTCACTGAGCCGGTAACTATTCAATCACCACCTGTCAATTCTGGAACCAATGCAATCGAGGGTACGAATGGTACGTTGCCAAACGGTACAGTTCCACCTAGTACCGTTGCACCAACGACAGCTACCGCACCCAGTACGACTACTGCGCCTCCACAAGGCGACACCGGTTCCAAAAGTAAATATAGGGAACCGGACACCAAGCTGATAGACTTAGCGCCATCGGTCACAACGTTCTTCGGTGAGAATGCTTTAAGTGAGGATGCCAAAACATTAGCATTTGGAGCTGCATGGAACATCCATCAGTATGTAGATGGTTATCTCTTCGGACCAGCGGCAGGTCCACAGTTGAATGAACAAGACATTAAGAAATATATAGTGTTCCATAAAACACTATGGGACAAGCAGTTGAAAAATGAACCTAATGCGGCTAAAGCTGCAGTATTCACCAGTTATGTGGATGTTTTGTTTAATGCAGGCATCGATGCCTTTGATTCAAAGGATAAAACACGGATCGAACAATTCCACCAAGGAATCCACGACTTGGATACACATCTAATGCGTAATGATGTAAATTCAAAAATCTACGGAGCGACACCATTTGCAACCAAACGGTCATGATTCGGAGCATAAAATAAATAGGAATGGTATGAAGATTAGCTGTAGCATTGTATGCGGAAAGACAAACGCCTGAATATTTCCAAGGTGCACAGTGGTTGTTTGAACTTATATTTAATATAAATTCCTGATCGTACGAATCCTTGTTAATAAGTGAAAAGGAAATAAGCAAAAAGGAATGATTATATAGAAAATAATAATTGGGAACTCATTTTGAAATTGAATAGGCAACTAAATCAAGTAAACAGCAATCTTATCGAGGTTGAAAAATGGTTATAGTTGCTGCCTGCACATAAGTTAATAAGAAAATTGAATAAGAATGCGCAAGAAGGCCTGTCTTAAGGAGACAGGCCTTCTTGTACCTATACAGAAAGTATAAGTTTCTAGTAGCATAATTCGGGTGGTATAAGTGCAACTAGGCGGTCGCCGGCGCCTGCGGCTTGGCGCCAGCCAAGTTTTCTTTACGCGATTAAAAATAACAACGTAAAATGTCTAAAACTTCTATTGACTGGCCAGACTAGTATTAAAATCCAGTTGAAGGAGATTTTGGTATTTATGCGTAAATCGAATTATTTATTGGGAGCTCTGTCGTTAGGTCTCGGTATACTCGTTGGGACACTAGGTATGTCTTTGGTCACAAATTCGAGTTCCCCGGCGTCGTTTATATCTAAACTACGTGGTCAAGACAAGATTCAAACGGTCAGCGGCGAGGTGCATGACCCTGTGCAAAGCACTGTGCAATCTCCCCCAACCCCAGCCACGGATAGTAGTGTGACAAATCCGACTTCAGGCAAGGATGCCGCAGAATTAACGCCCCTGCAACAACAAATCATCACAGACTATAAACAGGATATTGGTGTTTTCTTTGGAGCGTGGAAGTCCGCAGATATGGCTACCTTCCGTATTAAATTATCGAAAGCCTACACTGGGGAATTGCTTGAAAAACATGCGCGGCGAGCGGAAGAGTACTTGGCTCAAGGCGTTGGGTTAGATGTCAGCGAAATAACCTTTGACCGTGTGGACATCGAAAGTTCAGACGAAAATTCAGCAACACTGCTAGTCAATTATCGATACTCGGCAAGAGATTATAGTTTGGCAGATGCCGCCCCAGTCGGGGAAGAGCATGAACAGATCGTGCATGTCCGAGTTAATCTTTTGAAAATGAATTCGCGCTGGATGATTACGGGCGAAAGTATAGTTTAATAAAGCGAAAAGGACTACTTAT
>DHJG01000126.1:3631-4874 GCA_002404215.1 Desulfosporosinus sp. UBA4726
CCAGCCAAGTTTTCTTTATGCAAAAAATTGAGGTGTATGATAAACTAATGCTTGACTGTGACTAGGATATTTAGGTAGAGTCAAAGATAGTCCGCAATAGTTCTTTGAAGAAGGGGAAAACAGTTAACATGGAGGCTAATAAGATCGGGCAAACGAAACGGGGCATAATCGAGGAGATTAATTATTTAAGGGCTTTCGGTGTCTTAGCGGTCATAGCAATTCACACGACAGGTTACTTTACAGAAATCAATCGTTTAAATCTATTAGTGATTTTGAACCTGTGGACAGATGTCTTCGCTCAGTTTGCAGTGCCATTATTTATCCTAATTTCAGGTTTTCTTTTAGCTAAGAAATATCGAGGTAACTTTTCCATAAGTCAGTTTTATAGAAAGAGAATACGCTCGATTATTCCCCAATTCCTAATATTTTCTGTTTTATATACAAGCTTTAATAATTGGGATGCTGTGAAGAATAGTTCGTTGAATACGAACCTTACCCTTATATTCAACCATATCTGGCAATCCGATGCCTCCTATCATTTATGGTTCTTTGCGATCATAATACAGTTTTATATTTTTTATCCGATAATTATCAAAATCTACGATCTCTTCCAACAATATAACAAAGCAGAACTATTGATTTCCCTAATGTTAATCATTCAGATCCTTTGGTTGGTTGGCACACATATCTCATATTTTACTGGGATACACGTACATCATTTTATTGCGTATCTTTTTTATTTTGGAATGGGAATCTATACCTGTGATCATTATGAAAAGCTGAAGAAGAGTGTTCATCACCTAACTTCTTTCTTGCTAACAACATCTCTAGGGTTGACGATAGGAGCGAGTTTTTTCATAGTCGTAGGATTATCGCTGGGTTATAAATATTATGATATACCCACTTATTTTTTTATTGGACCGGAATTTGTTTATCCTATTTTGAGGATTATAACCTTTCTGTTCTTGTTTGACTTGGCAAGCAAACTTGCCGGGAAAAGAAGTATTCTCGCCAAAATATTCTACAAGATAGGGGAGTACTCCTTTGGAATGTATCTAATCCA
This sequence comes from Desulfosporosinus sp. UBA4726, assembly GCA_002404215.1. Classification (GTDB taxonomy): domain Bacteria; phylum Bacillota; class Desulfitobacteriia; order Desulfitobacteriales; family Desulfitobacteriaceae; genus Desulfosporosinus. The sequence continues at coordinate 4,695 of DHJG01000126.1, forward strand.
CATTTTCTTTAACCAATATACAATAACAATGCTAAGAAACTATAATGTGGATTATAATAATTGGAGATTTTACCCGATTGTGTTCGTGGTAACCGTTATTTTTAGTTATTTAGCAGTGCGGTTAATCAGTTACTTACCGTTTAGTTACTATATTATTGGTCACCAGAACAAGAGATAGGG
>DHJG01000126.1:5030-6460 GCA_002404215.1 Desulfosporosinus sp. UBA4726
AGCTACTTTGAAAGCCTGAGAGTTGTAAAACCATTTAAGTTGTAGTAAACTTTAGAACGATAAAGTATACTCAATGGTTTGATCGAGAAGGGGCTGAGGTAGGTGTTATTTCGCAAACGCACGTTGATATTAATGCTGATTGATGCTATGTTAATCAACTTAGCGGCTTTCGGCAGTTTTTATTTGCGCTTCGTAGGAGACATTAAGTTAGAGGATTATCAAATCTATTATCACACAGCTATTGCTGCAACTATCATATATATCGTAGTTTTTTATGTTTTTGGATTATATAATCGGCTTTGGCAGTATGCAAGTACAGGGGAGTTACTCTCCGTTGTTTATGCGGTAACCGTCGGAACGGGCGCAACGGCGGCGGCAGTATATTTTTATGGCGTTGCTCAGAATGCCACAATCCCGTTTAGGATGCCAAACTCTGCCGCGGTGTTGTTATGGTTTTCGATGATCTTCTTAATAGGTGGATCGCGGTTTATTTGGCGGGTCTTACAAGAAAATACCTTTGACCGCCGTGTCCCAGGCTCGCAAAAGCAGGTACTTATTGTCGGAGCTGGTGATGCAGGCGTATTAGCAGCCAGAGAGTTGAAAAACCGCAATTATCGGGACGGGCGTCCGGTCGGATTTATCGATGATGACCGTTCAAAAGTGAGGTTGCGATTACTTGGAATTCCGGTTTTAGGTACTCGTAAGGATATTGCTCGCGTCGTAAAGGGACACAATATCAATGAAGTTATTATTGCCATGCCGTCAGCCTCGGGCGAGTCGGTACGGGAAATTGTGCAAATCTGTGAAACATCTGGCGTTGATCTAAAAATCATGCCTGGTGTCTATGACATAATTAGTGGAGATATGAGCGTTAAACCCATTCGCCAGGTTCAAGTGGAGGATTTACTGGGTCGAGACCCCGTTTCTGTTGATCTAGAAGAGGTTGCTGGATATGTGACAGGAGAGACGGTGTTTATCACCGGAGCGGGTGGCTCCATTGGCTCAGAAATCTGTCGTCAGATTGCCAAGTTTAATCCAGGAAAACTTGTCTTACTGGGACATGGGGAGAACAGCATTTTTGACATAGAGCAAGAATTGCGCGCCGAACATCCGGGGATCGACTATATAACGGAAATATTGGATATCAAAGACCGGGAGAAAGTTTTCTTGATCTTTGAACGGTACAAGCCAGGCGTCGTCTTTCACGCTGCAGCCCACAAACATGTCCCCTTAATGGAAAAAAATCCGGAAGAAGCTCTTAAAAATAATGTCGTAGGTACCCAGAATCTGGCTGAAGCGGCCGATAAAGTACGAGTGAAGACATTTGTCTCGATCTCTACAGATAAGGCAGTCAACCCAACCAGTGTTATGGGCGCAACCAAACGAACGGTAGAAATGCTGATTCAAAGTATGGATCTCCGTTCGCAAAC
>DHJG01000036.1 GCA_002404215.1 Desulfosporosinus sp. UBA4726
CTATTAATAGGAATGATGGTAATTGTGGGCATAGCTAGAAACTCCGGTCTTTTTGAATACCTTGCAGTACGTGCAGCCAAGCAGAGTAAGGGAGACCCTATTAAAATAATGATTTCTCTTACTATTATAACCGCTATTTTATCATCACTTTTAGATAATGTTACAACTGTGTTGTTGATCGTGCCGATTACGTTCTCAATAGCAAAGGCCCTTGAAATCAATCCTATGCCAATCTTGTTTGCTGAAATAATGGCCTCCAATATAGGGGGTACTGCTACTTTAATTGGAGATCCTCCAAATATAATGATTGGTTCTGCGACAGGTTTAGGTTTTATGGACTTTGCGATGAACATTGGACCGATTATTCCTGTGATTCTGCTGGTGAGCATACTTTTACTTAGATTTATTTTCCGTAAACAATTGGTGACTCGTGAGGAACTAAAGGAAAATATTATGAGGATGGATCCAAGCAGTGAGATTAAAGATCCGGTTCTATTGAAAAAATCGTTAATTGTTATTGGACTGGTTATTTTTGGATTCTTCATCCATCAGTATGTTCACCTCGAGTCGGCAACAATTGCCCTAACCGGAGCAGCACTTCTCTTACTAATCACCCGCGATGACCCTGAATATGCACTGCAATCAGTAGAATGGCCTGTGATCTTCTTCTTTGCTGGATTGTTTATTTTAGTTGGAGCGTTGGAACAAGTCGGAGTTATTGAATGGATAGCTCTAGAGGGCTTAAAACTTACAGGAGGAGCGATGTTGCCTACCGGAATGTTAATCCTTTGGATGTCCGCCATTGCCTCGGCCTTTGTAGACAATATACCTTTTGTTGCCACGATGATCCCTTTGATTCAGGATATGGGTAGGTTAGGCGGCATTACAAACCTTGACCCTCTCTGGTGGTCCTTATCCCTTGGTGCCTGCCTAGGCGGAAACGGTACAATTATTGGGGCTTCTGCTAACGTAGTTGTGGTAGGTATGGCAGAGAAACAAGGTTATAAATGGACCTTTGTAGGCTTTATGAAACTTGCCTTCCCGCTAATGATTGTTTCAATTCTTATCTCCACTGTTTACTTATATTTCTTCTTTTTAACATAGGTTTAGTTTGAAAGAACCACTGAACTATGATCACAACAGGATAAGTGAAATTGCAAATAGGAACGTATTAGCGCAAAATTCTAGCACACCTCATAGACGAAGTAAGCCTTCTCGCCAATCCATCGAAGGATGGATGGCAAGAAGGCCAAGGGCATCGACAAGGTGTCACACCTCGTTCTTATGTGATGCTTGGGTATTATTCGACTTTGCTTAACTGCCTAATGGTCAGAGGTGTTATTATTTTGAGAGCGAACTTGTTTTGGCCCCTTTAAATGCTGAAACAGAATCTATTAGATTACAAGCCGCTGATTTCATAGCATTATCACCGATTTCACATTTTAGAGCAGCGCGTGCTCTCTCTAAAGCGTTCGTGGTAGAGGCGAAAATTTCATTCTCTGACAGAAATATATTGTCACTACCAATATCAGACTCCACATTCGACTTCTTAAGCATTAAGTCAAGATCTGGTTTTACACCGCTGATGATCAAAACTCCACCAGCTTCTTTTACATTCCTGATGAAAACTTTCAAAGCACTGAGTGATGTTAAATCAATCGTAGTAACATACTTCATTCTTAATATGAAGACTTTAGATTTATTGACGATACTTTCGAGTTTCTCTCCAAGGTCAGATGCCGCACCGAAGTAAAGATTTCCTTCCAATTGGATAATTAAGACATCGACCATTTCCTTAACATCTTCAATTTCTTTTTCAATAATTTGAGAATCCTTTCCCTGTGATGGGATAAGAAGTTTGAGCGGTGCTTTGTTGGTATCTTTCAGGTACAAGACAATTGATAGGGCAACTCCTGCATAAATTGCATAATCGAGGTTAAGCAGTACAATGACCAAGAAAGCTGTGACCCACATTGCAATCGAATCGGATGAAAATGCACCTGCTCTGACTACCTTCTTGATCTCCTTTTTGTCGATCAAGTTGTATCCAGTGACTATGAGCACTCCAGCAAGGCATGGACTGGGTATAAACTTTGCATAGGGGGCAAAGAACAGAAGAACTATAGCCACAAACACGCCTGACAGGATTCCTGAGAACCTGCTGGCTGCTCCGTTAACATAATTGATTGCAGATCGCGAGAAGGAACCGGATGAGGGAAAACATTGAAAGAACGATGCTATTATATTTGCTATACCCTGTCCGATGAATTCTTGATTCGAATCGATTTTCTGGCGTGTATTAGTGGAAATAGCTTTAGAGATTGATATGGCTTCAACCAGTCCAATGATCGAAATTGCAAACGCTCCGCTGGCAATATTCTTTAGGTTCTCAAGGCTGAATTGGACCATCTGAAAGGGAGGTAAGGAAGAAGGAATAGTGCCTGTGAGTTTTACGCCCTTCTTGTCCAAAGCAAACATGATGATAAAAAAGATTGGAACGGTAATTCCGATTAAGGCACCCGGCAGGTTTTTACTAATCTTTTTGCAAATTATTATAATTGCCATTGTCATAATTCCAAGTCCCAAGGAATAATAGTTGGTTTGACTTATATGAGTTCCGATGTAATACATTTTTTCCATGGTTGACATAGCCGCTGAATTCTTGATAGACATGCCCAGGATCGTGTTGAATTGTCCTAGAGCGATTAATATACCCGCCCCTGCAGTAAAACCTATCAATACGGTATGGGACACGAAGTCGATCACCTTACCAAGCTTGATGGCTCCGTAAATCATTTGTAAAACACCCACGAGGAAGGTCATTAGAAAGAGCATTTGATAGGCATTCGGAAGTCCCATATATCTGATCATAGCGCTTGCCGTGAGTAAACATATGGCATTGGTTGGTCCGGTGATCAGTTGATTCGAGCTTCCAAAGGCAGAACCCATAATAGCTGCTATTATACCCGTGTATAGACCATAAACTGGGTTAACACCCGCGATCAGTGCATAAGCCATATACTGCGGAATGCCCACGACTGTCACTGTCAAGGCAGCAACCAAGTCTTTCCTGATATATTCCTTTTTGTAGGTTCTAATAGTTTCAATTATAGGGACATATTTACTGATTGCAAAGCTTGCCAAAAGAATCCCACCTTTCAGTATTTATGATTAACCAACAACCTACACTCAATCATATTTCTGTGACGCTTACTTACTATGGGAAAGAGGGGACGTGGATGGACTTGCACTCATCCCCTCTCTCAGATCGTCCTTTCACCACGATCAGCCTCCGTTTAGGCTTTAGCCTTTTATACTCTATCTTTTTAGGCTTTTTCTTTGTAATATTTGACCAAAATTTTCAAGACTTCTGGACGACTGAATTGACTTGGGGGAAGCTCGCCTTTAGCTAACATGCCCCTCAGCTTTGTGCCACTGATGTTGAGATGATCTTCCTTACCGTGCGGACAAGTCTTTTCGGTGGTCATGCCTTCGCATTTGTTACAGTAGAAGGCTGCGGTCACGTTGAGAGGCTGGCAGAGAAGTTCCCCAGGCTTGAATTCTTTAAACAATTCTTGTGCTTGATACGCGGTGTAGTAGTCGCCCACTCCAGCGTGATCGCGGCCCACAAGAAGGTGGCTACAACCGAAGTTTTGACGGAAAATGGAGTGCAATATGGCTTCACTAGGTCCTGCATAGCGCATTTCCATCGGATAGACTCTCATGACAGCTGTATCTTGGTTGAAGTAATTTTTCAAAAGGACTTCATAACATTCCAAACGGGTTTCAGCAGGAATGTCG
>DHJG01000071.1:0-1837 GCA_002404215.1 Desulfosporosinus sp. UBA4726
ACTATGCCTCACTATGTCTCTTAAAAATATCCCATGAAAGCGTCACAAGATAAGAATAGATGGAGTATAATGGGTTCCGGCCATTGTTTGTATAGTACCAATACAAATTGAGGTTTCACTATCCATGAGGCCTTACTATATTGCATTTGCTTAACTTCGACGCATGGCTTTCATTATTATTAATATTGAAAACTAATTGCCGGGCAGTTGGATGCCACGCCAACCGCTTACATCGCATTGGCCATATTCATTATCACCTACAGCAACCACCGTGCCGTCCGATTTAAGACCGAGAGCTATTGATATTTCCTCATTGAAAAATTCACCGGGGGCCAGACTATTATATATTTGTGCCTTGAGCGTAGCGAAAGGAACGACACATTTGATGATGAAATATTTGATGCGTTGGTTGAGAAGAAATTTTCACACCAACGCATTTTATTTTTGAGTTGGAGAGTGGGATGAGAGTGGAAGAGGTAGTTAACTTTGAGTCGAAGGAGAAATCAGTATTAGTGGTGCTTAAAAGAGTGCTGCGGATTGGGTAATAGTGAGGATGCGTTATGTACCTAAAACTCTTTATAGCCTTTAAAGGCAGCATATATTCTGTCTGGAAAATAAAACCGCTAATTATTACAAGGTACCTGCGAAAAGATATTGACAAAACAATAAGGTACCTGTAGTATAAAAACATAAGGTACCTTACAAGAAATTTTACACTACTAAAAGGAGTGGATTAGTTTGAACGAAAAGAACGAAGAGAGCTACGACTTGACTGAACAATTTACACGTATTGAGTGGTTACTCCATCGATACCATCAGCAAAATCATACGCAACATGGCCCGATGGGGGATCCTCGTAAAGGGCAAGGCAGAGTGCTAGCTGTCCTTAAGATGCAGCCAGAAATTAGCCAAAAAGATTTATTGTACCTGCTAGACATGCGCCCTCAATCATTGGGCGAGCTTCTTTCTAAGTTGGAAAAGAACGGATACATTACCCGTACTCAATCGGAAACTGACCGCCGAGTGATGAATATTAAGCTCACTAAAGAGGGAACCGAGGCAACAACTGAGCAGGAATTCAGCTTTGACAAGCTGTTTGAATGTCTGAGTGAAGAAGAGCAAATGAATTTGAGTATCTATCTTAACCGTATCATCGAAACGATTGAAGCTCAGCTTGGCGACGAACAGCCCGGACCAGATTTCGATCCGCGCGAACGTGGTGGCAATCCGTTTGACGATCGCTTTGGCGGACATGCAGGCGCCAGAGGATTCCATAGCAGAGATTTTGATCCTCGTGGCAGTATGCAGGACGGACAATTTGATCCTCGTTCAGAAATGGGTCCTCGTCCGGGAATGATGCCGTTTGGTCGCCGTCCTAGTATGAACCGAGGACACGGAGAATGCCCTGCCCCAACACAAAAGAAACCTGACGAAGAATAAGCAGAATTACACCACATAATATGAAGGCACTGCCGCAAAACAATGGCATTAAAGCATTGCCTTTATTTTTTTATGCCAATTTTAGGACGCGTACTGCGTGAAAGGAGTTTTTAATATGGAAAATACGGATCAGAAATCGCTCTATTACCTTGAGAAAGCGCCTGTTTCTAAAGCAATTATGCACATGGTTATTCCCATGATGCTGAGCTTTATTGCTGCGATTATTTACAATATCACCGATGCCTTTTTTATTGGTAAACTTGATAATACAGCCATGATGGCTGCGGTCACACTTGCATTGCCGTTTTCAGTGTTCCTGATGGCGCTCGGTCACCTATTTGGAGTAGGCGCGGGAACCTATGTGTCGAGACTTTTAGGCGAGGGTAATGCCGAAGGA
>DHJG01000071.1:1979-2923 GCA_002404215.1 Desulfosporosinus sp. UBA4726
ACCAATTTATCGCTGGAGGAATCTGTTCGTGCAGAGGGTGCATCCACTGCATCCATGATTGGAATGTTGGCCGGTATCGTAATCAACATCATACTCAACCCTATTTTCATTTTTTCCCTTCACATGGGCATCAGGGGATCCGCACTGGCATCAGTCATTGGTAATGTGGTTTCTGTCGCATGGTTTATCTATTATCTGCAGAAGAAAAGCACCGTTCAGAGTGTGTCAATTAAGGATTTTAGACCAAGTAAAGAGATTTATTATAATATTTTTAAAGTAGGAGTTTCAGCTTTTTTGCTTGATGGATTTATGGTAATTACATGCTTACTTTTCAACAATTTTGCCGTCTTCTACGGTAACAACGTTGTCGCAGGACTTGGTATCTCCCAGAGAGTTGTTCAAATCGCAGACTTTATTAGCATGAGCTTTTCAATGGGGGCCGTACCGCTGATTGCCTTTGCCTATTCTGCAAGGAATTATGAGCGCTTAATGGAAATTATCAAGACAACCACGCTCTACATGGTGGGCATTACAATGGGGCTGACGGCAATTCTCTTTGTTCTCAGAGCGCAGGTCATTGGCGCCTTTAGTATTGATTCTGAGGTCATTAGGATCGGGCAAACCATTCTCGTGGCGCAGCTTTGCTCCACCATCTTTGCCGGCTTATCCGCACTGTTTACAGGCATCTTTCAAGCGTTTGGAAAAGGGGTGCAATCCTCAGTTATGTCTGTTATTAGGGGCATTGCCTTTATTCCTATCTTGATCTTAGGAAATAGGCTATTTGCAGTTAATGGAGTTATTTGGGCTAATACAATTTCCGAAGCATTCGCCTGTATAGTAGGGCTTATCCTGTTTCTAGGAATCTGGAAAAACAGCTTACGAAATACGCAATGGGAACGATGAGGGAAACAATAAGTGTGGGAGGGTGGAAGAAATAGAGGGGT
>DHJG01000070.1:0-639 GCA_002404215.1 Desulfosporosinus sp. UBA4726
CGTGGGCTCGGAGATGTGTATAAGAGACAGGCCCATTTATGAGGATGCTCTAGGGCGAAGGCTTCAATAGCCTGTCTAAGGGACTTAATATCGATATCTCCCATCCAAATAGGAGTTGCATTTTTCGGACAGTCCGCGCAAAGCACGATTCCCATATCCTCTACCCAAGCCAAGTTATCATTAAATGTGACGGCTACTTGAGGGGTTGCGTAAGCTTTGCACCCTGCCTTCAAATGCTTTTTTAGGGCTAGTGCACACGCTCCCCCACCCATCACATGACCGTGCAGAAAGATTTCCTCGCCCCGCTCAGTGGCTTTTCGAATCTGAGCAGCAACAATTTGTGTCCTGCTTGGCACGATAAACTTCGGACAGTTTTCTATCGTTTTTCCTGGCTGATAGAGAAGAATATCCTGAGTGCCGGACCCCACATCGATCACTATCATACTTTCTGTCATTAACAAAACTCCTCCTCCTCAAAAAGCTGACTAGTAAAAACTACTTAAGCAATTTTCTCCCGAGCCAGGGCTTAATGAGCTTCACAGCCTGATGTGGACAAAGCTCCTGACAACAAAAGCAACGAATACAGGCTTCCAAATCCACGATCGGACGCTGATTTTCATTCAGCGTCAAAGCTTTAGG
>DHJG01000070.1:670-8439 GCA_002404215.1 Desulfosporosinus sp. UBA4726
AATGTCTTAACAGTATGCGGAAGTGGAACCATATCTAAGAAATTAGTTGAAAGAGCCTTAGGGATCACAAAATTCTGAATTTGCCAAAGTGAGCGTGTGTCCCCTTTTAACTCTATTTCATTAAAACGGCTTGTTAAACCACGAGCACGTGCAGCCATCACGGTCGGAACCTTTTCTGGCTTTAAGCCTATAAGATCCGCAGCTACGACGTCTAGGGCAAAAGGGTCCGTACTCAAAATGAGCGCTCCGATGTTTCGAGGTTCCCCAGCCGAAGGCCCATCGCCTTCCATCCCAACAACCCCATCCATAATACTTAGTGCTGGGCTCACCCATGTAGCAATATCCACCAGAATATCAGCAAAATCCGGGATCTTGAACATCTTCAAATGATATTCGGCTTTTAAAAGCCCAGGGATGACTCCAAAAAGGACCTTAACCGCACCTGTGAAGGTCATCATGCCATGTGTTTTCAATTTTGAAATTGGGATTACCACATCAGCCTTTAGAACGCAGTCAGTAACGGTTAAACTTTTAGCAAGTTTCCCTTCCGAGTATTGAATGGTTGTTTGCCCAACATCTTCGTTGAGAATTGCTCCGGTTCGCTCTGCAACCTCACGTAGACCCGACTTTGTGTAAATTGCTTGAAGTGCACTCACTGTGTAAGGGCCTCCCGGGCTATCCCCAATGATTGGTATCCCACCAGCCTCCTGAACGAGACGGACCACTGCTTCTACGACACTAGGATGAGTCGTGACCGCTTCTTCGGGTCGTTTCTTCATAAGAAGGTTTACTTTGAGCAGAACCTTCTGACCAGGCTTCACAAACGCAGTCATGCCGCCCCATTCCGAAAGCCCCTCCCGCAAGCGCATTTCCACATCCGCTGTGTAATCTGGGCAATATTTCAGTACAACTTTCGCCTGCACGTTAAGCTTCCATCCTCTCCAAATCTTAAAGAAAACTTGGCAGGCGCCAAGCATAGCGCAGGCGGCTGCCTTAGTTGCACTTATGCCACGCATACCTGCTAGCTTGGTGCAAAGAGATCCTTACCCTGTCCTGGGAAGGCACTTAACTCCTGATCACATTGAAAGTACTCCTGTTTAAAATAATCCAGTTTTGCTGTTTCTTCCAGCGCCTCAAACTTTTGTCGAGAAAATAGTTGAGTTTTATGCTCTGAAACAGCCTGCCATTTCCGCTCAGCCCACGGTTGCGTTGAGATAATATAGTCAACTTCCTGCCGTTTGTCCTTTGAAAGCCTCCAGCCGGCTTGGACATAGCACAGACGAGGCAGAGTATATGTTGTTCCCCACTCCGGCGCGACTGGCTCCTTAGCTAGTTGAATCGCTGCCTTAGTAAAATGATGAATCGCCCGGTGGTCCCTGTGTCCAGATGCACCGTCCGCTCCAAAGGTAATCACAACCTGAGGACGGATTTTCCGGATGATTCGAACAAGTTTCTCTACGATTTCCAGTGGGGGAGCTATCGGAACTTCCTTATCGCGATATCCTAGAAAAACAACGTCCGCAATCCCTAGGACCTCGGCCGCGCGCAGGAGTTCCTGCTCTCGAATGAGCCCAAGCTCTTCCGGCTTACAGATTCCTGCTTCCTTGCCGGCTTCACCCTTGGTCGCCACCACAAGGGTAATATTAACTCCCTGTTCCGCATATTTGGCGATTGTTCCACCCAAGGCAAAAGATTCATCGTCAGGATGGGCGAAGATGAGCAGCATCTGCCTTGCCATACTTTTACTTCACCCTCTCTTTTTGGTTCAATAGTTACTGTGTTAACAGATATCCTAATTTCTTCTAGATAAATTCGCTTATAAATTAATTTCTCACATTAAAATGTCAATTATTATTATACCTCTTTTTATTCATCGAGGGAAATTCCTCTTGGTTTTCCGGCTGTAAGAAACTACCGTTTTCTCAAGGCAACTTGTCATGTTATACTAAAGTTGTCTCCAGACTCATCCCTTAAATTACCAAAAGGAGGATTATTCATGAACAAAAATTCTAAGTTTCTCATCGCAATTCAAGTTGGCATCCTCATGACCGCGGTCGCCTTACCTGTACAAGCCGCCATTAACATCGGGGCTCCTAGGACCTCGTCAGGTTCGGTTGTTACCCTTCGGTCTTGCGTTCCTATGACAACTCCAGTGACTCAAGCTTCGACGCCGACTCAGGGAACCAAGACAGTGGTTTCAAAGCCCATTACTACTTATGTTCAAAATCCAACGACCTCTCAACTGGTTAAAATCAGTCAGTCCAAGCTCAGTGGAAATGTTGTTTCATTAAAAAACACTAGTACCCAACCTACGAGCATACCTGTAACTCCTGCTCCTGCTCCTAGTACTCCTGCTCCTATTACTCCTTCAACGAATACAACCGTCCCAGTCATTCCTTCTGTGACAGCCTTAACGGCCGACGAGCAACACATGGTAGACATGATTAATCAAGAACGGATTGCTGCAGGCGTAAATCCGGTAAAAGCGGATCTTGACTTAACTGCAGTCGGACGTGCGAAAGCCAACGACATGAAAGTAAACAATTACTTCAGTCATACTTCCCCAACATACGGAAGCCCTTGGGACATGATGCAACAAGTTGGGCTTACGTATCGCTGGGCTGGAGAAAATATTTCCGGTAATAAATCAGTTGAGGGGGCAATGGCGGCGCTTATGCTAAGCCCCGGTCACAAAGCAAATATTCTCGATCCTCGTTGTACACATGTTGGTGTAGGGATTGCTAGCGGAAGTGTTTATGGAAATCTTTACGTTCAAGAATTCATACAAAAATAGTAATTAATTTAAGGACCTCCGTTGGAGGTCCTTTTTTCATTTTATCACTCTAAAAATGCGTAAGAGCCCTTGTTCCGCATATTCTGCCTAGGGCCTACTTCTAAGAATAGAAGCTAACCACACTTATATTATTTCTATATAAAGATAAGCGGACGTTAAGCTAAGAAAAAAGCCTAGAGTGTACAGCTAAATGTTATTACACCGGACATTATCAAAATACAATTCTCCTTCGACGCCTGATTGAGCTGTAAAATCGAACGTTAGATTGGAGGTAACCAAAGCAACTTTTTTGAAGCCTGACCTGTTATCTCCACTTACCGACCATGTTGGATCATTGACATCGATAGAGCTTTTTCCTGAACCGATACGAACCAATATCGGATCAACACCAATAACTATTACGTTAGCTTTCAAGCTAATGCTCTCAATATAGTTTCCTGGACCCACCATAATAGAGTACCGTTTAGTCGGAGTAGCATCGACAATTGAAGTCATCGCTTTAGGTATTGTTGCAAAAGGATTGTTCATTGTCCCATCTCCGGTAATATCATTACCGCCTTTATTCACATAAACCATCTGAGAACTACTTGGGGCTATCAAAGAAAATCCTGGACCAGTTACACCTTGTATTCCTTGGGCGCCTGAGACTCCTTTTGGGCCTGGGGACCCTGGTGCTCCATGCACCCCTCTTACTCCTTGTTCTCCTCTTGGACCTTGAGCTCCCGTCGCTCCTTTTTCACCTTGCTCGCCTTTTTCGCCTTGCTCTCCTTTCGGACCTTGAGCTCCTGTTGCTCCTTTTTCACCCTGCTCCCCTTTCGGACCTTGAGCTCCGGTTGCTCCTTTTTCACCCTGCTCTCCTTTTGGGCCTTGATCTCCCGTTGCTCCTTTTTCACCCTGCTCCCCTTTTGGGCCTTGATCTCCTGTTGCTCCTTTTTCACCCTGCTCCCCTTTTGGCCCTAGGGCTCCTGTTGCTCCCCGCTCTCTCTTTTCACCGGGCGTCCGCGTTGCCTCCAGCTCTCCGCTTGGGCTTGGTTGCCCAATTTTGATCGCAGTCCCAGTTGATGCCGTAGGTCCAAATCCATTTTGTCCTATTAGAACTGTAGGTCCTATAGAAACTTTGGAGTCGGCCAAACAGTTAAGCTCCATCGGTAGTACATGATAGACGATAGTCGATTTCCCAGCCGAATTTAAACCCCAAACAGATACTTCTACAGCTTGTGAACTTGCAAAAAACTGAAATTCAAAAGCATTAAACTGAACATAGTATTGACGTAAAGCTACATCTCCGGAGTCAATGGAAAATATATCTGAAATATACTCTTCCTTTGTCGTTCCGTTCATGTAAAAGCCTTTTACTTCAATATTAATAATAGAAGTATCGTCATTTGAGATTCTCACTCCTAAAGTAACACTAGGTCTATTGAGAATAGTAACTGATTTAATAGGAACAACGCACGTTGGTGTCATATCAATGGCAAGAGTAGGCGTATTTTCTATTAATCCTGTGGTTAATTGCAGCACATCGATCACTCCAATATTTAATTATGAGCTAAATATTATTTTAAGCCTATAGAAAATGATCGCAAAGGACTACCTAAGGTGGGAATGAGTTTTCTTTTACTATAAACAGTATATGAATTCTTTACCTCAACTGTGTCTTGAGAGTTTCATTGTTGTTTTTTCACTCCACATCTTCAAGACGAAGATGGCGCTGAAATTATTTAGATCGAAACCCCACAAGGATCTTCGCGATTTTCCTACTTACCCTTTGAATCGTGTATTCCACTGGAGGATCCCAATCCGCGCCCTGGCTTAACACAGTTTTTACCGCTCTTAAGATGGTTTCCGGCTCACATCCTGCAATCAAATTACTCCCTGCCTCCAATGTTTCCGGACGTTCCGTCACATCACGCAGCGTTACATTCGGTATTTTATAAAGACAACACTCTTCTTGAACGGTTCCACTATCACTTAAAACACAATATGCGTTTTGCTCTAAGCAGACAAAATCAAGCAATCCTAGGGGTTCCACGACCTGGATTCCTGTTCCGACAAACGTCCGGTTTTGTTTCTTCAATTGAGAACGAGTACGGGGATGAAGACTGCAAATAAGTGGCAAGCCATATTCTTCATATATTCCATGAAATGCGGTTATGAATTTTGCCAGACGTTCCTCCTCGTCGACATTTTCAGCTCGGTGTAACGTAATGAGAAAATAGCCCTTGCGGGGCAATCCCAAGGTCTGCAGAGCCTGACTTTGGGCAATCCGATCTGCGTAATGGGTTAGAACTTCCCAAATGGGGTTACCCGTTACGTAAATACGTTCCCCTTCAATCCCTTCCCTCAGCAGATTGGCTCGACTTCGTTCCGTGTAAGGCAGTAATATATCGCTGCAATGATCCACCACTCGACGATTGATTTCTTCCGGTACCCGGTCATCATAACAGCGGTTACCCGCCTCCATATGGTAAACAGGAATGCGCAGCCTTTTCGCGACCATCGCCGCCAAGGCGCTGTTGGTATCCCCTAAAACAAGCAGACGATCCGGCTTTTCTTTGAGCATCACCTGTTCACATTCACTGAGTATCTGCCCAATCTGACCCATTATTGTCGGTGCCCTGCAGTCAAGCAGATAATCTGGGGACCTCAAGTTAAGTTCAGTAAAAAATATCTCATTTAACGTCCGATCATAATTTTGACCTGTATGCACGAGGATATGATTACAAAGCTCATCTAAGAGAGGAATGATCCGACTCAAGCGAATAATTTCCGGACGAGTACCCAAGATCGTCATAATCTTCATGACAAGATCTCCACAGTTGCTATGGTCATATTAGTACTTCCGTTGATGACTGAGACATTCTGACTGCCATGATTGGTAATATAAATCTGGTTCGTTACCGGATTAACATTCACTCCTTCTGGAGACGAACCTACCGGGATTGTTGCTATAACGACATGGGTAAATCCATCAATAACCGAGACACTGTGGCTACCCCAATTCGCAACGTAAATCCTGTTAGTTGTAGGATTGACACCCAATCCCACCGGATTGCTCCCTACAGTAATGGTAGTAATGACCATATTGGAGTTTCCGTCAATCACTGAGACATTGCTGCTACCAAAGTTTGCAACGTAAATTCGGTTCGTTGTTGGGTTTACACCCACACCAAAGGGCCCTGAACCAACTAATACGTTTCCTATGAACGTATTAGTCTTTTCGTCGATAACTGAGATAGTATTGCTCTTAGAATTTAGAATGTAAATTTGGTTAAGGGGGGACGGAATCGGCGTTCCTGCCTCTCCTGCTTTTCTTTCTATACCCGTGGGAAAAAACGCTGTTGGCAGCACACTATAAACTACACTCAAACCTCCGGCGGCATTTCCTCCCCAAGCCGAGATTTCAATACCGTCAGAGTTGGTAATGAACCGGAACTCAAACGCATCAAGCTGTGCGAAATAATTAAGGTTTACTTCCTCCCCGGGTGCCAGGGTTAATACATCCAAAACGTACTCAGTATTGGTCGTTCCGGTCCAATAGATCCCGCTTACTCGAATGCTAGCACTTACTGGATCAGCATTAGACATTCTTATTGAGAGCGTTGAACTTGGTCTTACACCGGAGACTTCATTATTCTTGATTAAGCCAGTCGTTAATAAAGCCATTGCTGCTCCGCCTCTCCTTACCTAGATTTTAGAATTTTCCCTACTTAATTAGAGTCTCTTTTGCCGCAACCCGATGAATTAAAGTGAGGGTTGAGTGTTCTCAAGCAGAAACTTCTATATAAGTAGGGAAGTTTCTGCTTGAGAGGAGGCGCTTGAAGGCAAAATTGTTTTAGCTTAACCACTCAGGAAATAGCCCTTTAGCTCTCTCTTGAACAATCAGGGAGCATGATTCAAGCGGATTTCGACTCATATTTTCACCGTGCCAACGATAAGCCAACAGATGTTCCTCTAGAAAACCGCAAGAATAATATCGAAGAAGGCGATACCACAAGTCGTAGTCATGGGCTTGTGGCAAACTTTCGTCGAAAAATCCGACCATCTTTAGAGCAGAACTTCTCATCATTACAGAAGATCCATTAATAAAACAACCCTCCATGAGTCGCGTCGCCATTTCCTGCTTGTCGGGATAATATGGTGAGTTGACCTCATACTGCTTTACACCATTGGCATCAACAACTACAAAGCTTGTGTAGCTAAAGCCGAGACTTGGATCACGTTCCATCACGCCTACTTGTTTAGACACCTTTTCACCAATTAGTGCGTCATCTGCACTCAACCAGCACACGTACTTACCCGTTGCCAGAGATAACCCAAGATTTAACGCGCTGGGTGTCCCTCCATTTTCTTTGTAGACATAATTAACCTTTGGGCAATACGGCTTCACAAGTTCCGCCGTGCCATCGGTGGAACCATCATCAATGACAAAAACCTCTAGATTTGGATAACCTTGATTAATGACACTATCCAGCGCATAGGGAAGATACCGTGCATGATTGTAGGTGGGGATAACGACACTGACTTTGGGCATTAGCACTAGCAGTCCTCCCTATAGATCTTCTTCATCCACTCTACGGTGATGGGTAGTCCTTCCTCTAACAATACCTTTGGGTTATGACCAAGGTCAGTCGCCGCTTTGCTAATATCAGGTCGTTTACTGACGGTATTGTGCTTGTCTTCTGGAAGATACTTAACCAGTTTTGGATCTCCTTTCGTATAGTTGAGTATTAATCCGCTCAGATCTTTGACACTGCGATATTCCGTTCCCCCGATGTTATATACCTCACCTGGCTTGAAGTTATTCGCCACGTTGGCTATGGTCGGGATTAAATCATCCACATACATAAAAACACGATAGTAACCTTCATAAACCTCATAAGGGATACCCATTAGCGCTCGATAGATAAATAGACATACGACACTACGGTAGGAATGGTAGTATTCCCCCTGTCTCTTATACACATCTGACGCT
>DHJG01000194.1:0-218 GCA_002404215.1 Desulfosporosinus sp. UBA4726
TGATGGATAAGTTCTCTATGATTTTCTCGGGCTGTTCTTTCATACCATTTTCCATCCACTGAATAACAAGACCTATGAAAGCAACCGTGTAAAAATTGGCAAGAAAATTCTTGTAATCCTCTTGTACCGGCCTATCTACACTCTTAGTATCTACTACCTGTTGTATCAATTGATAAGTAACAGAATAAAGGAAGCTATCTAGATGCTCGCGCCCCAAT
>DHJG01000194.1:519-1078 GCA_002404215.1 Desulfosporosinus sp. UBA4726
TCAATAGATTCATTACACAATTTGACTGTTTTGTGGCAACATTACACAAATGCACCAGGTTGATAATATCACTGCCTCTTATTCTGGGCTATGATAATGCTAGCAAGCAAACCAGCTCAGAAATATGAAAGGTATGGGTGTAACATGGGTAACTATCAAAAAATCAATCCAGTGAAAAAGAACAGAATCGAAACCAAAAAAGCCTATTTAATCGGTGGAGGTATTGCCTCTCTTGCGGCGGCCGCCTATCTGATCCGTGATGGACATATGTCAGGTAAAAACATTACTATTTTAGAAGAAACTCACGTTCTCGGCGGTGGTATGGATGGCGCTGGAGACGCTGAACAGGGATATATTATCCGCGGTGGTAGAGAACTGGAGGAGCATTATGAATGTTCCTGGGATCTGTTTAGCTTTATCCCTTCATTAAACAATCCAAGCAGAACAGTTTTAGATGAATTTCGTGAACTGAATCTTGCAGAACCGATTGAATCTCACTGTCGCTTGATTCATAACTGTGGAGAAAAAGCGGATTTTTCAACCTTAGGCTTATCTGACC
>DHJG01000194.1:1206-6591 GCA_002404215.1 Desulfosporosinus sp. UBA4726
GATTTTTTTGATGCCTCCTATTTTGAAACAAACATGTGGTATTTCTGGCGTTCCATGTTCGCTTTTGAAAACTGGCACAGCGTCGTGGAGATGAAACGTTATATGGAGCGCTTTATGCATCTCCTTCCGGGTATGAACCAGCTCAAAGGAATCTTGCATACCCAGTATAACCAGTACGATTCCATGATTCTACCACTTATTACCTGGCTTAAGCAGGAAAATGTAAACTTTGACCTCCACACACAGGTAACCGACTTAGATATCAGCCTTGTTGGCAAGCAGAAGACCGTCACCGGTATTCATCTATTCCGTAATGGCAACTCTGAAAAAATTGCAGTGTCTGCCAACGACCTTGTTTTCGTAACCAACGGTTCAATGACCGAGAATTCCACGTTGGGCAGTATGTATACACCGGCTGTTTTGAACAGAGATAAGGTCAATTGCGGTTGCTGGAATTTGTGGAAGAACATTGCCAGCAAAGATCCTTCATTTGGTCATCCAGAAGTATTCTGCGATGACATTGATAAAACAAAGTGGGAATCCTTTACCATGACCTTTAAGGGACCGTTCATGGACAAATTTCTCAAGGAATTGACTGACCAAGATCCTGGCCAAGGCGGTGTTGTTACCATCAAGGATTCTAACTGGTTGATGAGCTGGAGCTACTCTAAGCAGCCTCACTTTATTAACCAGCCTGATGATGTTTTCGTATTATGGGCATATGGCTTATTCCCCGACAATGTCGGTGATTACATTAAGAAGAAGATGTGTGATTGCACTGGCGAAGAACTTGTCTCAGAGTTATTGTATCATATGGGATTGAAGGACAAAATCCGCGAGATTCTAGAAACTGTCAATGTTATTCCTTGCATGATGCCTTATATCACCAGTCAGTTTATGCCTCGTGTTAAGGGAGACCGTCCTGATGTTGTTCCGGCGGGCAGTACAAACCTTGCCTTTCTTGGACAGTACGCTGAAGTTGCCGACGACTGTGTATTCACGATAGAATATTCAATTCGTACGGCGATGATGGCTGTTTATACCTTGCTTGATCTTGAAAAACAAGTAATTCCGGTTTTTGCTTCAAAATATGATATACGCGTGCTCTTGAACGCCGCTAAAACTCTCTACAGCGGGAGACCGATTCCGGGAGAAACTATTATCCGAAAATTACTCAAGGATACTACACTCGAAAATTTATTCTAATAAATAAAAAACCCCTTGGACAACACGAAGTATGATTAAACGTACAACGTGTTCTCCAAGGGGTTTTTGTTCTCTCTTAACAATGTACCTGTAAATTTTTACCAATAGGTCGGTCGACCACTTTTCATATTTGGTCTAGCCATAATCTCGATTCTCTTTTTGCGCTCACTTTGATGCCCTAAGTGAGTTGCACCGCTCTCTCTTAGGGCAACCAGTGAAATACATTTATGAACTAAAAACTGTATTTAAGTCAATTATTAAGTCTTGAAAAATTGATATTACAATTTTGGCATCTTCCGTATATATTTCTGGTCTGCCGTACCTTTGATTATCTTGTAAAATAAATACACTAACAAATTTTTGATCAGGTTCTGCAATCCAATATTCTTTAACCCCTGCTTTTTCGTATTTATTAAACTTTACAATCTTATCTTTTCTTGTAGTAGAAGGGGAAATTATTTCAATTATCAAGTCGGGGGCTCCAATGCATCCTTTATCGTCTAATTTTGATTTATCGCAAATAATAGAAATATCAGGCTCAACTATATTTTCATTTTCTTTTTTTTCCTGGTCTTGTGGCAATCTTACACAAAACGGAGCCGCATATACTTTACATGATTTTCCTGTTAAATAGACTGCAATTTGCTTAAATAATTCACCTGATATTTCTTGATGTATACGTGTTGGAGTCGCTTGCATATAAGGTGTTCCGTCGATAATTTCCCATCGTTCGTCTTCTGGCCAAGTCAAGTAGTCAGCATACGTGTATTTTTTCCCTTCATGAGGTATTGGCATGATAACACTCTCCTTTTTACCAAGTATCTCTTTGTCACCTTGACTCTCTATGCATATTATAACCTTTGAGCTACTCATTTAGAAGCATTATCCAAATAATGTATCTAAATACTTTTACCCTGTTTCATACCGCAAAGAGGCCAGCATCTCTCCCCGTTCGTCAATTTCATTCTGATGTTTCTATCTTGCACGATGACTGGTTCAAGGTTATCCTTATAGAGTAATTAGTAACACCATGTAATGCCGAAAACGCAAAGCTTGGAGGATGAATTATGGCTAAAGAAGATCTAAAAAAATACCGTGACGCTTTGGAACATGCCAAACAAGAATTTACCAAGCGCAGCCTGGCCAAGATGCTAGAACTTTCCGGAGCAGAACCTCATGGCGAGTCAGGGTTGGTCATTCGCTACGGGGGAAAGTTATACCAAGTCCAATACCCTGGGGGCGAAATTAGCCCTTGTGAATCAAAGGAGCAGGGGGATTGGGTTGAAATAACCGACCAGATTCTTATTCTCCAATACCTAACTGAGGTTTGTGGGGTGCCGCCAAGAGGTACCTGGATCTCTTTTAGGGAACTACCGTGGGGAAACAATCACTATGCAGCCTTTAAGCTAGAAGCAATGGATCCTTTGGCTAAACGCTTTGGTTCCTCCCCAGCTGAGTTTACGCTTGCCTGCCTAAGTCTTGGCGGCAAAAAACTTGCCATGGGAGACTTAGCATTTATCATACCGGTTTTCCCCAGGCTGCATCTGGCTTGTAGTCTGTGGCTTGCCGACGAAGAATGGCCTGCACGGGTCAACATCCTCTTTGACGTTACTGCCAGCATGCACCTCAGTACGGAGAGTTTAAACGTTATGGGTAACAACATGGCGGAGAAAATTATCGCCGAAATAGACAAAGGATAGCAATTGCTATCCTTTGTCTATCTCGTTACTACCCACTAATCATATTCAATGTACGCCAAATTCATTTGTTATCCAAGAGGACATATTAACAACCAAACTTACAATCAAGTAACACTATAAACGGCACCAATTCCTCTATTTTGCCACTTGCTCATTTTTACGAACTGGCAGGGTTGTGCTGTTGATATCTATTCCCCCCATGTATAATGATGATAATCATTTATTCTGGAGGCGAGACATCTTGATTATCCAAGAAATAGGGATTAGAGGGGTCATTTTTACTTACGAAGATGATATTTCAGTGTATTTGATCAAAGGAGATCATCACAATGTTTTATGTGATACTCACTTAGGTCCACTATCCATGGCTGTCATAAAGGAATATCTCTTGACTCAAATAGTCCCAAAAGAACTCCTGGTATTTAATTCTCATTCTGATTGGGATCACATCTGGGGAAATTGTGCTTTTGAGGGCGCCAAGATCATTGGTCATGAAACGGCAAGAAGGCGAATGCAGGAGATCGGAGACTATGAATTGAACCGTTTAGAAAAATTTCATAACGGAGAAATTAAACTGAATTATCCAAATCTTACCTTTAGTGACAAGCTGACCTTCGAAGATGAAGATATTGAATTCAGCTATGCCCCAGGGCATACAATCGATTCTTCCCTTTGCTTTGATCGAAGAGATTCTGTGTTATTTGTTGGGGATCTTGTCGAGTCTCCTATTCCTTATCTTGATTATTATGATCTTGATGCATTTATCAAAACCTTAGAGACAATTAGGGATTTTCCCGCAAAAATCAAACTTTCGGCACATTCCGGGATGGTTAGTGATGACTTAATCGAACGTAATCTTTCCTATGTTCGCGGGATTCAACTTGGTCAACCCATCGCACCTGAAATGATAGGATCATCCACCGAAGTCCATCAATATAACTTAAATAATCGTTTACTTCTTAAGTACGAGCCACTCATTCGAGAAAAGTTCGGCCAAAACTTTGATTATCTATCCTTTAGATCCAACTTTTTGGACTTAGGCCAAGTGAATTCCAATGATTTTGAAGCAGAGCTCGGAAAATATCTTCAAGGGTTGAATATCTCGTTCTAACCAAACAATGAAAAAGGCACCTATTGCTATTTTCTAGTTTGCAAAAATTCTCTTCACCCCTACAAGTCTTTGCTGAAAGTAGTCACTTGAGAAAGAAGTTATAACTGTACTTTCACCACCAAGTGCCTGTATAAATTGATTATCGCCAATGTAAATTCCAACATGGGTAATTGCGTTTGAACCTATATATTTACTAAAAAACACCAAATCTCCGGGCAACATGTCAGTGATAGTTGGTGCAATAGAAGTAGGGATCGCATCATATTGAGGTTGTGCATCTCGTGGCAAGTCTACGCCATTAACACGACTACTAATATAAGTTAATCCAGAACAATCTATACCCCATCCGCCTACTCCTCCCCAAAGATAAGGAACTCCTAAAAATTTCTTGGCTGTGTTTACAAAATCGACACCGGTTGTTTTAGGTATGTGAGCTCCCGCTTGTAACCGTAAAGTTTCTGTATCTTCTATCCAGCCTGAAGCGTTCATAGGTAGAGCTACTTCATACCAATTAGCCGTTTTCTTGATCAAATATAATTCTGTTCCCAAGGTTAGTTTCGAAATTGGTGAGGTCCCATTCATGCTTGAGTATACATTTTTGAATTCTGATTCTATTATGATTATTTCAGGTGTTATACTGGTGAAATTTTTGGTTATTTTAGATGATTCAATCCATCCAATATACCCATCTTTTACCTCTACTTTTGTCCAACCTGAAGTTTCTGAGATAATTTTGACTTGTTGAGCAAAGAGTGCTTGAGTTACTCTCTCCGAATTGGTGTTCGTAGATTTAAAAACATCGACAATTGGTTCGTTAATAACATTAATATTGTTGTAAAGAGATGGAGTATTCCTCTCTTTACTCACTAGATCGCTGTAATCACCAATTAATATACCACCAACACTATCTAGCACAATATCAGGTATAACTCCGGTTCCACCGAAAGCCACTATATTAGGAACGACTCCATTCGTATTTAGAGTTTGCAAGTACTTCATAATAGAAGGTGGAACCCCTGAAATTGAAGGGTCTACCAGTACAATTGGATCCCCTGTAACTGATGCTAAAGTACTTCCCGCAAGCGCATCAGGGAAATTAATTCCTGATGCAATATACACTGTCTTTGGTGTCAGTGAAAATGCGGATAATATTTTTTCGGATGTGTCGAATCGATCAGTACCTGCCAGGCGAGTTATAGTGGCCGGTGTCAGATCTTTTATGCTTGTTTGTACCGCATCTGAAACTACGCCAGTTCCTCCCACAATATATACTTGGGAAGGTTGCACACTAGATATATAACGTTTGATTCCTGGGGATAAAGAATCTTTAGCCGTCAATAAAATTGGATATCCATAATTACTCGCAAT
>DHJG01000194.1:6764-8633 GCA_002404215.1 Desulfosporosinus sp. UBA4726
GTGGCAACGAGTTTCTGTGCAATCAGAGTATTTGTGTCGTATCGATCGTATCCGCCAATACGATCGATATTATAAAATCCAAGTCGATTCAATTCCGTTTGGAAAGCATCACATATTATTCCAGTACCGCCGATGATGTGAATTGTGCCAGTTTTACTTAGTTTGTCAGAAATGAACGATAATGCCGCACTTGAATGAGCTACGGTGCTATCCACCAGTAATATAGGCGCGTTTAATTTTTTGGCCAATACACTTACTGATAATGCATCTGGGAAGTTATTTCCCGATACGATAATTACATCTTTCAGTCCGATGGTATTACCTTCCATAGCGATAGCCTTCGCTGTATCAAATCTATCTTGACCAGCAATACGGGTATATGAACCAGGCACTGTGGAGGCCAAGGTAGGTGTGACTGATGTTGTAACGGTTGCTGTCATCATTAATAATGCAAGTCCCAGTGCTAGACACATTTTTTTCATCCAATTAGCTCCTTTAGTTTCTTTTATATAAAAGAATTATAATTTAAGATCACTGACCATTATACCCCAAATCCTCCGGAAATGAGAAGCGATTGATAACACTTCCTAAAAGGGATCACCGACCTCATCCTTAATACTCTGCGTAAATCATAGCACTCATAATTTAGTATAAACTGGTGGTGCGCTACAATCATAGAGGCTCCCCAAAATAAATTTGGAGCGCCTCTTATGCATTATTCACACCATGCGATTATTTTCCTAAATAAGAAAAATGCATATAATCATTTGACGATTTCCAAGCGTTCCCCCCCCATGTAAAACCGTATTTATTGAATGTGGTCACCACATTGCCTTTCTCAGGTATGGAATAGAGGCTGTTCGCCGGATCCCAAAAGGAGCCTGCTACAATTACTCCTCCGCTAGTTATCATATAGTTCTCATTCGGGTTTATGTCGATTGCCAGACCCCATTTGTGCTCTGAAGTATTGTCCGGACGCCAGGCATATCCTTGAACACTATATATTGGGAATTTATCTTGACCTTCAAATATTTCCTTGAATACTGTTTTAACTACATCCGCAACGGCCTTATTTACTGTTAATGTGCGCTGTGCTGCCTGCTTTTCTCCACTTGCATTTAGTTGCCATACATCGATCGAGATCTTAATCATGTTAGCTTCTGCTTCCGAAGCGCTTTGATACATATCGTTATCCGAAGATCCAAAGACTAAGGCATGCTTTTCTTTAGTATCCCCCAGCTTTAGAAGAGGATTTGTAAATTCTTTCGTGGCAGATTGCTGGTATCTTCTATTGCTTGAATCATTAAATATTGAACTACTAACCGCTCCTTCGCCGCCCAGAATACACACTGTTTTACCGGATGAATTTGAATTTAGATAAGTTCGTGTCGAACTACTCAAGATGTTACCCACTAATACTATTGGAGAATTTGTCTTTGCAGCATAAGCTGATCCTGCTAAAGCATCAGCATAATTATTACCAGTAGCTATTAGCACATTTTCGCCATTAAAATCGGCACTAAATCTATTTATTATATTGATATTTCGGTCATATTTAGTCGCACCCGTTATTCTCTCAGGATTGGGAAACTGTTTGGTAACGCTTTCACTAATAATGTCAGTATCACCAATAACATAGGTTTTAGTTATATTAAATTGTTTAATAAATGCTTGCGTATCATTACTAATGATATCTTTTGGCACTAAAATTATTGGCATATTTTTATATGCCGCAATAGAGGAAACTGAAAGAGCATCCGCAAAATCCTCACCCGTTGTTATTACGATTTCCGAAACATTGGGAAATCGACTGGCGACAGCTATGGAGGTTCCATATCTATCTTCACCCGCCCATTGACTTGGTTCTAT
>DHJG01000194.1:8771-16080 GCA_002404215.1 Desulfosporosinus sp. UBA4726
AAATCGATTAACATTTGTTTTGTAGCTTGAGGCAAGAAATCTTTTTGAGAGAGTAAAATTGGCGCATTATATTGTTTAGCTACAAATGCAGCAACCAATGCGTCAGGAAAATTTTCTCCATTCACCAAAATCGCATAATCAGATTGTTTCCAACCTTTCTTTGCAATTGCGGCTGCAGTATCGTACCTATCGTGACCTGCTAAACGATATGCATTCGCAGTTGTATTTCCAAAGACAGGAATAGATATTGAGAATGTGAGAATTAGAGTTAATACAGAGCCAATCAATCGCTTTGTAAAAAGATGCATAGACAATTTCTCCCCTCTACCCCTTCGCTTCATTCACCCAATCGTTAAGTCCTTTTAATGTAGCCTCTTGGGTTTGTCTGCAGATTTCTGGCAATTCACCGCCCCATGCTTGTTCTGCGGCTTTATAACCTGCTTCTATGGCATCTCTCATTAGTAATAACTTTTACCGAGTTGGTAACCCCACTTTGTACTGAGGTTGATACTAGGATAAGTGTCATGGAAATTCCTCCAATTCTCACAAATACCCTTATTCTTATATATCGTCATTTTTGACAAAAACTTAATACAACTTTCAGGATGAAGCGTTCGATAGCTAATTTCCAAGAATAGTAATTCAAGAGAGCGCCGGGATCTGATTAAGTTTCAAGTACGGAATTACTTATTAACAAAATCAAAGAGCCTTTCATCCAGAATGTACTGGTTTCAAGGCTCCATTTGTGGTCTATTCCATTTATAGTTGTTATTGTAGATTTATTAACTAAGTCAAACCTATTGGACATTGGAGTTGATTGTATTCAGTAGTGTTTTAATACACGCGAGATATGTATTGTCTGTTCTACACTCACCTGTTATAATTCTAACATATTCTTTGAAGGATGAAGCGGTATCCTTCACAGAACACATCATTGAGAATCGACTCTAAAAAAATTAATCAAGAGAAAGGCAGTATGGCAGAACGGAGAGAACCGCTCGTGAGACAGAAACGCTTATAGCAGAAGAACATTACTACTTGTGTTCAAACAAAGATTGAGGGGGAAATAGTATGGTAGGCAAGAAGAAATCACTCAATATAATCCGGTTAGGGTCTACACTCCTGATTACAGCATTATTGGCTTCAGGGTGTGCCAAAACTCCCGCCGTGGATCCCGCTCAAAAAGCAATTAAAGTCGGAATTATAGATACCTATACAGGCGGTGCAGCTGTCTATGCTAAGGACTCATTAGACGGTTTTAAACTGGCTGTCAAAGAAAGTGCAGCTAAAGGCGGTCCGACGATTGAATTCGTCACTCGTGACGATGAATTCAAACCGGACAAATCAACAAGCTGGTCCAAAGAACTTGTTATGAATGAAAAAGTAGATTTTCTGGCAGGGACCACAAATAGCGCAGGCTCTCTAGCCGTTTCACAATATGCTAAAGAGAATAAAGTCCCCTTTATCGATTGGGGCGGAATGAGTGACAAGGTCACAGGGTCAGCGGGTCATCGTTATGTATTTAGCACGATACCAAATACAGCGGTCATCGGTAAAGCAGGTGCTGTCCAACTCTCCAAGACGACTTTTAAGAAAGTCTGGGTAGCGGGCAGCGATTACGAATATGGTCACTCTGTAATCAATAACCTTTGGACAAATTTAAAGACAATTAAACCTGACGTTGAGAAAGCAGGCGAAACTTGGTGGCGTGTTGGCGAAACGGATTTCACCCCTTACATCAACGCTATTCGCAGTGCAAAACCTGACGTGCTAGTCGTCGGTACTGGCGGAGCAGATATGGTAGCCTTTATGAAAGCCGTGAAAGCAACCGGACTGGCTCAGGAAATACCGGTCTGGGCACACACCAGCTACGACCCAGCCACCTTGAGACCTTTGGGTGATCAAGCTCCTGAAGGAGTAATGGGTACAAATCCTTATTTGTCTAATTATCCGGACACGGCAGAAAACAAGGCCTTTGTTGAAGCCTTTAAGAAGGAATATAATCGTGAACCAGCTGCGTTTGCCTTGTATGGTTACATGGGAGGGGAATTCCTCAGTCAAGCGATTAAAAAGGCAGGAAGTACCGATAAGGAAAAGATCATTGACGCAATGGAAGGATTAACGATTGATACTCCAGTCGGCAAGGCAACCCTACGTAAAGAAGATCATCAGGTTGCAATTCCCATGTCCTATGGCGTAATTGCCAAGGTAAATGGCATCTTTGCGGCCAAAGACCTTCACACCCTCAGTCCTGAAGAAATAATGCCCTCAGTTGACGCAATCCTAAAGTCTAGGTCAAAATAGTATAAAGTACATGAAACAGAGTAAACGAGAGATTAACGGGCGGTGCTGCGTAGTGCCGCCCCTTTACGCAATCATTTATGACGGGGGAGATTACCCATGCATTTCGCCACACTTGCAAGTCAGTTATTTATTGGTCTGAGCAGGGGAATGATTTTCTTTATCGTCTCGGCAGGACTAACTCTTATCTTTGGAGTCTTGAGAATTACAAATTTTGCTCATGGAGTCCTTTATATGTTAGGCGCATTTATCGCTTTTTCAATCTCAACCCTTTTTGGGCAAGGTCCTTATGGTTTTTGGTTAGCCCTACTGGTTGCACCAATTGCAGTGATGCTCATTAGTTTGGTGATCGAGCGCGGGTTGCTTCGATTTATCTATAACCGAGATCATCTGTTACAAATGCTCTTGACGTATTCCCTAGTGCTTATCGCAGGAGATCTTGTCAAAATAATTTGGGGAACCGAATTTAAGTCTATGGATATCCCAGGAGTTTTAAGGGGTTCTTTTGATCTTTGGGGGGCATCTCTTCCCTTGTATAATGTTTTCCTTCTGATCGTAGGGCCTGTCGTCGCATTAGGTTTATGGTTGTTCTTATCAAAAACTCACCTAGGGAAAATTTGCCGAGCAACGGCTACGGACCGAGAAATGGTCGATATTCTGGGGATTAACAGCACCCGAGTGTTTGCTATGGTTTTTGCGCTGGGTGGATGGCTTGCCGGGTTGGGAGGGGCTTTAATTGCTCCAACGACCACCATCTCGATGGGTATGGATGCTAACATAATCATTTATGCTTTCTTGATCGTGGTAATAGGTGGCCTAGGGAACGTATGGGGCGCACTCATTAGTTCGATTATTATGGGGATTGGGGAGGCCTTTGGGATTTTATTCATTCCAGGCATTGCCATTATAATCCCTTATATTATTGCTGGTGTTCTCCTTATTGTAAAACCTTCTGGTTTACTAAAATCTGCCTGGTAGAGAAAGGAACATAGATTATGTCCACGAATAACTTAAAATCAATGGGCTTGGCAGTCGTCGGGACTCTGATTCTTCTGATGATCCCCTCGATACTCACCCAATATTACGTTTACTTACTAGCGACTATTTTTACAACAGCTTTACTGGCGACCAGTTTGAATCTGGTGCTAGGTTACGGAGGACTACTTCATTTACACCACGGTGTATTTTTCGGTGTAGGCGCATATACCGTAGCAATCGTGATGACCAAAACAACTTGGCCCTTTGCTGTGGCGGTCTTGCTTGCCCCCCTAGTTGCTGCACTTATCGCATTCGTGATCGGATGGTTTTGCGTACGTTTACGTGGTCTATATTTCGGAATGCTTACGCTTGCTTTAGGGCAGTTAGTTTGGGCCATTGTTTACCGCTGGAATGCACTGACCGATGGTGACAACGGAATCCACGCTGTACCCGTTCCTGAATTTCTGACGTCTGTAAATTCGGTCTACTATACGACTCTGATGGTTCTCATCGTATCTCTTGTCATTCTTTATCTGATTACCAAATCACCGTTTGGTCTCACATTACTTGCTACTCGTGACAATCCCGTGCGCTCTGAAAGTGTCGGAATCAATGTCAAACGACACCGCCTGACAGCGTTTGTTATTGCCGGCTTCTTTGCTGGAATTGCGGGTGTCCTATTTGTCTTAGTCGAACGATCGGTAGCCCCCTCTCTGTTATTTTGGAACAAATCAGCAGAAATCCTGATCATGTGCTTAATGGGTGGACTTACTGCCTTTATGGGCCCGGCGCTAGGGGCAGCTATTTTAGTCTTTCTGTCGATGATCGTTGGTCTTTACACAGAATATTGGCTTCTTGTCCTTGGTCTGCTTTTACTAATTCTCGTACTGTTTTTGCCTCAGGGCATTCTGGGTTATTTAATGGACAACTTTAGAAAAAACCGAAGTATGAGAGGAGAGAATTAACATGCTTCAGGTAGAACATCTTAAAAAAGCGTTCGAGGGATATCAAGCCATCTCAGATGCTAACCTCTTGGTTCCGAAAGGAGAAGTTGTGGCAGTTATTGGTCCCAATGGTGCGGGAAAATCCACGTTATTTAATTTAATAACCGGACACCTTCAGGCAGATTCTGGACATATCCGATTTAATAATGAAGAGATTACGAGCTTGGCTCCCTATAAAATTTGCCATAAAGGAATGGCAAGATCCTTTCAGTTAATTAATATTTTCTCCAGTCTTACGGTTTTTGAAAACGTGCAAACGTCGGTTATTGCCAAACATCACTTAGATATGAAATTTTTCAGACCCGCCAGGAAACTCCTTATTGAAGAGACACTGGAGGTATTGGAAAGTTTCGGACTGTATGAATTTAAAGATCGTTCGTGCAACTCCCTATCTTATGGCGATCAAAAAGTCCTGGAAATTGCGATTGCTCTGGGAAGCAAACCCGAACTCCTACTCTTAGATGAGCCCACTGCCGGAATGTCATCAGAAGAAACCCGCAAAATCGTCAATCTTATTAAGCGCTTATCTCAGGAAAAAGGCCTTACCATTCTGATTACTGAGCACGATATGGAATTAGTCTTCGATGTTGCTCAAAAAATTATGGTTCTTCATCAAGGCCGCACGATTGCCCAAGGTCTTCCTGAAGTCATCAGAAACGATAAATCTGTGCAAAATGCCTATTTGGGGGAAACAGGATGATGTTAGACGTTAGAGATATTCATACCTATTACGGGTTAAGCCATATCTTGTTCGGTTTATCCTTAAAGGTAAGTAAAGGAGAAGTCGTCTGCCTCCTCGGTCGTAACGGGGTCGGCAAGACAACGACACTCAAAAGCATTATTGGAATCACACCGCCAAAAGCCGGGCAGATCTACTTTAAAGGCCAGGAAATTACCAAGACTGCTACGAACCGCATGGTCAAATTAGGCATCAGTTTTGTCCCTGATAACCGCAGGATCTTTGCAGACTTGTCTGTGCGAGAAAATCTCGAGATCGCAGCAGGAATCAAAACTGGGCCTTGGGATTTAGCAAAAGTTCATGGACTATTCCCTGTTCTGAAAAGAGTAGAGAATCGTCGGGGTGGGCTCCTAAGCGGCGGAGAACAACAAATGCTGAGTATCGCCAGGGCTCTGCTTGGAAATCCAGAGCTTCTAATTTTGGATGAACCAACTGAGGGTTTGGCACCATTAATCGTCCGAGAATTAGAAGAGCAGATTCTCGAGCTATGTTCGGCGGGTATTTCGATTCTCCTAGCAGAACAAAATCTCAAGTCCGCCTTAACCTTGGCCAATCGGTGCTACGTCCTCGAGCGCGGGCAAGTACGTTTTGAAGGGACTGTCGAGGCTTTAGCCGAAAATGAAGACGTTCGGTCAAAATATTTATTGGTTTAATAATCCTTGACATGGGATTTTATAAGGTAATTCCACTTGTTTCCAGAGAAAGAACCCTAGGCTATGATAATAGAGCCCAGGGTTCTTTCTGTCATTCTTTCATGATGGATGAAAGCATATTTTTGTTCATCATTATTTGTGATTTATTTTGTTAGCTATGGGAAAGGTGTTTCCCCCGTGCGGCATTATATACACTCCTTCAGGTTGACGTCCGAGAAGTTGCCTTGCTAACCCAAGCGCCTCTTCAGGAGAATGGGCTGGAATCATCTTGACATGTTTAACCAAATCGTCCGATAACGAACTGATCAAAATGACAGGTGTCTTTCGACAGATGCTCGCTGTTCTCAGGCTTACGAACCCTGGCATCGTAAAGTCAGCATGAAGCTTGGCATTCATATCCTCCACCTCTCCATGCTGGAAGAATTCCTGAAAAGGTTGAGAACCTATCCCTTCTGAGCATTCACTCACCAGGATGATCACTCCACCTTCTTGCGCTGCATAGGTAGCATTGTCCAAAGCCTTGATCGCTTGGTAAAGCTGAGTATCTTTGGGAAACCCACCGCACGAAACGATGACTAGCTCCGCTTTTTCGTTTATTTCAATTCCGAAGATTTCCTCAGTAACCCGGCAACCCGCCAAATGCGCCTGATGCAAGTCACCTGCCGCAATATAGACAAATTCCTTCTTCTCGTTCACAACCACATTGAGTATGAAATCCACACCTACTAGACGAGCGATTTCTAACATATCCTCCGCAACCGGATTGCCTTCCATTTTTCCAGTCTCTATATTGGGATTAAGTCCCGAGGGCCCTCCCCCTTTTAGCGCTAAGGCATGGTTTTGCTGGATCATCTCATAGCCACAAACCCCAGGCGCAATCGACTTACGACCACCACCAAACCCTGCAAGCAAATGATAAGCGATTCCACCGGTAAGTATCACCTTGTCCGCTTCCCATACCCGACGATTTACAATAATGGGCGTTCCCTGTGAGGATTTGCCTATATCCACTAAATCCTGGGCGCGACACTCATGATCGAAAATAGAAACCCTCGCCAAGACCTTCGCTCCGCAAATTGCCGTGTGTTCTTCTAACGTCTGCAACCGGTGATCTCCGGTCGCCGTAACAATAGAAATGTCCTGATCAGGCACCCCAGCCCCATTTAGAACATCCAGCAACACCGGCAAAAGAACATCGGCCCGTACCCATAGTCGAGTAACATCACTCACTATAATAACCACTTTGTCCCCTGGTTTTACCAGCTCTACCAAGGGAGCAGTTCCAAGTGGATGGGCCAGCGCCTGGAGAATCGCCTGTTCTATATCTAAAATTGGCTGACTGGCCTTTGCTTCAATCTCCTGAACGTTCACTGAGGACGGAAGCTTAAAGAGCAAGGTTTCTTTACCATAGGCGAGTTCAAACTCATTCATCCGTTACTCCCCCTTTTATCATCAGCGGATTTATCTCCAGCACGTTCCTTTGCTTCATAAGCCATTTCCAAGAGTTGTGCGGTATGCATTACTTTCACAGTAACTCCCTGGCGATTCAGACCATCGGCGATATGCATTCGACAAGCCGAACACCCTGTAACCAAGACCTCTGCACCCGTCTGATGAATCGTTTCAACTTTATG
>DHJG01000194.1:16289-19090 GCA_002404215.1 Desulfosporosinus sp. UBA4726
CCGGGATACGTCTAATAATCTGGCGAGGCTGTTCTTTGACCTTTAAACCTCTGACAAGGTGACAAGGATCATGGTAGGTAACCTTCATGGACAGACGACCCATTTGGTTCTCATACCCCTCCAAAGAAACTACCAGTTCGGTGAAATCCGTGACCAAGGTCCCAAGCTTCTTTGCCCTTTCGGCATAAATCGGATCATCCTTGAGCAACTCGGCATACTCTTCTTTCAGGCTTAAGCCGCATGTGCCACAGGCAACAACAACTGCATCAACCTCTTCCTTCAGGAAAACATCGATATTGGCCCTTGCCATCTCTTTAGCCGTTTCATAGTCCCCGTTAATACGAACGGGGGTACCACAACAGTTTTGGAGTGCAGGAATTACAACCTCTACTCCATTGCGTTTAAGTACGTTGACGACCGCCCTACCGGTATCCGTATAAATGTAGTTAATCATGCACCCCGTGAAAAAAGCCACCCTCATCTTTGCTTCAGGGACTTTGACGATGTCTGGATACATCGATTTGAACGGTTTTGGAGCGAGTGGAGCGAGAAGTCTTCTCTGGTCTATTCCCAGTTCCATTCTCGGCAACATTCCTTGGCCATTAGGTCCTTTACGAAAGAATAAGCCTTGAAAAACTTGCCCCGTCCGCATTCCCGTGTTAAATACCCAACGATTTTTCAAAACCAAACGAAAGATCAACGTCTTAAGTGGCGAGAGTCCTTTCTTCTCTGTAATTTCCTTGCGGGCTGCTTCCACCAGCTTGTCGACTTTCACTCCACTTGGACAGTTAACTACACAGGCCTTACACATCAAGCATAACGACATTTTGTTGATAAAGCCTTCCGTTAAATCCAATTCCTGATTAATGGCTCCACGAATCAACTTAACTCGTCCTCTGGCAACCGTGGATTCTGCCTGTAACTCTTTAAAGACTGGACAGACATTTTGACAGGCACCACACCGAATACAGCGGATGACTTCTTTCTCCCATGACTTAAATGAACGTTCCAACTCATCACGCTCCAAACATTACGCCGGGGTTTAAAATGTTGTTAGGGTCAAGTGCTTGTTTAATTCGGTGCTGTACTTCCCGTCCAACCTCTCCGATTTGCAGGGAAATAAACTTGGATTTTGCCCGACCGATACCATGCTCACCACTTAAGGATCCACCCAGTTCCACCGTTGCTACAAAGATCTCGTCGATGGCCTTTTCTACCCGTGCCGCCTCTTCCAAATCCATTTCATCAGTAAGGATCGTGGCATGTAAATTACCGTCTCCAGCATGTCCGAGTATCGCTATGATAATGTTATATTTCGCTGCAATTTCCTGAATGCGCCTCACAGCAACTGGGATGCTACTCCGAGGAACGGTCGCATCCTCACCGATAATAGTTGGTTTCACCCTCGACACAGCTGCAAAAGCCGAGCGACGCGCACGCCATAATTCTTCTGCTTCTTCTTTCGTCTTGGCAACCCTAATCTGGATAGCCCCTAACTGCCTGCAGATTCCCTCGATCTTCCCAATCTGCTTGGCCAAAATTTCCAAATCTCCATCAACTTCTATTAGAAGGACCGCACCCGCTTCCGTGGGTAACCCGACCTTAGCATATTCCTCAATGTTTCTAATATAAATGTTGTCTAACAACTCGAGTGAGCAAGGCACCAACCCAACAGCTATGATTTCAGAAACTGTCTCACACGCTTGCTCGATTTCAGAGAAAACCGCCATCATTGTACTCTTGGCTTCTGGTAAGGGGATAAGTTTCACAATGATTTTGGTTATAACGCACAGCGTTCCCTCTGAACCGGTGAATAGCTTTGTCATATCGTACCCAGTAACGTTCTTGATCGTTCTTCCGCCAGTATTAATAACCTCTCCGGTCGGAAGCACTACCTCAAGCCCGATAACATAATCCCGAGTCACTCCGTATTTCACACCACGCGGTCCTCCAGCACATTCCGCCACATTCCCGCCCATCGTTGAAAAGGCTTGACTGGCTGGATCCGGAGGATAAAACAGACCGATTCGCTCTACTTCGCTCTGTAACTGTCCAGTAATCACACCAGGCTCTACTACAGCTATCAAATTTTTCCGATCAAGTTCCAGTATTCTGTTCATTCTCTTAAGTACCAGGACGATGCCATCCCCTACAGAAATTGATCCTCCACTGACATTGGTGCCTGCACCCCTTGGAACGACTGGTATCAGCTCTTGATTTGCCAACTTAAGAATCTGGGCTACTTCGTCTGTGTTACTCGGATACACAGCAACTCCTGCTAAGTCCTTCTTAAGATCCGCCTTAACAAAAGAAGCGTCATAGGTATAACAAAATAGATCCTCTAACGTTGTATATATATTGTCTTTTCCAACAATTTCAGTAAGTTTCTGAATGATCTCGGGCTTCAAACTTATTGCCTCCTCAGTGGGATCCCTTAGTTCACGGAATTCCTCAATTAAGTGCTTCGCTAAATTCTTCGTTAAGCTCACCATCAAAAACACAAACGACTCTTTTGAAAAATCAAAAGCGCCGCTGTCTTAAAAATCATCATACACCTCTTAACAAGATTATAATCGTGAGCGTGTTATAATACAACTTATTTAGTTTCAAGTTTCTATGAATATTGATTACTTGTGTCTCGCCAAAAGACATAAGTCTTGGCATGAAGACGAGTCCGTTCGGTATCATAGGAAATATGTAGGTCCGTATTGGTCAATTTACGAGCTGCTCGACCACTTTAAAATCAGTGGCCCCCAGATAGGAGGTCGTTATAACCCGCAATTTGCCGCCATTGGCTGTAA
>DHJG01000194.1:19276-20040 GCA_002404215.1 Desulfosporosinus sp. UBA4726
CTGCGAATAACGGTGATTCTTCTATAATCCGATTTCTGCCGCCACTATACGCATACCAAGTATGCATTTGTTAATAACATCGTCAAGCTCCATATTAATATTTTTACTGCCTTGGAGAATAACCGCTCGATTCACGCCAGCTGCAAAACTTTTATCTTTGAACTTCTTTTTTACGCTTTTGACTTCGATATCCATCACTGATTTTGATGGACGCATTAAAGCGGTGGCTCCAATTAGCCCTGTCAACTCATCTATTGCAAAAAGTACCTTTTCCATGTACAGTGTTGGTTCCGCATCTACTACCAAGCCGTGTCCATGACTAATAACTGCATGTATGAATGGATTGTCATAACCCGCTGCTCGCAATAGTTCAGGCGCTTTTTTGCAGTGTTCATCTGGATACATTTCATAATCTACATCATGCAGAAGACCAACAGCACCCCAATAGTCTACATCTTCTCCGGCTTCGACAGCAAAAAAGCGCATTACCGCTTCAACTGCAAGACCGTGACGAATAAGCGCTTCATTTTTATTGTATTCTCTTAGTACGGATATTGCTTTTTCTCTCATAATTTAAAACCCTCTTACTTTCAGTGTATTTAGCTCTCTAATTAGCTCTTAATCTCCGTGCATCAACTGCCCTAAGCTCAATGTCAAAGGGTGCAGGAAAAACTTCGCATTCTTTACCTGTAAGGAAATTAAATAACTTGCATGTAATCTACTCGAAATCCTCTGATGCTTCGTCGAAGGAGATGGAGTCATAT
>DHJG01000194.1:20183-24195 GCA_002404215.1 Desulfosporosinus sp. UBA4726
ATGTTTTACCATATTATAACACGATCAATCTATTCTATTGATACTCTCTTGGCAGGCGACCTTGAAATATTTTGTACAGTGGCACCTTCCGTATCTACTCTTAAGTCTGTATCGCTACTTCAGAACAGGCTATTTCAACATATCAAGCAAAAGGTCAGATATTATTTAAATTCTTCTTTACTTATAAAATGTTCTAGTTTATAATAATTATTATAAACTAGAACATTTTTCCATTCCACTCCACTCACGCGAATGCCGAGCCTGAGGATTTCACTGTCGAATCCGCGTAGACTTATGTGTTAACAGCGTTACCAAGAAAGTTTAACAATGTAAATTAGTTAACACTGTATACATACAAACTTGCTATTCTCTCAATGTTTCACCTTTGCCAAGGTTAAGAAAAAATATTAAAGGGGGATTATCTTTATGACATCATATCTTAATGAAGTAAAAACACAATTTAAGAACCGAAAAGTGGCTTTTCTAGTCATTATCTTCACAGTCGTAAGAGTAATCTATGGCTGGGCATGGGTTGAATCTGCATCACACAAGTTAGTATGGTTTTCAGATGGTAAACTTAATTCGGCTGGGAAAATTGCAAGTCTCATTACCAACATAGCAGGCCCAAAAGTTACTAGTTTCGATCCACTTTACATTAACAAAGCCTTTGCTTGGGTTGCCCAAAATATCTTTTTAGGTATGCCAGGAGTGACTGATACCTTAGTAGTAACTTTTGAACTTTTAGTGGGCTTATCTATGCTACTAGGATTTCGAATATTCTGGTTCGCTCTTATTGCAATGTTCATGAATCTTCAGTTCCTAGCTGGTGGATCATTTAATAACTTCGGCTATATTTGGACTAACTTAGCCTTTCTAAAATTTGCTCAATATGCTGAGCTTCTTGGAGTCGATGGATTCCTGAAATATAAACAAAATAAAAAATTGATAGGAAAAGGTAAGCGAGAATTATCAGCTGCTACAGGAAAGTAATTAGAAATTATAGGTCTCACGCTCCCCAGCTTAACGAAAACAAGGTGCTCCGCGTTAAATGCGAAGCACCTTGTTCTTTATTGTCCCGAGGTTTTATTTCCATAATAAGAGCATCTCAACTTCTCGTTCAATCCACCTAAAGGTAAGGAGAATCTAATTGGATAATGAATAATATGCTCTGCGAGAGCAGCCGATACGCTCAGATTGAGTACGCTAAAACTAAACCACCTTCACTCATTGGTGAAGCAGTCTGAGGTTAACACAATTATCGAAGTTGAAAATGGTATATGGATTTTGTGAAGTTCAACCTGTCGATTGTAACTGCACAAAATACGAATGATGTGCAGTAAACTTTCTCCTTAGAATATTCTTAATTTATAATGCATCAAATTAAAGCCTTCTAATTTTATATCAATCCGTTTACTCTCGTTGAACATTTCTTTACTTACGTTGAAGCCATAATTGTAGGTGCTACCTCCGCCACCCCAGGAGCCGTGGATTGATTGACCGTTTTCATTTACGGCCTGCAAGTTGGGATTTGCGTCAGTGTAAAGCCTGTTACCGTTTGTATCTTCTAGCAAGCTCCGAAACGTAAAGCAAGTACCTTCTCTTTTGTACCAGTTATCATCAAAAGACCAACCTATCCAGTACTCATCGCCCTTAACCATTAAAGGTTCCAAAGATACTTCAGAATCGTACTTTTTCATTAGAAGTTTGCGTTGTCCTAATTCACTTTGTTTTAGGTAATCGCTGGGGATAATTGTAAAGGCTACAACCTCGTCTGCTTTATAGGTAGTTGTGGTATATAAAAAAGTGTTTGAAACGATTCTTCTTTCCATACTCTCCGCACTTAGGTTTGTAATTAAAAAGAAACTACTGAGTATTAGGACAGAAATTACAAACAATTTCTTCAAACTCAACCCTCCTCAACATACCTATAGAAAATTATTCTCTTCACAATCTTTGCATCGCATAATCTTACTGATACGTCGCAACATAAGAATGATGCGACATACTCATCAGTTCAACAACGTGTTAACATAACTAAGGCACATCAAAAAAGTAATAATCTATTTGGTGTTTTTAAATTTCTTCCGTACATCTTCAAAGAATCCTACGAAATCTATACCGACAAGATTTATTACATTCATAAGAATCTTTATAATCACTATAGTTATAAATATAACGAATGCGAGTTTTAAAGTGTAATTCATATTTATGTGTCCCCTTTTAAGTGTAGTTTGCACGAATGCGTCTCAACATATGAAGAATGTGGACTAACTTATGAAGTTATTTATGCTCATCTGACATAGTCAAACTTTCTGATTCCGCCATCCGTAGCCATCATGTGAAAAACCAATTTATCAGAAGAAGTTAGTTTAAAGTGATTGCCAGTATACTGACCAAATTCAAAGAATACTTTATATTCGTCAGGATATCCGTCTATATAACATACTACTTTACCTTCCTTGAGAAAAACAATCTGGTTCATCCCTTCGCTAACTGTTGAATTAATCTTATTCCATTGATAGCCTACAACCTGATATACATCCTCCACTGGAGTATACGGTGCAAAACTGTATAAAGTATCCCATTCAAATGTAGTGAACTCCGATAAATCATCAATTGTTGCGTTGACACCTACCGAATTAAAAGAACTATTAAACTGTTTAGCATTTATCTCCCAGATGGGAGTTGGGTGTAGAGTTTTAACCATTATGAGTCCGAGGATAACCACGAATACCGATACAATAGCTATAAATGATTTCTTTCTCATTTCGTTCTCCTTCACGGATGAATAATCGATGTGGCGGATAATCCTACTGATGCGCCGCAGTTTAAACATGATGTGTAGTAAACTTTTACTAAAAACTAACCTTTGTTGGGAATCTTGATATCAATATAATAAGAACAATAACAATTATATTAAATATGATTGTCCGATATACTATTTTATGGTCTTCTGTCTTAACATAAGATAAATAATTTAATATATTTACACAAAGAAATAACGCTATCAAAAATGATTGAACTATAAGCGGGTTAGAAATATGCCGTAGACTCAAGTTCAACACTATAATCCATACGATATCTAAAATTATTTGCTTGATATCTCTATCTCCGTTACCGAATATGTATGGGTTATATTTGCCTTTATTAAACAACCAGGTTTGTTGAATAATAAAATAAGCACATGCAATAAATAAAATTGCGCTATAAAAATATTCAGACATACTCTCCCTCACAATCTTCACATTTTCTTACTAAATGAGTAAGAACTATAGCTACTTTTTAAATTATGCAAATTCCTCATTTTAATTAACTTTCTACAAAAAACCAGTAATTCCTTTTGATGCTAAATATTTCCCATAAAGATGCTCAAGACTTATTTTTCAGTAATCATTTTATAAATCGTATCTGCCAGGGCCTTGGTTTGAGCGACAGTATGATAAATAGTCGCACTTGTTATTTCAAGACTTATATTATAAATTTATGGTATAAATTTGAAAGGAGATTTCTTTAATGCAAGAAGTTTTTGATTTCTTAAAGAAGTGCCAGACTTATTACTTAGCAACCATGGATGGAGATCAGCCACGAGTTCGGCCCTTCGGAACTGTCAACATTTTTGAGGACAAGCTCTATATTCAGACTGGTAAGGTAAAGAACGTTTCAAAGCAAATGATAGCAAATCCCAAAATTGAAATTTGCGCATTTAATGGCCAAGAGTGGATTCGTATCCAGGCCATTGCAGTAGAGGATGACCGTGTTGAAGCAAAGCAGAGTATGCTTGAAAGCTATCCTTCACTTCAGTCCCGGTATTCGGCAAGAGATGACAACACTCAGGTATTGTATTTGCAGGATGCAGTAGCTACTATAGCTACCTTTACAGGTGAACCTAAAATAATTAAGTTCTAATTTGCCATTTTATTAGCCACTTAAACTATTACAAGCCACCGCCTGTGAACGGTGGCTTGCTTTTTCACTTCTTTAATCGCTCATTAAATCACATCAAAAAGACTCA
>DHJG01000194.1:24330-24591 GCA_002404215.1 Desulfosporosinus sp. UBA4726
TTTTCCCGGTATTGACATAATCGAGTGGTGTGCGATCCTTTGGCCTCATCATAAACAGACCAAAATGATAGATTCTCATTATGAGCAGCATACCAAAAAGGATTCTTGGCGCCACGATGGTACAGTGATGCATCGACGCCGGGACGCAAAATATGCCCTGCCGTCCATTATCCATATAATAAATAACAGCCCTTAAGGAGAGTAGTATGATCAGACCAATTTGTAAAGATATAACTATTTTAAGCCAGAAATCTGTTCCGG
>DHJG01000194.1:24745-25429 GCA_002404215.1 Desulfosporosinus sp. UBA4726
CCGATGAACATACCCATGATCAATCCGGTCATCACAAAGCGTGCCAGCCCGTATGAAACTGAGGAGGGCTGCCTGTCACTGGACGGTGTACGAAAAACTACCCGTTATCAGTCCATTGAGGTAGAGTTCTTCGACCGGAACTTCAAGCAACAAAAGCAGAACTTTACCGGCCTTGCTGCGCAGATCATTCAGCATGAGATCGATCACTGCGACGGAATCCTAATCTGAGCGCAGTAAGCTGTTATTTACGTTGATTAGAACGCGACCATAAGCATAATGTGCTGCTCATATTTCAATTTGAGCAGCACATTATCATTTGCATTTGTCGTATACAATCGATAAAATTAAAACAAATCTTTTGGAGGCGATTAGTTATGAAAACAATACGTATCTACTCAGACTATATCTGACCCTTTTGCTATATCGGCAAGGTCCTTGCCGACCGACTAGGAAGTGAGCTTAACTTACCTATTGAATGGCTCAATATCGAAATCCATCCGGACACTCCACCACAAGGACGATCAATTCATGAATTATTCCCTCCACACATGGTTCAAGGAATGTATGAAAACCTAAACCAAATGGGAACAACTTTAGGTCTCAAGTTTGTTGCACAGGATAGGCTTTCCAACTCTCACTCAGCCATTCTTTTGGGAGAGTACATACATCTCCATCACCCTGAAC
>DHJG01000194.1:25666-26929 GCA_002404215.1 Desulfosporosinus sp. UBA4726
ACTCCAACTTTCTTTATTGGCAATGAGCGTGTGGTTGGAGCCCAACCCTATCCAAGCCTATTAGCTGCCGCTCGCTGTGCCTTAGGACTTGAAGCCGCCGACCCGAATGTTTTACCAATCTTGAAAGGGCGAATTTAATGAGCTTTTTGAAATTAGCCAAAAAACGCTATTCAGTACGCAAGTATCAGCCTAAGAAAGTTGAAGAGGCAAAATTGCTTGCTATACTTGAGGCGGGTAGAATTGCTCCTACTGGGGCTAATACACAACCCCAAAGAATTTTAGTCATTAGGGAGCAAGAAGGATTAGAAAAGCTTTCTAAAGGTGCAAAGGTCTACGGCGCGCCCCTGGCGCTGATTATCTGTGCTGACCATAGTGTTTCGTGGAAAAGGCCGCATGATGGAAAAGATATCGCTGAGATCGATGCTAGTATTGTTACAGATCATATGATGTTGCAAGCAACAGGGTTAGGTCTGGGGACGTGCTGGATCTGTTATTTCGATGCTAAAGTAATAAGAACTGAATTTAAAATACCGGATAACTATGAACCAGTAAATATTCTAGCGATTGGGTATGCCGATAGTGAACCACTTTCTCCAGATCGACATATCACATTACGCAAGAATCTTGAAAACACCGTTTGGTATGAAACATTCTGACAGACTCATCCACCGACATTCAAAGGGACAGTTGGGTTATTTCTCAAAAGTCGGTACCTTCCTCGTAGTAGGAATGTACCGACTCCGTATTTGCGTAAACCAGAATGGCTTGAGATTTAAGTAAACAATTAGTTGATGATCATAAGAACATCAACCTGTCTTTGCTAAATAGGTCTGGCTCTCCTCCTCATAGTCTAAAACTTGAGGAATATCTTTAAATCTTCGTGAGGAAAGGAAGTAAAACAGGAATAAGAGGTTGGTTAATAATAATGCAAAAATAGAAAACTTTAATACCCCCAGGAATCTCTTCAAAGCTAGCCTGAAGCCTATTTTATTGCCTTGTTGGTCAACGATCTTTAACTTGAAAACTATATCACCAATGCTACGGCTCAAAAGGGTATGGAGAATAAGAAAATAAACCAGTGGGATTAATATAGCAACGAATTTGATCATGTAAGACGGTGAATGCATAAGTAGTATTGTAATTTCAAAGATAATAATGAAATCAATCGTTAGCGACTTATATCTATCTAATCTAGATGGTTGCTCCATGAGAACCCGCCTCCTTGCATTCATAAAGTATAACTGCGATATACACATCCCATTT
>DHJG01000194.1:27182-27566 GCA_002404215.1 Desulfosporosinus sp. UBA4726
GCGACAGCAATTATTTTTGAAAATTCATATTTAAAGTAAAGGGGGAATTGCACAGAAATAAATAAACAGAAAACAAGAAACGAACTACATAAATAGGCTAT
Organism: Desulfosporosinus sp. UBA4726; assembly: GCA_002404215.1. Classification (GTDB taxonomy): domain Bacteria; phylum Bacillota; class Desulfitobacteriia; order Desulfitobacteriales; family Desulfitobacteriaceae; genus Desulfosporosinus. The sequence continues at coordinate 27,284 of DHJG01000194.1, forward strand.
AAAAGCTAAATTGCTTATATTGATATTAAGTGCGTACGCTACAATTAACGTCAAGACTGCTCCTATAACTTCGTTCAACAGGCCAAATGCTAAGGTAAACAAATACCGTCCGATGACAATTTGTTGTTTTTCAATGGGCAAAATCCCATACAACTTATTGAGTTTATTTTTTTCATATATGGAAAAAGTGGTACCCATAGAGTTAGCTACGGCAAGCGAAATGACATACATTATTAAAGGCGGATTGTGATTGAGAATGACAACAAACGTTGCAATAAAAGCA
>DHJG01000194.1:27734-30408 GCA_002404215.1 Desulfosporosinus sp. UBA4726
GCATTAATCCTGAGAATCCTGTGTTATGGGTAGTAAGTCCGATAATCTTCTCCTGTATCTGGTTCGTTAAGTCATCTAAACCACCCTTGATTACATAAAAACTTTCCAACAAATCATCCTTTGTTCCAGTGTAAAAAAGATTGCCTTTATCGATTAAAGTTATATAATCTGCAATTTTTTCTAAATCGGATGTGATATGAGTTGAAAATAGTACGCTTCTTTGTCCATCAGAAATATAGGCACTTAATATTTCAAGAAGTTCATCACGAGCTACAGGGTCGAGCCCGCTTGTCGGTTCATCAAGTATTAGCAGTTTTGCATCATGGGACAATGCAACAGCAAGCATTAACTTCATTTTCATTCCACGGGATAAATCTTTTACCTTTTTATTGGCGGGTAACTTGAAATTATTCAAATATTGATGATAGGATGTGCTGCTCCAATTGTCATAAAAACCTTTAACAGCCTTTTCGACTTCATAAACGTTCCAGTTTTCTACAAAGAAGATATCATCCAAAACAACTGCTATATCCTGTTTGATTTTTTGTTCCTCCAGGATATTATCCATTCCAAATATTTTGATGCTACCGTTATTTCGAGCAGTCATATTTAGAAGTAATCGAATTGTAGTGGTTTTTCCTGCACCATTTTGACCAACAAATCCCATGATATAACCAGCTGGTAAAGAAAAAGAGATATTATTTAGTGAAAAATCCCCATAATCCTTACAAAGTTTATTTATTTCAAGGGCATTATTCATAATGATTTTCCTCCAATATATATTCAAGTATTTGTAGCAACTCTTTACGTGTTAATTTAGCAATCTTACCAGTATTTACGGCAGTTAAAAAACTATCTTCAATCTTACGAAGAAGTTGCTCATGCACAAGCGCACTGTTTTTAGGTAAAACATAGCAACCTTTACCTTGCACAATTACTATAAAACCCTCCTGTTCTAAATCGGAGTAAGCTCTTGTTGTAGTTATAACGCTAATTTTCAAATCTCTAGCAAGCTGTCTAATGGATGGGAGCACATCTCCCTCGCATAATTCATCACTCAGAATAGCCTCTCTAATCTGTTCTTTAATCTGCTCATAAATGGGTATACCTAATGTATTTGTTATAATAATTCGCAAATGTAAATCACCCCTAAAGTGATTGTAGCGCACATACTGATTATAATCAATAGTATCAGTATTGTTGTTGGCATGTTAATTGAGGACACATTAAATAAGCTATTGACTTTATTTCGGCAAAGGCATACATTTAAACTATACTATTTCGATGTTTACCGAAAGATCGAATATTTTTGCAAGGAGGTGTAAGATGTCAAAGCAGTCAACCTTTCAGGCTCTGTCCGATGGCACGCGAAGGCAGATTTTACGCTACCTAAAGGAAACAGACATGACCGCTGGTGAAATTGCCGACCACTTTGAAAGTTCCAAATCAACTATTTCCCATCACCTTAGCATTCTTAAGCAGGCAGACTTAATAAATGATCGGCGTAAAGGCCAAAACATTATTTATTCCCTAAATACCTCGGTATTCGAGGATATTTTAGAATGGATAGTGGAATTTGTAAAAAAAGATGAGCCTAGTTAGAGAAATAAAAATGAGAATGGAGTGAAAGAAATGACTGAACAATCGACATCATCTGAAACAGTATTTATATACAAAATAATGTCCCTCCTGATCGTGATAATTTGTTTTGGCCTGGCTGTTTGGGCTTATCCACATTTACCGGACAAAGTTCCTTCTCACTGGAATATCTCTGGTGAAATCAACCGCTACAGTGGGCGTCTTAGTGGAGCTTTCCTTCTACCAAGTATTATGTTACTTACGCTTGCTTTTAGGTATGTTGTCCCACTAATTGACCCGAAAAAAAGTAATTATAAACTTATGGGTAAAGCATACTGGGGCAGTATCTTTGGAGTAATCTTCTTCTTGGGCGTTTTCTATTTCGGAAAGATAATATTTTCTTTGGGTATGGTGCCGTTTGATATTGTTCCTAGCATCGTACAAGTCGGGTTGGGAATGCTGCTTATGGTAATTGGTAATTACCTGCCTAAATTGAAGCATAACTATTTGTTCGGTATCCGAACCCCGTGGACTCTAGCTAATGAGGAAGTCTGGTACAAAACCCATCGTTTCATGGGTCCGGTTAATTTTATCGTTGGTATCATCATTGTGTTTGTCGGATTAATTGCGAACTTTTGGTCCAGATCAGCTTTACCAATAGTTGTGTCATTAGTTTTAATACTTCCGGTATGTTCACTGGTATACTCTTATGTTTTATTTAGGAAGTTAGCGAAGGCTTAGAGTATTTATTTATTTAGTTAGATTCAATGAAGAGAGGTGGAAATCGAAATGGGTCATTTAGGTGCAATTGTTATCATTGTAATTGTATTTGCTATAGTCGTCTTTCGCTCAAGAACTACCCACTTTGAATGCCCAAATTGTGATCACTCGTTTAAAGTGTCAAGTTTGAACTATATTTTTACCCTTCACGCCGGTTTAAGTCGCTTTGCAACTTGCCCTAATTGCGGTAAAGGTGCGCTGATGACTCCTGTGGGGGATAAAAATTGATATTAATAAAGTAACTGTGGGTAATTGCGTTCATAGAAAAGGCTCCGCTTAGGAGCCTTTTCTATGAAATTTATCTAACTACAAGCGC
>DHJG01000076.1 GCA_002404215.1 Desulfosporosinus sp. UBA4726
TGATATTATTAATAGCTTCTATGGTTTTCACCAGCACAATTAACCTAGGGGAAAGTGAAGCACAAGCCGTTGTCAAGGAATATAAGTCTAAGCTTTATAACGTTTCGTATAACTCAATTGATCTTGGAGTTGCGGCCACAGATGAATATAAACAATTTTTTACCCCAAATGGTTTTAATAAGTTTACAACTAATCGAGTCATGTTTATACCAAGACAAGTAGCCTTTAATGGGAAATATAACTTACAGTTCAAAGATATAAAATTCAAAAAAATATTTAGCGAGGGAAAAAACAAATTGCTATTCGGTTATGATTTAGGCATTAACGTTTTATCAGTTAACGGTAGCAATTCTGTTGTAAATGAAATTGGTCAAGTCACACTAGTTAAAGAAAATGGTAAATGGAAAATAGAAAACGATTGGTTTAATCTGAATGACGTGTTTAAGGTGGCGCTAACACTAAAGGCGCCACCAAAGGATTCAAAGAGCTCAGATTTGACAAACCAGATCAATCCCATATTCAAGGCTAAAGAGAAACTGAGAAATTAATAGGGAAATTACCGGGATAATCCCTCGAAAATTCCTGAATGAATCCAAAGGGTATATAATGTAGGCGTAAGATTATCTGCTGAAATAAAGGAGATGCCATATGGAATTTATTAAGCTCGCCGAAGAAAGATATTCCCTTCGCAAATTTAGCGATAAACCGATTGAAAAGGAAAAACTCGACCTCGTGTTAAAAGCAGGTCGGCTTGCTCCAACTGCTTGTAACTATCAGCCGCAACGTATTCTAGTCATTGAAAATGAGGATGCCCTCGCAAAATTAAAGCAATGCACACAATATCATTTCAGTGCGCCTATGGCATTGCTAATCTGCTATGACAAGCTTGTTAGCTGGAAACGAAGCTTTGACGGCAAAGACAGTGGGGATATAGATGCAAGCATTGTAACGACACAGATGATGTTGCAAGCTACTGATCTTGGACTAGGTACTACTTGGGTAGGGCATTTCGACCCTAATCAAATAATAAAAGAGTTTTTATTACCAGAAAATATCGTACCAGTTGCCTTGCTGCCGCTTGGATATTCTGCGAAAGATGCAACACAGAATCCACTTCATAGCAAAAGAAAGTCAATTGAAGAAACTGTGTTTTACAACGAATTTTCTAAATGATAATCAACCACATTTATGTGAAGAGTTAAGGAAGAGGGCAATCATCTTCACGCAAAAGTATCTAAACTCTGATAGTTCTAATTGAATTGAACCTATTTGAAAGTGTTGGGTTTAAGAAATTGGCTTATCAACAGCAGGGGAAGCCTCGCTTTTTCTCCCGATTTTTTCTCCAATTAACACATAACTTTCGTAACCTAGCTTGGTTTGTTCAACGATATCTTCGTCAATGCTAACTTTGTCCGACTCAAAGAATAGGATAACTGTGGATCCGCCAAACTTGAAGTAGCCTTTTTCATCCCCACGATTTACGCGTTTCTCGGGAGTATAGGTTTGAATAATAGAACCGACGCAGGTTGCTCCTACTTCTACATATAAGACATCACCATAGTGATCTGAATGGAAGGTGCTCCATTCTCTTTTATTTTCACAAAAAAGTTTTGCTACCTTTTGAAGTGCAACCGGATTGACAGAGTAGTAAGTTCCTTTTATTTTTTTAGTATCATCACAGGTCCCACTGTCTATAAAATGATAGCGATGATAATCTGTGGGGCAGAGTCTTAAAATTAAGCAGGTCCCTTGGCGATATTTCTCAGCAACTCGATCATCTTTTATCAATTCTCTAAGGCTATACGTAAAACCCTTGACTTGAATCAGTCGATCCAAATCTATGTTTTCATAGGCGAAAAGCTTCCCATCTCCGAATGATATAAGTGAGTGGCTATTCGAGTCTATTTTACGTGCATTAGGCTTCAGTTTTCGGTAAAAGAAGTCGTTAAAGGACGAGAAGTCCTGTAATCTCTTTTCGACACTAGACATATCTATGTTGAATTTAGTGATAAAAGAATTAATTTTATTCTTGCTTATTCTTCTGTCCAAATACCAACCATAGAGACTTGAACACATTTTCTTCTTTATAATAGTTTCTAAGAGATTCAAACCAAGAGGGGAGGAGTAGGTCCAATTTAAAACTTTTTCTCCCGCTACCTTTTCAATTTCGTAGGATTGATTTTTTCGGTTATAATACTTTATCAAATGCAGCAACTCCTATAGGGGATATTGTAAGTTATTTCTTAAGGTTTAAGCAAGTACATACTAAAATCGATTATAATTACTATACCCAGCTAAAGTATATCTTTAGTTTTTATTAAGGAGGAACTTGATTGATCTTAAAAAAATTGAACGCCTATAGTGACAATGTGGTGAATGACATGGATCGGTTAGAGCAGATCTGTAAAGAGCAGGATAAACTTCAGGGGAGCATTTTTGTCGATACAACGATGAATTTTAATCAGGAAATGAATAGCATATTTCTCATGTATGATGGTGACCAGTTAATCAGCTTGTTGACGATGTTTGTGCCAACTCAACAGGAGGCAGAAATCACAGCATTGACGTTGCCATCGCATCGGGGCGAAGGATATTTTAAAGAATTATTAGCAAAAGCTGTTGCAGAACTGAGCAAGTATGAAATTCCGGAAGTTCTTTTTGTCATTGAGAGTCAATCAATTACGGGTAAACAGGTTATCACCCACCTTGCAGCTCAGTACGTTTTTACTGAATACTCTATGGGGTTAGAGGTCAGGAAGTATGTACCACGGGCCCAAAATCGCCTAAAGTATCTCAAGCCGAGTGAGCAAGACCTTGAGAGATTGATTGATATTAGCATGAGAATTTTCCAAGAAAGCTATGAAGATACGCAAAGCATGATTGTGAATATATTTAAATCAGGTACACGCCAACAATACCTTGGAATACTGAATGGTGAAATTATTGGGATGGGATCATCACGCCGCGATGGTGATGAAGTATCGATATTTGGCTTCGGCATTACACCAGAATTTAGGAGTCAGGGGTACGGGTACGATCTCCTCCACCTCATTGTTGCGCAGCTAAGTCAACAGCCTGGGATACGAAAGATTGTAATTGAGGTAGATAGTGATAACAAACATGCGTTCAAACTCTATCAAAAGTTAGGCTTTCAAATCGAAACAGCCTTCGAGTATTATCGGAAACATATGCCTGAAGTAAATACATAGATTTTCTCTTAAAGAACCTGTATTCCTCTTGCAAAAAAAGGAATGCAGGTTTGTTTTTTATATCATATTATATGAGAGCTTCATTATTTGAATACGTCCCAGAAAGTATTTTAGTAACTACTAGATAAATGGTTTGAATTAGAGTAGAATCACTATGTCCCACCTGTGAAGCGGCAAAGAGTAGAGTGGAGTAGAAAAGGAGCTTTTTATGGAGCTAATCACTGGATTGATTGATTTTATCCTTCATGTCGATACACACTTAATAGAAATAATCAGGGACTATGGATCATGGACATATTTGGTACTCTTTATGATTATTTTCAGTGAAACTGGATTTGTGGTTACTCCCTTTCTGCCAGGAGACTCATTACTTTTTGTGATTGGGGCCTTGGGCGCTTCAGGTGCCTTGAATTTCAAACTAAGCCTTTTACTTCTTATTATTGCAGCGATTGGAGGGAACACTCTAAACTACTTTATTGGCAGAATGCTTGGACATAAGATACTTGCCATGAAAAATTCCCGGTTAATTAAGAAAGAATACCTTCATAAGACCCAAGCCTTTTATAAAAAGCATGGAGGCAAGGCGATAATTCTGTCTAGGTTTTTACCTATAATACGGACGTTTGCTCCTTTTGTTGCAGGGCTGGGTAGAATGAAGTTCATGAAGTTTTGTTTGTTTAATATGATCGGTGGTACGGCCTGGGTCCTCTTATTTATGTTTGCTGGCTATTTCTTCGGCAACTTTGAACCGGTAAAAAATAATTTTACGTATGTAATATTTGGGATTATTTTTGTTTCTGTACTACCGACCGTTATTCCGTATATTCGAAGTAGGTTTAAATAAGAAGGCAAAGCTTTGGATCAATCTCAACATCATTTGCAAGAATTGGAATAATTTGTTACACTAATCTTGGCGCACATGAAATGGTTTCTTTTATCCCCTGACGTTAGAATAATGTGCGCCCGAATGATTTCGCAGCCTTGTGCTGTAGTTTGGAGTAAGCGGATGATTCAACGTTTAACCACGCGCTTAGTAATTTCAGGAATAATGTGGATAGGACTTGGCTTACTTAAATGGCAGGGGCAGAAAGACCAACTCTTTTGGGTGGCACTCATTTATACTGGCATAGTCCTTCTGGGGAGCATAATGGAGCAGATCCTCCATTATGAAGGGGATCCCTATATTCTGCCGGTAGTTCAAGCTATCTTAGCTATAGGACTCGTGTTTATAGTGCGAATTAATCCGGAATCTGCAACCCGCCAATTCTGGTGGGCGATTATCGGGCAATTTACTTTCTACGGAGTTTTATGGATGATCCGAGATTATCAACGCTTAAGAAGGTATAGATACCTCTGGGGACTTTTAGCGGTTGGATTGTTGCTAGTGACCCTTGTGTTTGGCTTTGCCTCAGGTGGAGCAAAAAGCTGGCTTATGATCGGTGGTATCGGTATTGAACCAGAAGAATTTGTCAAACTAGCCTTGCTTTTATTCCTATCGACCTATTTGGAAGAAAATGAGGAATTGTTGCGGGTTGGGACTGTTCAATGGGGAAGATTCTCTTTGCCGGATTGGCGGACTTTGGGCCCGTTTATGATTATGGTAGCTTTCATTCTTGGGATTCTGGCCGCTCAGAAAAGTTTGGGGACGGCCTTGGTGTTTTATATGCTTTTTGTGCTTATGCTTTATGCCGTAACAGAGAGGGCCCTTTACTTAGGAATATCCCTGCCAATTTTCCTGTTGACTGGAACAGCAGGCTATATGCTCTTCAGGCATGTGCGCGTTAGAGTCATGGTGTGGATGAATCCTTGGCAAGATCCCACAGGCGGTGGGTACCAAATTGCCCAATCTCTGTTTGCAATTGGTGGTGGTAAAATTCTGGGAACGGGATTAGGTAATGGCATCGGGGCATCAACTGTACCTGCAGCTAGTACTGACTTTATTTTTTCCGTCATTGCCGAAGAACTGGGATTTGCGGGAGCCATGGCTTTACTTGTTCTTTTTCTTATTGTGGTCATGAGAGCCTTTGCAATAAGCTTTAGGGCCAAAGATCGGTTCGGGCAAATTTTAGCCGCAGGGATTGGAATTTTACTTGGGACAGAGACATTAATTATTCTCGCTGGAGTCACTAAACTACTGCCTCTAACAGGAATACCGCTTCCCTGGGTGAGTTATGGTGGAAGTTCTCTCATTGTTCATTTTGTCTTATTGGCTGTGTTGTTAAATATCTCGAACGCAACGGCAGTGAGTTCTCACAGCACCAAGAATAAGGGGAGAGACAAATCAGCTGAATTCCATTTTTAATACCCAGCCCGATCGAATGTCGTATTCAGGCGCTGGTGGTAGCTTTAGTTGCACTTATGCTTCCTGAAAGTTATATTTCTGATCAGCACAAAAAAGATGGCTAGATTATCAAATAATCTAGCCATCTTTTTGATCAATCCTCCAATATTCTGCCGTCCGTTGAGATTGTGACGACACTCCAAGGGATCATTTTACCGCTGTCAGACAGGGCTTTCTTTGCTGCTTGAAGAATTCCTCCACAGCAGGGTACTTCCATTTTGACAATCGTCACACTTTTTATTTCGTTTTGCTGTAATATAGCTGTCAGTTTTTCGGAATAATCAATGTTATCCAGTTTGGGGCAGGCGA
>DHJG01000122.1 GCA_002404215.1 Desulfosporosinus sp. UBA4726
ACTCTTCCCTTGTCTTGTCAACTTACTCTTTGTGCCGAAAATTACTCCTCGGTTTTAAGCAAGCTTTACGGTGACAAGCCACCGAGAGGGATCCGCCGAACATTTCGATAACCCTCTTCCTCGTCGACCTTAAACGTTACGAAACCTTTAAGGCCCTGGCGCTCAACTCTATTGCCGTCTCTGAAACAACCGTCCAACTATATGAATAAGGTATCTTTATCGCTTATCATTGATTACTACTTCACCCCCTTTCAATCCTCAGCAACTGGTTTCTTTATGCGTAATCCACCATCATCTTCTTTACGCATGTTTCGCAATTTAGTATCGCCTCTGGGTTTGGTAATTGACCTCTTACTTTACAATCTCGGTTATACTGCTCACAGGTAGCACCGCCTACTTTACCTCTTGAAGAGCTCATCATTGTGACTCCTCGATACATTACTTCGCATCTTGCAATACTACCTGTGTCGAGTGTCCACTCATCAAAATCCGAGAGTGCTTCTGATACTGAATTATATTGATTATACTCTGCATTCCTCGCACCTATCGCGCTTGCAACGACCCATATCTTATTAGGATTGTCTTTCACTTAGTTGGCCTCCCATTTTATTAACTTACATCGGATGTACAAGACTCACGGCATAGTCAAAATTATTCCGTTTACGAGTCTATGATATAGTAAACCCTTTGGTAGTTTACCGCGTATTCTACACTTAAGAGTAACTTTCCACATATACCGTAAGCAATTATGCACATAGATATAAACCAGTATACTTGAATTATAAAGAGTTATCCAATGGTTTTATTTATTTGTCACACTCTACAATGATGTCAATAACTCCTTGTGCCAATTCCTTCAACTTTCCTTGATCAGGTCCTTCAACCATCACTCGAATCAACGGCTCGGTCCCAGAGGAGCGTACCAACACTCTGCCTCGACCACCGAGAACCTTCTCGACTTCTTTGACCTTCGCGAGTACTCTCTCGTCCTGCATTAACTGTTCCTTATGTTGTACCACAGCATTAAGGAGCACTTGAGGTAAGCGTTGCATTTGAGAAGCGAGCTGGGAAAGTGGCACTTGCCGCTCCTTAACAACGGCTAATAAATGGAGCGCCGTCAATAATCCATCGCCGGTTGTGTTGTGGTCAAGAAAAATAATATGCCCAGACTGCTCCCCGCCAAGCTTTGCTCCAGTTCTGATCAGTTCCTCCATGACGTATCGGTCCCCAACTTGAGTTTCATAAATCGCCATTCCTGCCCCTTTTAGGGCAAGATGTAAGCCTAAGTTACTCATGACGGTTACGACGAGGGCGTTTTGAGTTAAGGTCCCTTTCTCCTTTTGGGCTAAGGCACAAATAACCATGATGAAGTCCCCGTCCAAGATGTTTCCTTGTTCATCTACAACGATGAGACGATCGGCATCTCCATCCAGTGCCAGTCCCATATCAGCACCATGTTCCAAGACCGCCCGTTGTAACTGTTCAGGATGCGTGGAACCGCAAACTACGTTGATATTTACCCCATCTGGCGTATTACAAATAGGGATAACCTCGACACCAAATTCACGTAATACCACAGGACCTACATATGATGCTGCTCCATTCGCACAGTCCAAAACGACCTTGAGCCCATCCAGACGTCCCACTGTGCCTTTTAGAAAATCAATATAACGACGCCCAGCATCATTGATTTCAATCACACGTCCGACCTCTCCACCAATCGGAACCTCCCAAGGCTTTTCCTCACTTAAAACGATACTTTCGATTTCATCTTCAATGGCGTCGGGTAATTTAAACCCTGTCGAATCGAAAAATTTAATCCCATTATCTTCGACCGGGTTATGGGACGCCGAAATTACAACGCCAGCACTCACATCGAGAGTTCGCGCTAAAAGGGCAATTCCCGGCGTCGGTAATACACCTACCCGCAAAACATCCGCTCCGACGGAGCAAATTCCAGCAACGAGTGCCGCTTCTAGCATATCCCCAGAAATCCTAGTATCTTTACCGATCAAAATTCGGGGATGTGGATGCTCTTTACTCAACACATAAGCACCCGCTTGCCCTAGACGAAAAGCGAGTTCCGGTGTTAGCTGGCTGTTGGCTACGCCACGTACTCCGTCTGTTCCAAAGAGTCGACCCAAGTTTTCATCCTCCTTTTACCTATAGTTTATTTATCCTTAACCAAAACGTTACGTTCTTTACTTGAGGTTAACACTTCTATTTTACTCTACTATAGCGTATTTAGCCATCAGATATTCCGCCATTCTTAAACCATCAACTGCTGCACTCGTTATCCCCCCGGCATATCCGGCTCCTTCACCTGCTGGATAAAGCCCTGCTAGACTCGAAGATTCCCCTTGACTATTACGCACAATGCGGATGGGTGAACTTGTCCTTGACTCGATCCCCGTCAACGTCGCCTTGTCCCCCGCAAACCCTTTGATTTTACCATTGAAAACTCGCAGTGCCCGACCTAACACATCTCCAACTGGAGTTGGGAGCACAGCATGTAACTCACAGGGAACAATACCAGGTGTATAACTCGATAACAGATCAAAGTGATCCGACACGCGCCCTTCCAAATAGTCCGTGACTCGTTGAGCCGGAGCCCGGTAATCGTTTCCTCCTGCCAAAAATGCTTTATGTTCCCATTCCCTTTGAAATTCGAGGCCAGCTAGTGGATGAGCGGTGGAAAAATCATCCGCACCGACCGTTACGACAATTGCACTATTGGCAATGTTCGTATCCCGATTATAACCGCTCATACCGTTCGTGACAACTCCACCCTCTTCCGAAGCCGCTGCCACAACCGTTCCTCCTGGACACATACAAAAAGCGTAGGCCCCTCGACCCGTCTTCACATCCTGAAATGTCAGCTGGTAATCCGCAGGACCGACATGAGGGTGTTCCTCGACTCCATACTGGGACAGATTGATAAGTGCCTGAGGGTGTTCTACCCGCAGACCAATAGCAAATGATTTTTTCTCCAGCGTAACGTTCGATGCATATAAAAATTCATAAACATCACGAGCGCTGTGCCCAACAGCGAGAATGACAGCTTCTGCTGGAATCTCTTCCTCGCCATTAACAATGACCCTACTCAGACAGTCACCTGACGATATCAAGCCAGTGACCTTTGCCCGGAAACGGATCTCGCCGCCTAAAGACTCGATTTCCTCCCTAATCCCTTTGACCACAATTTTAAGAATATCTGTTCCGATGTGTGGTTTTGCTAAGTATTGAATCTCTGCTGGGGCCCCGTGCTTGACGAACGTCTCTAATACATCCGAAATCCGTCGATCCTGAATTCGGGTTGTGAGCTTACCATCTGAGAATGTCCCCGCTCCACCTTCTCCAAACTGCACATTACTCTCAGTATCTAACTTCCCTGTATTCCAAAATTCCTGAACCTTTCGTGTTCGGTTTTCAACCGAGTCTCCACGTTCCAGAACCAACGGAGCGTATCCTCTTCTCGCTAAGGCTAATGCCGCGAAATACCCTGCTGGTCCGGATCCGATCACCACAGGCCGATATTGCAGGGTTTTACTTGGCTCAGGCCAGAGCAAAGGAACCTCAATTGGAGCTTCCTTTAGCCCAGGAACCCGTGCTAAAAGACGACTCAGCTCCGTATTCGGAACGTCAAGAGAGAACTGAATCGTGTAGACGAAAACGAGATAGGGTTTTTTACGAGCATCCAAGGAACGACGTAGAAAACGCAGATCGCTGATGCTTTGCCCTGGTACTTTTAACCTGCGTGCCATTGTAGCCATTAACAACATGTCTTCTTCTACAGGGATTCTCACATTCGTCCATAGTAAATCCACTTAAACTATTCTCCTTTTGGTTGAGCTTTAAGACTATAACTCACTTGCGGTGTTGTAGGCATCGTGACACCCGAAGGGAGTTGCCAGTAAACTTTCGCATCGGCCTGACTTCCTGCTACCTGGCCGGAGGCGTCTACCCAGAGTTGAATTTGATCAGGTGTTAGATTTTTTAAGGTATCGGAAAGTCCCTCAACAACAATATCGACGGGGGGAGCAGGTTGGTCTATCACTAGACCTGTCCCAATATTACGGATTTGAACGACTACTCCGGAGAGCTTCTTTTGGATGATACCTGGCCCAATTTGGGCAATAACGCTCAAGGTAGTTCCGTCCTGAAACGAAACCCCTGACGGTAACGTTACTTTATTGATTGGAATCTGAAACGTCTTATCTTCTTCAAGATTACTAATATCCACTGGACCTAGATTCAAAGTATCAAATCCCTTCAAGGACTGAGTGGTACCTAGAACCTGCACACTGGCTGGAGCGGCGACTAATGAACGTAAGACCTTACCTTGGGCGGGTGTCCCTTCACTCGTCGCTTTTAAGGGAATCATCTTCGACGAAAGCCCCTTTGTCATAACTGGGGCAATTACATCCACGCTACTTGGATAAGCACTTAAAATATCTGCGCTCGGGTCCGGTCCGAAAATAGGTTTACCCGCTTTATCTCGAAAACTTACTGGCCGGGAAACTTGAATTGTATCATTGGCACCCGTTGCACTGATTTCCACGGTCACTTTGTCTAGCTCACCGAGAATAGAACTAGGTCCACGTACATTGACCGCTGAAGGTTTCGTATAGGGTGTACCAAGCTGATACCCATCGGCAGGATTACCGGTAACGATAGCTCCGACCGAGACCGTCTTCTCCTGAACTGTATCCAGTGTTAATTTAATGTTGGTTGGCTGAATATCAACCACACGTGTACCCGTCGGAGGGTTGAATTTTATGTCATAAGACTGTTCCCCTGGCGCTCCACTAGCAAGGTCGATCTGGGCATATAGATCTTTAATATTGGCGCTGGGATTGATCCCTTGCAAACGAACACGAACTGAAGGAAGCCGGCTCATAAGAACCATATTCTGAGGCACTCCACTGGCCACGAGCGGGATCGTGAGGGTCTGCTCGCCAGTGATCGAATCGGTTGTTCCTTGATTCATCACGAAAAGCCAAAAGAGGATCGCAAATAGGAACGAGATTATCTTTACTCCGAGGTTTCGCCGAAACAAATTATGCATGAGCTACCGCCTCCAAAATGGAATTATTGATAAGGAGCTACTCTTGATTTCGAGTTCCCTTAGCAATAATTCTCGCAACATTTTATCATCCATAAATCGCGTAAGTGCTCCATCTATTCCGACAGAAATAGCCCCTGTTTCCTCCGAGACAACAATAGCCAACGCATCGGTAATTTCCGTCAACCCTAAAGCGGCTCTATGGCGTGTACCCAGTTCTTTTTGGATATTGGGATTTGCCGATAACGGAAGAAAACACCCAGCTGCAGCCACACGATCCTGCCGAACGATCACAGCACCATCATGCAACGGTGTATTAGGAATAAATATATTGACCAGAAATTCAGAGGAAACCACTCCGTCAATCTTAATCCCAGTTTCGACAAAATCTTGAACTCCAGTTTTCCGTTCCACTACAATCAACGCCCCAATACGGTTTTTGGAAAGAACTTGCGTGCATCGTACTAATTCTTCCACGACTTGTTCCAGATTATCTGCTCCAGGAACTAAGGGGTGACGAGTAAAAAAGCTCCCTCTTCCTAGTTGCTCCAACGCCTTCCTCAGCTCGGGCTGAAAAACGACAGGTATAGCAAAGACAAACATCTGTAAAATTTTATCTAACAACCAGCTGATGGTTTTAAGTTGAAAATATCTGGCCAGCAAATAGACGACCAAAAGAACCATCACGCCCTTGACCAACTGCACAGCACGCGTACGTTTAATGAGCATGTAAAATTGGTAGAAGACCACTGCCACTACAAGGATATCGATAGCACTTAGTAAGCCAAAATTTTGAAATTGCGATAAGAAATCTGCCATGGTCTCCCCTCCTTTCTATGCACATAAACATCTGCCCTAGGTTGACTACTATATTATGTACTATACTCTAATTGATTCTCCGTTTCACTAAAAAACCCTTGCTATTTTAAAAAAATATTAACAATAACTTAAATGATCTCCAAACCAGCAAGGATTCCAAAACACCCTGTTAACATCATATCCCCATAGGGCGCTGCTTCATACCAGTCAAACTGTTTTGCCATACCTCTCCGAGGACCGGTTACCGCGACGAAATCCCAGCCTTGCTGCATATCCGGATGAAGAGTGGCTCCATGCCCACCTTGCTCAAAGATTTCGGTGTTTGTCAATTCAGCAGACTGAAAACGCTGGACGAACTTAGCAAGTGACTCTAAGTCAAGCATACTGGTGTGATGCTCAAAAATCCCATAGACTCGTCCGCCACGAATGGCTGCGCCAAGGGTGTGAGAATTTCCAATATTGATAGCCAAGATCCCTTTATCCAGATATGGCTTTACCAAGGGGTCAACCATTATTCC
>DHJG01000012.1:0-5928 GCA_002404215.1 Desulfosporosinus sp. UBA4726
ATGAAGGTATGAGCTTAAAAGAAGCTCTGATTGAATCAGGTACCACAAGGTTAAGACCCATTATCATGACTAGTGCAACGATGATTGTTTCCATGCTTCCGGTAGCTCTTGCAATGGGTGAAGGAAGTGAGATGAAGAAGAGTATGGCTATTGTAATCATCGGGGGTATGGTGATGTCAACGTTACTTTCGCCAATTGTTTTGCCTGTAGTCTATACATTAATGGATGATTTATCAAAACGTATTTCTAAGAAAAGAAAAACAATAAATACCGGGGAGGTTCAGCAAATTGAAATTGGATCTTAGTAGAATCAAAAATTTTAGTTTTAACGGGATAAAGCAACATGGCTTTAAGAAAAGATATGTCATCATTGGCATACTATTAATAGCTGCTGTCTTTGGAGGCAATTATGTTCTCAAGCAAAAAAAAGTTGAAGCCCAAGCTACTGTGAAAAATGTAAAAACGCAAAAGGTGGCTATTGGTTCTTTGTCGACCATGGTAGACTATGCAAGTAAATTTGATCCTGTCCAGGAAGTACAGGTTTTTCCCAAGACGGGAGGAAAAGTTTCAAGTTTAAATGTTGATGTAGGTACTAAAGTTAACAGCGGCCAAGTGCTATTCACCTTAGATACGGCAGAACTTCAGGCGCAGCTGCACATACAACAGACGGCATTGGCTACATCGCAGGCAAACTTAGCAAAAACAAGCTTAGCATCAGAACAAACATTAAACAGATCACAAATAACTTATAATGACGCCAAAGATAATTATGATAAAACACAAAAATTATATGATGGTGGAGCACTTTCAAAACAGGATTTGGATAATGCAAAAACAAAATATGATAATGCTACTATTGATCTGAAAGCAGCTCAAGATGATTTAGCAACGGCAGCAGCAGAAGCACAAGTAGAGCAAGCAAGGGCAAGCGTTAATTCAGTTCAAGTTCAGATTGATAATGTAACAGTAGTATCCCCTATTTCGGGAATAGTATCGGCTAAAGATGTTAAAGTCGGAGGAATCGCCAGTAGCCAATCTGGTTCAGTTACGGTTATTGATTCCAGCAGTATGATCGCGGAAATTAGTGTTCCGGATATTGTTATCAGCAAAATCGAGGTTGGACAAAAGGTACCGGTAAGCATAAATGCAATGAAGGATAAAAGTGTTTCAGGAGTCATCGATATGATAAGTCCTAACTCAGATTCGAAGGATAATTCATATCTGGTGAAAGTAAAAATTAATAACTCACAGAATGATTTAATCGCAGGTATGTTTACCAAAATATCACTACCCTCCGAAAATAAAGATAATATATTGCTGGTTCCAAATGAAGCAATTAGAATAGAAAATAATGTAAATTATCTCTATGTAGTTTTAAATGGAATGGTCAAAAAAGTGGCGGTTACAGTTGGTATTTCCAACAATAAAAATACCGAAGTAGCCGGAAATATCACCGAAGGCATGGACATAATTATTGAGGGACAGAGTTTCTTAAATGAGGGAGAAAAGGTTAATATGGTTCGATAGTGTACTATATAAAGAAAATGGGATGTCTTTTGGGACACCCCATTTTTTTTATGGAACGTTGGTCTAGTTGGTCGCCATTTTGTCTATAAGTACTTTGAATAGCCAAGAAGACAGAAGAACCGTCATCATAGTAGGGCGGTAGGTTTGCCGCCGCTTATAATCCTTCACACTAGGTGAGCCACTCGTCCATATTACTAGCTAGGCATTCGACTTAGTTCGCTTAGCATCAAATTTCCGTGCTATAATTCAGTTAGCCCCCATCTGCACTCAGTGTTTTAAGGGAGTGAGGTCAACTAAGAGTCGTCCTAGGTAAGGGATTGAGATCCTTCATTTAAGATAAGAAGAGGCCCCAAGTTGAGAGGAGAAATTCGCACCAATGAAAAAAACTATAAAAACCATAGCCTCATTAACTATTGCAGGTATGGCATTGACAATGGCTCCTTTAAACGCATCTGCTACAGGTGCAGTACCGAATCGCTTATTCGGTAACACGGCTGCACAAACTGCAGTAGCAATCGCTGATCAAACGGGCTGGACAGGAACAGTAATTCTTGCTTCTTCAGCTTCATACGGTATGGTTGATGCATTGACATCTGGCCCACTCGCTACATTCATGAAAGCTCCGATCCTTTTGCAAGACTCTGGCGTGGTATTAAATGTTGACACTAAAGCCGAACTTATTAAACTGAACGTTAAGGTAGTTTATGTAACCAGCGGAACTGCTGTTATCAGTCAAGCAGTTCTGAATGAGCTAGCAGGTATGGGGATTGCAGTTGTATCCCTCGGTGGAGTTGACAAATACGAAACATCTGTAAATATAGCCAAGAAAATGGTTGGAGTAACTAAAGTTGCTGTTGCTAACAGCTTACAAGATGCACTATCTATTGCAGCTATTGCCTCTGCCAATAATGAGCCAATTATATTAACTGCAAAAGAGGCACTTCCCGTTAGTGTAGTTGCATACTTAGCTTCAAACCCTGCCATTACAGCAAGTGATGTTATTGGTGGAACGGGCGTAATTAGCGCTTCGGTATTAGCTAAGCTTCCTAATGTAAACCGCCATGCTGGGAACGATGCCTATGATACTAACAACCAAGTTATCCAAGACTTTGGTTCTTCTATAACATACGGCAATGTCTATTTGGCTAACGGTAAGACCGGTATCGATGCTCTCGCTGGTGCACCGCTGGCAGCTATGACTAAGTCCGCTATCGTTCTTACTGACGGAACAGTTCCTTCTGCAGCTATCTTTGTGCATAGCAAAATGACTACTGGTGTTGTTACAGCACTCGGTGGTGCAGCTGTTGTTCCTGAAGCTGTACGGACTGGGGTTGCTCAAGGAATTTTGATTGGGTTCAAAAATCCTTTATTCGCAATTTCTTCCCAAGTATTATTAGTTACAGCAAATGGAACTGGCACTTCTTACGGAACAGGAAGCATGTACGAAAAAACAGATGGACAGTGGAAAAAACTCAATACATTTGCTATAAGACTAGGTGAAAATGGTATTTCTTACACTAGAATGCAAAGTTCAGGCCAAACGCCAGCAGGAGTACTAAATATACTATCTGCTTTTGGAATAGCAGATAGTCCAGGTTCGAATTTCACATACCACAAGGTAACATCCTCCGACTACTGGGATTTGAACAGTGGAAGTCCTACATACAATAGAATGATAAGTAGTAACCCAGGTGGCGATCTCGAACATCTAATAGATTTTGGAACTGAGTATAAGTATGCATTGGTTACCGACTGGAACTACAGCCAAAGCCCTAATAAAGGAGGCGCAATATTTATTCATGTAAATGGTTTGGGAGCAACTGGAAGTTGTATATCCCTTACAGAAAACGATATGGTCAGCTTAATTAAGTGGTTAGATCCAAGCAAAAACCCAAAGGTGTTAGTAGTGCCAAACTCGGACTTAGGTAACTATTTTTATTAAGCCAAGCCAGATTGACTATTGAAATAAACCCCACTGTGGCCAACTCCACTTGACATTAAATGAGTGATCGTTTATTATAGATTTATCATCAATTTTATCTAAAAGTTAGGCGGCACGCATGAGAAAAAAAGATGACGAAAAGCAAAGATGCATTAAAATTGCAGTGGTGCAATTAATTCTGGAGGAGGGGTTCCAGGGCACATCTATTTCAAAAATAGCAAAGGCCGCTGGTGTATCTCCAGCGACAGTATATATCTATTATGAAAATAAAGAGGCCATGCTTAGAGAAATTTATCTGGAATATTCTGAAGACACGATTCAATATTTGCTTCAATGTTTAAGTCCCAATATGGTGGGGGAAGAAATCATTGCGGAATTGATTCGGCGATATTATTTCTTTATTATTGAGAACAAAGAAGTCTTTCATTTTATTGAACAATTCAGTACCTGCCCTGTTCTTCAGAGCAGTTGTGGTTCGATGAAGGGACCGGAGGATTTAAATCGGTTGCTGACGGATTTAAAGAAACGGCAGATATTAAATAACTTTAACAATGATAATTTGTACGCTATTCTGTTTTCCCCTGTAAAAATGATTGCAGTGAAAAGTTGTGAGTCTGAAAACATGGCCATAGAACGCTTGGAAGAGTTGATTTACATTATTCAAAAAGCACTGCTTAAAGATTTCTGAAATCTAGTCTGCTCTAGGGTCATTTGGTCTCAAAAGAGTAGATTTCGATTAGTTCTTGAGCGAGGGTAATAGCTCGCTTCCCTATTTAAAGGACATTAAACGAGCATTCGTTTATGAAAGAGGAGACGATTTATATGATATTAGCAATAGAAAATCTAGTTTTATTACCAGGAATGACTTATCCCTTAAGAATAGACCGCTTCAGCGAGGATGAGCTGGTCTGTATTCGAGACAAAAATCAAGAAATTGTGGCGTTGCCATTAAAGCGGCATAGGGACCGACATGAAATCAACGTGGAGGATTTCTACACAACAGGCGTTGCACTTGAGGTGCTAGAGGTCAATCCCAGCGAAAAAGGATACCATGTTCAAGTTAAGATCTTAAACCGTGTGGAAGTATCGGATATCAACATTGCAGAAAACATGATCACTGGAAAAACTGTTTCCGCGCAGGAAGTCATCGACCTCAACGAAAATGGTCAGAAAGAAATGATGACCTATATTCAAAATATATCTCATCAAATTGGAGCCAAATTCAGAGAGTCAGAGGGTATTATAAAGGCAATTGATGAGATAAAGGATCTTAATGTTTTGATAGGATATATCTCCCGGTTTCTTCCACTCTCACAGGAAGAGAAATATACCTTAATGGAAATAGCGTCACTAAAGGAGCGCAGTTTGACGTTTATTGATTATTTCTTACATTACAAAGAAGGGATTCAGCTCCAGATTGAAATGTCGGAACGGTTTTCCGAAAAAGCGAATAAAAATTATCGTGAAACGGTATTGCGGGAACAGCTGAGAGAAATTCAGAAAGAACTGAATGAAGTCGAACCAGCCTCCGGCATCAAGAAGAAAGATTATAGAGCACGCATTGAAAAGGCACACATGCCTGAAGAGATTCAAACAGCTTCACTAGAAGAGTTAAGCAAACTGGAAAGTCAAAATCCCGCGAGCTCGGATTATAATGTGATTCAGAACTATTTAGACATTCTTGTAGAACTACCCTGGGAAATGAAGGCGGAGAAGCTCGTCGATATTGGAGAAGCTCGGCGTGTCCTAGATGAGCAGCATGATGGCCTAGAGAAAGTAAAGGATCGTATCATACAGCATCTTGCGGTCATGCAATTGAAAAAAGATAAACAGGGTTCTATCCTTTTGCTCGTGGGTCCTCCAGGAACAGGGAAAACAAGCCTGGGCAAGAGCATCGCGGGAGCATTGGACCGAAAATATACTAGACTCAGTCTGGGTGGTATCCGCGACGAGGCTGAAATCCGTGGGCACCGCAGAACTTATGTAGGTGCAATGCCCGGACGCATCCTGCAAAGCATCAAAAAGGCTGGGGTCATGAATCCTGTTATGGTTTTAGACGAAGTGGATAAATTGATGACAGGTTATAACGGGGACCCAGCAAGTGCGTTACTCGAGGTGTTGGATCCTGAACAAAACAATACCTTTACAGACCATTATTTGGATCTGCCTTACGATTTGTCCAACGTATTTTTTATTGCAACAGCAAACTCGCTTGAAAACATTCCCGGCCCCTTGCTGGACCGCATGGAAGTCATTCAGCTTTCAAGCTATACTACAAATGAAAAGTTTAACATTGGTAAAAATCATTTAATCAAGGAGGCACTAGAAGAACATGGCTTAACGGAGGCTGATCTTCAAATCAGTGATGAAACCTTAAAGAAAATTATTTCAGACTACACCATGGAGGCCGGTGTCAGGGGACTGAAAAAACAATTGGCCGCTATTGCCAGAAGTGTCGT
>DHJG01000012.1:6033-6665 GCA_002404215.1 Desulfosporosinus sp. UBA4726
GTTCATGTACCGTCCGGAGCCGTTCCCAAGGATGGGCCGTCGGCAGGAATCGCCCTATTCACGGCATTTGCTTCTTTGATTACCGGTATCATGGTGGATGCGAAACTGGCCATGACGGGAGAAATCACGCTTAGAGGTGTTGTTCTACCAATCGGGGGATTAAAAGAAAAATTGATAGCTGCGGAACGTGCTGGTATCACCAAAGTCCTGATTCCAAAAGATAATGTTGCCGATCTAAAGGATGTCCCAGAAGAAGTTAAAAATAAGGTTCAAATTGTAGCGGTGGAAACCATAGAAGATGTATTGAAAGAGGCGTTAGGGATCGCTTTGCCTAAAATTGAACAAGTTCTGACAGGACCTGGGTTTTTCACCAAGTTAATAGATCAGCAAGATTAATTAACTAAATATATTTTGAAGAAAAGAGGAAATGGAAATGACTGTAACAAAAAATACTTTAATTGGGGAAATCTTAAAGGCAGACCAAACTACGGCACCTTATTTTTTAGAGATGGGAATGCATTGTCTAGGTTGTCCTTCTTCTACTAGCGAAAGTCTGGAGCAGGCTTGCAAGGTGCATGGTGTTTCAGTACAGGAACTGATTGATAAACTAAACAAGCATATTTCAATCTAAG
>DHJG01000012.1:6831-7616 GCA_002404215.1 Desulfosporosinus sp. UBA4726
TATTGAAGAGGTGGTTATTTTCGTCAGTTGTTGACGTCAATATAACCACCTCTTTATTTTTTCAATTACCTAAAATGTATATAAAATGAGCAGCTTACCACAGCAGGTTAATATCACTTTTGAAAGGGAATTTCCGTTAAGACCTTCATCAATATAAGTTAAGTAGTTCCATGTGGAACAATTTTTACAGGTCCAGCAGGCTTCCTGTAAGTCTTAAATAGAGCGGATATTTTAACAGCGTAATTAATTATCTTCTGCTCAAAAGAAAGGACCCCCTTGAATGTTACTTCAAGGGGGTCTTTGTAGACAGTGACTTTATTGACGTAGCTGTTAATGAAATTCCTAATATTATAGAAAAATATCCAAATAACTTATCAGAGGAGGAGTTTAGCAATAATTGTCGAATTGTGTAGAGTAGAAAAGAAAATACCTTACAACTAAGGATAGGCACTTGCATTTTAATCTACGGGGGGTATCAACGCATATTTTATTAAGACTGCAAGTGGTTTAATGGTGTAGTCGAATATTTGATACAACCTGTACTTTTTCAAAACATAGAACCAGAATGAAGCGAGGGGGTAAAGCCTAGTGCTAGAATTTGAAACGGACTTAAACCGATTTGCAGAGATTAAAGTTATTGGGGTCGGTGGCGGTGGAAATAATGCGGTTAATCGTATGATTATCTCTAGCTTACAAGGGGTAGATTTCGTTACAGTAAACACTGATTCACAGGCATTACAGCTCTCCAGTGCAGAACGAAAAATTCAAATTGGGGTGAATTTAAC
>DHJG01000012.1:7866-9657 GCA_002404215.1 Desulfosporosinus sp. UBA4726
CAGGCAGAAAAGGGAATTGCAGAGCTTAAAAGTAAAGTGGATACGTTAATTACAATTCCGAATGATCGATTGTTGCAAGTAGTGAACAAGGATACTACAATGCATGAGGCTTTTCGCATTGCAGATGATGTTTTGCGTCAAGGGGTTCAAGGGATATCAGATGTAATAGCAGTTCCCGGTTTGATAAACTTGGATTTCGCCGATGTTAAGACGATTATGTCGAACGCAGGTTCTGCCCTGATGGGTATTGGTCGGGCAAGTGGAAAAAACCGTGCCGCTGATGCAGCTAGTAAAGCAATTTCCAGCCCATTGCTGGAAAATTCGATTGAAGGGGCCAAAGGGGTCCTGCTTAATATTACTAGCGGTATTAATTTAACCCTCTTTGAAGTGAACGAAGCCGCGGGGATTATTGCGGAAGCCGCTGACCCCGATGCCAATATTATTTTTGGCGCGGTCATTGATGAGACGCTCAAGGACGAAATCAGGGTTACCGTGATCGCCACTGGATTTGATCAGAAGTCGGCCGTCTTAGAAGTAGCACCTGGAAGAGCCCAGGATAGTATAGTCAAACCGCTATACAAAGAAGGGGATATTGATATTCCAGAGTTTCTAAGGCCTCGTCATTAATAAACGGTCATCAAGTCGAGATGGGACTGAAAACCAATACTTTCAAGGTTAGCCGTGAGACTCATGCTTAACTTGAGCCTATCGCTGGCTCTCCAAGAGTATATTATTCAGCTAGTCACAATAGCTTCAGACTGCGGTTCCAACACTAAGCATTGTATAAAATGACGTAAAACCCCGGCATGATGCTGGGGTTTTATTTGTCAATGCACCCTTTTATTAGTTAATATGGACCTTGTAGACAAGGACCTTATCAATGAGTTGTTGATGAAGTCCTTACATTTTGCCAGAATATCACTCCAAAAATCTTACCAGAGAAGGAGTTTAGTAATAATTGTGGAATTGAGAAGGTAAGAAAAGAAATCCAACCAAAGGATAGGTACTTAATTTAATCTACATAGAGGATATCAACGCATATTTTGTTAAGACAAGCGAGTGTTGGATGGCTCAGTTGAATACTTTATAAAGCATAGACCCAGAATGAAGCGAGGGGATGAAAGCCTAGATGCTAGAATTTGATACGGACTTAAACCAATTTGCAGAGATTAAAGTCATTGGGGTCGGTGGCGGTGGAAACAATGCAGTTAATCGTATGATTACCGCTAACTTACAAGGGGTAGATTTTGTTACTGTAAATACAGACTCTCAGGCTCTACAACTCTCACGAGCAGGTCGAAGAGTGCAAATTGGAATGAAATTAACCAAAGGACTTGGAGCAGGGGCAAATCCGGAAATAGGCGCTAAAGCGGCGGAAGAAAGCCGTGAAGAACTTGCTAAAACGTTAAAGGGAGCAGACCTAGTTTTCGTTACTGCAGGGATGGGAGGCGGAACGGGCACTGGAGGAGCACCGATCGTTGCGGAAGTGGCCAAGAAAATAGGTGCATTAACGATAGGCGTAGTTACACGTCCATTTACCTTCGAAGGTCGTAAACGGGCTATGCAGGCAGAAAAAGGAATTGCAGAGCTTAAAAGTAAAGTGGATACGTTAATTACGATTCCGAATGATCGATTGTTGCAAGTAGTGGCAAAGGATACTACGATTCATGACGCTTTTCGCATTGTAGATGATGTTTTACGTCAAGGGGTTCAAGGGATTTCAGATTTAATAGCGATTCCCGGTTTAATAAATTTGGACTTTGCCGATGTTAAGACGATTATGGCGAACGC
>DHJG01000092.1:0-294 GCA_002404215.1 Desulfosporosinus sp. UBA4726
CCTTCGATCCCGTTTCTTATTTATTCAAATTATCCAAGAAGAAAAAAGGCGAATGATTTCATGGAATGGCTATGATATAATGGAATAGATAACTAAGACGGAAGGAATGGGATATGAATGCCAGATAAAATCCTTCAGGCAATAGAGGGCCTCAAAAGTGATTTTACTAACAAATTTGACTCCCTAACAGATAAAATTGATACGTTATCAGAAAAAGTAGACAATCAGGGGAAACAAATTGATACAATATTAGAAAAAGTAGACAACCACGGAAAACAAATTGATACATTATTA
>DHJG01000092.1:459-1087 GCA_002404215.1 Desulfosporosinus sp. UBA4726
AAACAAATTGATACATTATTAGTGAAAGTGGATAACCAAGGGATTCAGATCAGAGAGAATACACAGTTACTAAAGGCCTTAGAACACTTGGCCCAAGTCAATAAAGCAGAGCACGACAAGATGTCGTATAATATAGCTGAGATAACTGGAGAAATCAAAGCCATCAGAAAAGACTTGTTAAATGTTGAACTAATTACAGCGAGTAATTGGGGTGACATTGTAAAGCTCAAAACCGTAAAATGAAATTTTTATAAAAAAGAAACGGGATCGAAGGTGGTAAACCCTTCGATCCCGTTTCTTTTTTATATACCCTGAATTTTCCTAGATATCTAGGGTGAGTAGGAAGATCGTTAATTCTTCCGGATCACCTCGTAATCTTCATCGGTCAAGCCAATGTCTTTGAGGATTGCCTTAATCAGCCCTCGTTTAGATAACCAACTCAAATTGTTTGGCTTCTATGAAGTTCGGATTAAAAACCTGAACTCCGTCTTTTTCATGGACCTCTAAACACAATTTGATTGCTTCATCTATATTGGCCATTACTTCGGCGATCGTATCTCCTTGGGTGTGGCAGCCTTTTAATTCAGGTACAGTTGCAACATATCCTCCGTCTTCATCTTTTTCAATG
>DHJG01000092.1:1316-2976 GCA_002404215.1 Desulfosporosinus sp. UBA4726
TATTGAACCATATTTCTTCTCTGAAGTCTTGCTCGCCTCATGCCGATCCCTACTTATGTGTAGTAATAATAACACCAAGGCAAATCACAATGACCCCGATGACCTTCGCGGGAGTGAGAGCTTCTTTGAAAATTGTTGTTGCTACTATAAGTGCGAAAATATAGGCTGTACTCTGGATGGGATAAACATAGCTCAACTCGCCTTTGTTGAGAATATATATCCAAAGGACGGAAGCAAAGCCATACACCATGAGGCCAGCAATTACGTAAGGCGTCAGAAAAAGGCGCAAGAGCTGACCGAGGCTTTGGATATCTTTGCCACTTGCCCCCGTCTTCCAAAGAACTTGACCTGTCACCATGAGCATGGAATTAAAGATCGTCAGTAATATCAGCAAAAAAGGACACCTCGTACTTCCTTAAAGTAGGTTTTCTAATATTATACAGTGTGAGGAGAACAAAGCAAACGACTTTTACAAAGCGTTCTTCCTATATATGGGTGTTCTTAGAACTTATTCGCAAAGGATACCAGGTGTATGTTGGAAAGTTTGATGATAAAGAAATTGACTTCGTGGCAGAGAAAAAAGATCAAAAGGTTTATGTACAGGTAGCCTATAGATTATCGGAAGAATCAACTGTAGAAAGAGAATTTGGAGCATTGCTGGGCATAAGAGACCATTATCCAAAATATGTTGTTAGATTGGAAGATTTTTGGCAAGATAATATACAGGGTATCAAGCATAAAAATCTTGCGGAGTTTTTATTGATGGATGAGTATTGATTTAGCCTCTTGAGAGATTATTCATACTTAATATAAATCGCTACTAATATAAGCCGCTCACTGTCAATATGTCAGTGAACGGCTTATATTAGTACGAATAATTTAAAATAACCTAGAGCGTGGAAAGAATGTTGTAATTTGTGCCTTTTCGCATTACCTTAAATACTGCTTCAGAAGCGGAAAGATGGCACTGGGACTTGTGGGATTGGCAGGATTTATGCTCCAATTAAGAGACCAGGCCCCGACCCCGCCGAGTCCGTATTGATTAAGCAACTCCATTTTGGCTTGCCAGCTTTGCGCATCGTCAAAATAAACCGTGTGTGTACCTAAAGCATCGGAGTAGTAGAAATAAGGAATCTGGGAGGCATCGCGTTGTACTGGTCCCTGAGCTAACGCCAGTAACTCAGGCGTTCCGCCCGAGCGTCGGGTGTAAGTTGGGCTAGTTCCTGTGTCGGCAGTCCACCAGTCTACTCCGTAGTAGGGAAGGCCGAGGAGAACTTTATGCATGTCGACGCCTTGACCGCGTGCATATTTCAGAACATTGCTGCTCCAATCCACTGGAGCGATGGGTCCTGGAGACCCGTGGCTGTAGTCATACGTCATAACGTGCAAGTAATCAACATATTGGGAGAGGTCATGGTAGTTAAACTCGCCGAGCCAAGCTTCAGAACCGGTTCGGGCCATGACAGCTTCGATCACTAACTTATTTAAGGGATGAAGTTGGGCGTAAATTTCTTTCATAAACAGGGTGAGATAGGGCCCCGTGGCGTCACTCATGCATTCAAAGTCGATGACGATGCCATCAGAGTTCGTACTTTGGATTCGTTGTACAATCTGGCTTTCTAGTTTGGCACGAGCTGATGGTGAAGCCAGCACGCTATCT
>DHJG01000178.1:0-559 GCA_002404215.1 Desulfosporosinus sp. UBA4726
CATTTGAACTACACCCAAGGGCTCATCCTTTTTGGGATTCCGGTAGAGGACCGGGATCAATTTATAGCGGACAATGATGTTGGGAACATGAGCCAGCGGGAGCTGCGGCAGACAATCAATGAAAGGGGCCGGACACCTGAGGAAGAAGACCTTCAAGGGCCGGAAAAACACAAAAAAGGAAAAGCGGAAGAGGCAGCGGCTAGCGGTCCCGGAAATATTTTTCATATTTTATTCCAAATCACATTTTTATCTAGTACTATATAAAATCCTCATTAGGAATAAGCCCAAGGCGTTTGGCTTCAATTATTGCTTCTGCTCTTGACCGAACATTTAACTTCCCGAAAATTCGAGTCAGATTGTACTCAACAGTACGCTGACTCATCAATAAGATCTCCGCAATTTCCCTGTTACCCTTGCCTCTGGCAACTTCTTGAAGAATCATTTGCTCCTTCTCATCGATTGATATACCTTCTAAGCTTTTTTCCTTCGCTGAACCAGCAGTCCGTGCATCATTACGCCTTAGCTGGTGTAAAAGGGATACGGGTACAACTGCTTCACC
>DHJG01000178.1:718-5821 GCA_002404215.1 Desulfosporosinus sp. UBA4726
GCTTCTACTAGAATATTGAAGTGAGAAGAAATATCGTACCCGGTATAAATTAAAATAGGCGTATCCGAATTTATTGCGATTACCCTCCGAGTTAATTCCAAGCCATTGATTACAGGCATATTCAAATCAAACATAAGCACATCAAACCTCTGGCTTTTCAATACCTCTAGGGCTTCCATACTAGAGGTTACAACAGCAACCTTCATATCATCTTCTTGCTCGATCATGCTTTTTGTACCTTCACCCACTGAAGGATGATCATCGACTAGTAATATTTGAATCATAGTTGTCCTCCCTCTGGGTAACTCGTTCGTGTCCATTGACAATCATGCCTACGGCCATCCATATTGCAACTTCGAACCCTTTGCCTAAACTTGAATTAAAACGTGTTTTACCCTCAAGACTGGAGACTCGTTCTTTGATTCCGGATAACCCCATATGCTTGAACGAAGATTGTAAGTTTTTTAACTCCATACCAATACCGTCATCTCGATAGTTTAAGGTTATAAGACCATTACTGTCAGTTAATGTAATATTAATCTCAGTTGCCTTGGAGTGCTTAGCGGCGTTTGTCAATAGTTCCTGTACAATTCGATAAAGGGCCAATACATGGTCATAATCCAGATTAATATTAAAACCTGTTGAATCAAAATTCACAACATAATCCGTCCGTAACTGAGCATTAGTAAATAAGTTCTTTAACGCTTCTACAATCCCAGACTCTTTTAATAACGGCGGAAGTAGTTCATTGCAGGTTTCACGAATTTGGTGAGTTACATCCAACAACCCTTCGGCCATATTATTCAATTGTTTCCTAAGATCGATCGGGATTCTTTCATCGACTGATATTATTTCGAGGTTACGATACCAAAGCAATTGTTGTTGTAGTGCCGAATCGTGCAAGTCTGATGCTAAACGACGTCTCTCCTTCTCCGATAAGTTAAATAAAAGGCGCAATACCCAAGGCTGAGCTGAGTCTTTCTGAGTGACCACCTCTTCTAGTTTCTCAATTAACCCCTCAATTAAATGTAGGTTTTCATAAACCATACATACATATAATGCAATCGTTCTGAGCCATACTCTTTCCTCTTGATTAAATTGTGTCCGATTCAATTTCCCCCTTATCCATACGAGATGGTTTTTGCCCTTATCCTTACCAATTATAAGAAAGACTCCATTACTACCAATATCAATTAATTCTCCAATAAACAATTCATTATTGTTTTTCAACCAATCAACTATAACTCTTTCTGGAAAATCCGGACTCCCTATTTTTATTGTTAATGAATAATCCCTCAAATCCGCTTCCAATAACGAAACAGTTTTGACAGATAAAACTTCAGTTACTTCCATGATTAATCGTTCCTCTAAATCAGATATCTTCATTACTTTGGCAATATCCTGATAAAAACGATCTAAACTTACATGAAAATTATATTTTTCTCTAAATAGTTTTGAACGAAAACGAAAATCAAGTTCTTCTTTTATATAAAGAAACGTTATAACTCCTAGATAAGTAACCAGGGCAACTTGAGCACACTGAACTAAAGTAAAATTTTTCAAAAAATAGGATAGAAATGAAACGAACAGTGCAGTGGGTATGAGACTTATTATGGAATAGTAACGAATACGGTCAATGATAAAATCGATATCAAATAAGCGATTTGCGGTAATCAAATATAAAAATACGCCGGGAAGAAATACTAAAAAAGCTGCCGCTAAAGCTCCTGGTATTAATTCAATCCCAAATAAAGTACTGGGAAGACCTACTAAGACGACAAACGGAAAAAAAGCCAATGTGAATCCAGCTATTATTATCTTGAAAACTGGTTTATGTATGGTACTTCTATAACGAATATAACGGGAGATCAAAATATAGAAACATAAAAGAATACTTAGTGTAAATACTGCCAGAAAGGAATATCTAATCAGGGCCAAACTTCCCCCAAAGATCTGAAAAAACAAATTAATCACAAGCAGTAAACCATTGGCTAAATAAAATACTCCTAAAATCTTGCGCTTAAACAAAGAAAGTCCATATCGTATAAAGTAACTATTTAGAAATTCTAAAAAGAGCACGGGTATTAATGAGAATGTAATTCGATTGATGTATATACCTAGAGTATCCATCCTTGCTGAAACTGGGGCACTCAAATAACTTAATCCAATGGCTAGAAAAAAGAGAATCAGAATAAGCGCAGACTTATCTTCGCTTTTTTTAATATATAAGAAAAAGGAAAAAATCAATAGTATAACAAATACCAGGATCGGCATGACGATATGATACTGAACTTGCTCTGGAGTAACATCTTTTGTTACCTTATGTAAGACCAATTCTCCGTCTCTATTAATCACAAAGCTTTCTGCTTGTTCAATAACACCATATTGTCGAATCGTAGAATAACCACTAGGTTGAATTTCATTTATTGAGGAAACAGTATCACCAACTTTGATTTCTTGTCGTTCTGCCCATCCGAGATGATCCACATAAGATATCTGCCATTTACCTACTTCATTTTCTTTCACACTTAGCCCAATGTATGGAATGCTTAAAGTGACAAACAGCAAGTAATAGGACATTATTAAAATAATTCCTGTCGTAGCTAGTAACACGAAACTCTTTTTAAAGTTTCCCATGCGAAATTTCCTTTCCAAAAAAGAGCCAGGAGTTATCCTGACTCTTCACGAAGCTCTTACCAAAACACTAGCGGTGATACAGAGGTGCTAACTGAAATTTCAAAAACATCAAGAACTGCCTTTTGTTCTATTTCCGTTAATCCTATTAAGCTTGCTGTACCCTCTTTTACTTTCTCTTTGACATCAGGATTTTGCATCAAATACTCAACAACATTTTGCAACATACCCTTTTTCTCCATTCTTAATTTTCATTTAAACAATATAATAGATATCTATCCCCTAGCCCTGCCAATGGTACAGCGGGTCTCGCAATTATATCGCGAGTGACAGAAAGTTTAGATATATTGCACCAATTTTTCCTTCCATTCTTGCACTATACCTATACTTTCTATCAGTTCGATCGCCTGTAACTGATTTAGCCTCATTACAACACGAGCATATTCAAGTGCCCCAGATTTCTCGATTAACTCTTGTATTTTTACTTTGTCTTTTATTAATTCTCCTTTCATGAGCTTACCGCTATAATAATCCCTAGTAAACTGATATTGCGGTTGTCGATTTTTAATTAAATATAAGGTTGGCAGAGTTTTCTTCTTATTAAGAAGGTCATTTTTTTCATCCCAACGGCAAATATCATTTATGTCATTCTTTATTTGGGCAATTATCCCGATATGCTCAGCATATTTATTGACACTATCATGATGTTTTTCGCTGGCTAAAGCTGTTCCTACCAAACAGGCAGAGGCCATAAGTGATCCTGACTTTTCTCTAATCATTTGGATGTAATCCTCTTCAGATTCAATCAAAGCCATAAGATCAGTGTGTTGACCATTAATCGCTTTTAGCACACACATATTTAGGTAGTCGCTTGCCACCAGCTTTCTATCTCGATCAAATGATGTTTTTCCCAATGCTTTTGTACTAAGCACTAGAAAACCCATAGCTATGTTCATTACTATAGCTTGGTCAATTTTATGCCAAGGGACTGAAAAATTATCTTGATCCTGCAAGTCATCAAATATATCGAGCGAAAGAATCATGAGCTCAACAGCGGCAGCGGCTATAAAGATGTCTTTAGACTGACCAGCAAACATTTGGTAATGCAAGATAGCAAGCTGGCCAAAGGGAAAGTAGCCTTTCATTTTATATGTAATGAATTCGGACATATAGTTTTTAAGTTCTTTTACCGGAAAATGGTCCTTTACTAATTGTAACATTACTTGTCCGATAATGTCCCAATCTTGTTGCATAAAACTTGCCACCTCCTATTCTTTACAAAAAGCAAACTATAGAGCTTAATCATTGGAGAACTCTCGCATCTCGCCTGCCCTCTGCTAAAATAAAAAGAAGTTATTTAGTAATAAACACCCTTATTTATACAAATTACTTTACTATAATCTAAATACTTTTGCACCGAAAATCGTACTGCAAGATACCGCAATTAGTATGCGGTCACAGTCCAAAAAGAAAAAAACCAGCACAATAAAGCATAATTTAGGGCTTCCACTTACTCTACAGTTTGAAGCGTCTTGGGGATTTTCCAACAGTAACTGGTACACATAAACCTACTAGTTGCATAGTTTCCTTTCGACGATTATTCTTCTTTTAAATGATATATGGGGTAATCATTGGCGGAACGAATCTAGCCTTTTTACGTTCTGTCAACCAAAATTTATAACGGTCATCTTGACTATTCCGCAGGCCTAAAAAGGCATTTCGTTGGAGAACTCCCTTTCCACGCCATCCTGCCGCGGTTTGTTTAAACCGTTGTTGGAACTCTCCCTTGGTTAGATTAAGAGTCTCCATTAAATCGACGCCACGTCGCAGCGAAGAAGAAGATGAATCTACTTGTTCCTCCTCCAGCCTCTTTTGATTGTGTGGACAGACCTCCTGGCAGGTGTCACAGCCAAATACTCGTACGCCAAGTCGCCCACACTCTTCAGGCGTGAGCAGCTCTTTACTCTGGGTAAGATAAGAGACGCAGTGTTTGGCTGCAAATAGGTCTTTCCCTAGGATTTGCGCTGGACATGCTTGAACGCATCGTTGACAGACTCCACATTGGTCTGGTGTGGAAAGATGATCCGGTTCAATATCTTGATCTAAAAGGAGCAGAGCTAAGACTACGAAAGAACCATACCCTGGAATAATGAGGTGTTGATTTCGTCCGATCCAGCCGATACCTGCCCTAATAGCAAAGGCCCGCTCTATTAGAGGACCAGTATCCACTTGCCGTTGTAAGGTCCACTGCCAATCATTTATCACCATGATCTCGACCAGCTGATTAATTTTCCGATTCATAAAATGATGATAATCTTCCCCCACTGCAGAGCGGGCAAGTACACCCTCCCCTTCCCGAGGATAGGACGAATAAGGGAGCGGATAAGCCAAGGCTACGACTGTCTGACAAGATTGCCAAACCGCTTTAGGATCGATGCGCGGCGTGATTGCTTTGATTTCAAATGGAGT
>DHJG01000178.1:5938-7223 GCA_002404215.1 Desulfosporosinus sp. UBA4726
GCCCCATCTTTTTATGTTCGTTTTCCACCGCATTTGTTCATCAGCGTCCACGGGCTTCCTCCTAAACTGAAAACGACCCCCTCACGATATCGCGAGGGGGTTATTTTTCTTTACTTACTTGCCCTAAAAAAGGCGTAGGTCATTGGATCGCCTTCTTGGAGTATCTCCCCGTTGGTAACGTCTGCTAGGAATAACGTATGTGTCCCAGCATCCATCTGGTTCAGAACCGTTGCTTGCATGGTTACAAGCGCATCATCAAGTAAAATGACTCCCGATTCTCCACGATGGACTGCCAAACCTTCAAATTTATCGACATCACGACCCGAACGATATCCAAACCGACGTGCATAATCCTGTCCGGTTTGATTTAGTACCGAAACCCCAAACTTACCACTCTTCTGAATTAATTCATGGGTGAAATTCTGTTTGTTGATCCCGATAGCCAACCTCGCCGGATCTGAGGTGATTTGGAAACAAGTATTCGCACATTGACCATTGTCTCGGCCTTCAGACTGCGCGGTAATAATATAAAGGCCATAGGAAATCCGGTAAAGCGCTTGACGAATTGCAGCTTTCTCATCCGTCTGAGCGACTACTGGCTTTGCAACAGCTTTTGATTCAGAGGAAGTACTAGCTTTATCGTCTTGAGTAACAAGTTCAAAGAAACTCGCGTCCGCACCACAAATTGGACAAATTTCGGGTGGATTTTCTCCAGTATGAATATACCCACATACAGTACACCGCCAACTTTTTTCCAAAATATTACGACCCCTTTCATTGGAAAAATTATAACTTAATAGTCAATATCAGTCAAGGTCTATTTAGCTGAATTCCGAAATATTCCATATTCCCGTTCAAGAAAACGAGGATCAGTCAGACTAAACTTTGTGTTAATCATAACTTGTCCCCGAACCTGTTCTTTGAAGCGACCAAATCGTTCTCCTTCTAACCCTTTTTCACGGACGAATTCTTGGAAATAAGCCCAATCAAGCAAAGTGGATTGTTCCATTAAAATAGCACACGCTTTTCTGATTTCACTCTGAATCCACTCAAGTCGGTCTTTTCTCTTTTCAGCATCCTGCTTTCCACCAAGGAAATCTGCCCGCCACAAATCGAGCAGATTCTCTACCCTTTGCGTATCAAAATACTGCCCATTCCAGCCCATCTCCCACGCAAAGCGGCGAGCCTTATTGCGAAGCTTAGTGTCCTCTAATTCCTCTTTTAGATTACTCGTGAAGGTCATTGTTCCCATCATATGATTCCTGACTAAAAAATGAACGTCCCG
>DHJG01000161.1 GCA_002404215.1 Desulfosporosinus sp. UBA4726
TGGGGGTAGCATACCACTTCTCTACCAACGCATTTAATATTTGTTCATCAATTCTTCAAGTAACGATTCCCTGCTATTTATTGTCTCTAGGAGTTTATTATCGGGCATATGCATCCCTCTCTTAATATAGCTGTCATTATCCATGCCCCAAGGATTAGACGTGAGCCGAATAGGAAAAACACGAAACAAACACCATAGTAAATCGACGTAAGCGAGAGAAAAATGGACTTTAGCACTTCGGATTAAAACACGCTAAATGAACCAGAAAAGCAGCAAATGAAAACCGGTAAATTGGCTGTCAGAGAGGAATTTGGACGAAAATGGAGAATATTGTTTTTATGAACTTTACGAAATGTCTCTTATAGGACCCAAAGCTTGAAATAAAGGAATTGAAGTCATTATTATTGGGAAATCTAATCTAGATTCGCAACATTCTGATCTGAAAGGAAGGATATATATGGGCGCCCACAAGAGACTTTCACGGTCAAAAACCCGGACTACCATAACAAACCCGCATTATACGGAGTTTGATACACAAAAAGAGCGGAATATTCAAAAACCGTTACCACGTATAACAAACCCAACCCCCTATTTGAATAAGGATAATGCCTAATTTAACTCAACGACCCTGCACTGAAGTACAGGGGTTACGGTTGCGACTGGAAGTCGCTGGTTTCGGCTGAAGCCGACTAAAGTCTGGGAACCCCGTGGCTCTCGAAGCACGGTGAGCTAGAAGCTTTACGGACTGAAGTCCGTGGTTTTTACCTTATGCATGGAAAATAAAAAAATAGCCCCCTCCGTGAATTGAGGGGGCTTAACATATCCTTATTTATCGGACTCATACGGGATATTTTAATTGACGAAAAAATTGAAGTAAACATATGAATCAAGACAGACGGCATATATTGTAAATTTTTACTCCACTATTTCCTCCACCCTCAACCCACTCTTTAACTCAAAAACAAAATGCGCTGGTGTGAGAATTTCTATCTTCTCAACCAACGCATTAAATATTTGTTAATTGGTTCCCATTACACAGAGTACAACTATCTACAGAAAAAATTACCAACTCAACTACCATAAATTACATATCCGATATGTTCTCGCGGGCGCACTATGCCCCAAAACCATCTACCACAACCCCTAAAAACATGTTCTCGCGGACGCATCTGGTCCTATTAACCACTCAAACAATTCTAGCCCTAAACTCTACAACCCGCACCACAAGCCGCTCTCAATTTGTGCGTGTTGTAAGACTTACCACCGTCTCCACGTGCTGCGTCCACGGGAACATATCCACCGGCTGTACGCTGTCAACTCTGTATCCGCCCTGATTTAGAACAGCGAGATCCCGAGCCAGGGTTCCTGGGTCGCAGGATACATAGATGATACGCTGGGGTTTAAGTTCAAGTAAGCGTTGCGTGACGAGCGGATCCATTCCAGTTCTGGGTGGATCTAAGACAACGACATCGGGATTC
This sequence comes from Desulfosporosinus sp. UBA4726, assembly GCA_002404215.1. Classification (GTDB taxonomy): domain Bacteria; phylum Bacillota; class Desulfitobacteriia; order Desulfitobacteriales; family Desulfitobacteriaceae; genus Desulfosporosinus. Next base: position 1,479 of record DHJG01000161.1, read on the forward strand.
TCATCTATCTTCATCATCCGCGACTCGACTTTCCCCTTGAGAAATTCAACGTGGCCAACTGCGTTATTGTTAACTGCATTTTGGATAGCATCCTCAACGGCATACGGATTTTCCTCGATGCCTGTGACCTTCTGGGCCTTTAAGGCCAGAGCTAAAGCGAGGGTCCCAATCCCAGAGTATAGATCCCAGACAATTTCGTTTCCCTTCAGGGCAGCCATCTCCAAAACATGAGAGTAAAGGACGTCTGTTTGAAGCGAATTGATTTGCAAAAATGACAACGGAGAAACGTCAAAGGTCATATCCAGAATCGTTTGGCTAAAGCCTTCCTCTCCCCACACCAGGGCTAAGTTGCCTTCCGAATCAGTTCCCCAAACAGAACGAACCCCTTCCTTAAATAAGGCCTCAAAGAATTCCGGATTATCTTCGCCAGATAAGGCTTTAGTAGGTGGCCCTTCTAAGAGTATAGATCCTTCGCCTCTTGTGTTCTCACGAAAGGTTATGGTGTGTATTTCTACAAACCCATCGGTCAGAAATTCCTCAGTTAGTCGAACCCAGCGATTCATCCGCTCACTCAACAGAATACAATCTGAAAAATGGATCAGCTCCTTGGATTTTTCCTTGTAATAGCCAAGTTTGCCGGTTGGTACACGGTGAAGACGCGCCTTATTGCGATAACGCCATGGCACGGGCGTCCCGATAATTGGCTTGACCTGAACAGTTATTTTCCCAATTCTTGTGAGTGCATCCTCTACCCAACGTTGCTTCCAGACCAAGGTCTCTTCATAAGTCGTATGCTGTAACTGGCAACCGCCGCACTGTTCAAAGACAGAACAGGGAGCACCGATGCGTTCTGGGGAACGCTTGATAATTTTCACAAGCCGAGCCCTCTGCCATTTCTTTTTAGCTTCATACACTTCAACTTCCCCGGTTTCTCCAGGCAGAAGCCCCGGCACGAACGTTGCAATACCATCCATATATCCTATACCCGAGCCGTCTGAGAGGAGACGAAGACATTCTAACGTTGACTTCTTACCCAAGGCAATGTTCTCTACTGTTTTATCGTTCATAAATAATAAAATCTCCTTCTTTAATCGACATTAATAGCGCTGAACCCATAGCGCAAGGGCCATTAATATATTCCAGGTTCCATGGGCAACAATGGTAGGCCAAATACTTGATGAGCGCTCGTATAACCAACTGAGCACGACCCCACCAATAAACAATGGTAAAAATCGAACGATATCAAAATGAAGCGCTGCAAAAAACAGTCCTGTCAGTAACATCCCTTTACCCTTGCCCAAGGCTTGACGAAGAGGTGGGTACATTAAGCCACGAAATAGCATCTCTTCCTTGATTGGAGCTATTACTCCCCCTAAAAGAGTGAGCAGCCCAAATTCCCATTTGTAGCTTACCCCTTTTACCGCTATTGCAAAACTCTGCGGAGCTGGCGTTCCTAATAAATTTGTCAATACGTTTCCTAAAAGGCCAATACCCACAAACAATAAAATCCCAACTATCAACCCCAACACAACATATCGTTTTAGCGGCTTGACAAACCCCAGGTCAGAAAATGGTCGGCGTATCAGGCGCATAAATATCCAAACTACGCTAAAATAGACTAGAACATCACCTATACCAACCCCTATAAAGTTGAGAATACCACGCATAGAACCTAAATCCTTCGGAGTCTCCAGCCATCCGAGAGGATACTCAATTAACGTCACAAGTGCAATCAAAAACAACCCTTGCCAAATATTCCAGACTGGTTGTCTTGGTGGAATTCGAGGGTCAATTCGTTTACCCATTTCATTCATCCTCTATCTTAAACTGATCTCAGAAATTCCCCTGCCCTTTTCCAATTCTACCCGTTACCGTTAAGATTGTCCATAAGCAGCCCTAAAAGAAGTGGCTAGATTATTGGTTAATCTAGCCACTTCTTTCGGTTATCAGGTTTACTCTCCTACAGATAACGTTCTCTGAAGATTGTTTCTATTGGAACAGAAGTTTACTTTCTCTACTTAAGCCATAGCTTTAATGATAGCCGCCGCCATCTCGGTAGTACCGGACTTCCCACCCAAATCTGGAGTAATAAATTCTTTATCCTTTAGAACCTTCTCAATCGCCTTTTCAACCCGCTGGGCTTCTTGGGCAAATCCTAGATATTGAAGCATTTCTACCCCAGATAGAAGCATAGCGATAGGATTAGCTATATTTTTGCCAGCAATCTCAGGAGCACTGCCATGGGCTGCCTCAAAAACTGCGTACGTTTCTCCGATATTAGCCCCCGGTGCAACACCTAGTCCGCCGACTAATCCAGCGACCAGATCTGAAACAATGTCCCCATAGAGATTAGGTAATACTAACACATCAAATTGCTCGGGAGTTTGAACTAAATTCATACACATTGCATCGACGATCCGGTCGTCACATACAATCTCCGGATAATCTTGGGCTACAGCTCGTACACTTTCCAGAAAAAGGCCATCACTCAGTTTCATGATATTGGCTTTATGAACAATAGTCACTCGTTTACGCCCTTCTCGACGGGCTAATTCAAAGCCATATCTTCCGATTCGTTCTGAGGCTTCACGGGTGATAATCTTGATACTTTCCGCAGCATCTTTGCCGACCATGTGCTCAATTCCGGCGTAGAGATCCTCCGTGTTTTCCCGGACAACCACAATATCAACATCATCATACCTCGAGGCAACATTCGGCAAGTTCCGTAAATGACGAACATTGGCATAAAGCTCCAGTTGTTGCCGCAGGGAGACATTGACACTACGAAAGCCTTTCCCGACCGGGGTTGTGACGGGTCCTTTGAGAGCCACCTTGTTGCGACGAATAGTTTCCAGAACATGCTCCGGCAAGGGAGTTCCGTACTCAG
>DHJG01000042.1:0-1260 GCA_002404215.1 Desulfosporosinus sp. UBA4726
TCTGCTTCTGAAACATCCTCGGCGTCCCCTGTTAATAGGAAGGAAACCTTACCAAAGGTGATCTTTAAGACAGCACTGTAGTTATTAAGGTCTTCATATTGTTCATTATTAGGTGCCAAAAATAGCCCGGATAGACCAGGAACATCTAGCTTAACTCCTGCTTTAGCTTTAATCTTCTTAGCACCGCTGGCATTGACTGCCGCAATAAAGTCCTCAAACGTTTTTGTCGCTGAAGTACCATTTGACATATAAACCTGTTTTGGCGGAAAACTATGAATAATGGTATCTAGTCCCCCAATATGGTCTTCATGTGGGTGAGTTGCAACGATGGCTGAAAGTTCTTTGACTCCCTGAGATTTCAAGTAACTTACTACCGCAGTTCCGTCTGCAGAATTTCCACCATCAACAAGAATACTTTGACCATTCGATATAACTAAAATACTATCTGCTTGGCCAACATTAATAAAATGCACTTGTAATAGGCCCACCTGATCTGTTTGGTTGGGTGCGGTGCTCGAAGTCATCGCCTTTCCTGTCGCGCCACAACCTGGAAGAAGCAAGAAGGACAAAATTATCAGTGCTACGATAAACCGATTCTTACGAAAAAACAATCTTTCGAACCCCTTTCCTACTCATCGAAGAAGTTGTCTAATAAGTGTTTGGATCTTTCTGCAAGTTCCTTGGTTGCGACTAGGTCAATTTCCACCTGAATGCTAATTACATCCCCCGCCTTAATACCAGGTGGTAAAACGAAGCGGGGCAAATTAAACGTGTGACGATTTTCTGTTTCGATAATTGCCCAGTCTCCTTCAAATCGATCAATAATTAACACATTATCCCCTCCTTATAGCAAAAATCACCGCGCTCTAGAGTAATAATTTTCATAAGCGGACTTATTAGAAGTTCGTACATATTATAATTATGTACGATTCTCTGTAAAGTAAGAGACCAGTTTGTCGATTGAATCGGGTTTAGCCAACAAGAAACCTTGCACTTCATCACAGCCCTTGCTCCGAAGAAAATCCAACTCACCCTGAGTCTCCACTCCTTCTGCAATCACTTTTAGTCCTAAATTTTGTGCGAGTTGAATAATGGTTAGGACTATTGCTTGCCCATCTGAATGGACGTCAACGCCAGTAATAAACGACCGATCAATTTTCAGCGTATTCAGAGAGAAACGATTCAAATAACTCAGGGACGAAAAGCCAGTACCGAAATCGTCGATGGCTAGATGAACTCCCATATCCTTAAGTTTTTCAA
>DHJG01000042.1:1402-11435 GCA_002404215.1 Desulfosporosinus sp. UBA4726
TGTTGCCAACGCACTAACGCCTCCATCCCACAAAATTGACCATCACTTAGGCGGAACTGAGGCTGGTAATAAAGAACGAACTCTTGCCGCTCCATGGCACGACGCATCTCGTTTTGCAATGCGAGGCGCTCCTCTAGACGCTCATGCAAGACGACGGTATAGAAATGAAAGTGGTTGCGGCCCTTTGCTTTCACCTGGTACATGGCCATATCTGCATGTTGGATAAGGGTCTCCGAATCCTCTCCGTCAACTGGATAAAGAGCAATTCCGAGACTTGCTGAAATGTATACATCCTGTTTTGCCAGTTGAAAAGGAGCGCTTAGTGTATCTAAAAGTTTTTGGGCCACTTTGGCCGCTTGTTGCTTCGACTGCAAATGAGGCAACAAGATGAGAAATTCATCTCCCCCATGTCTAGCCACAATATCTTCCTGACGCAAAGACTTTTTAAAACGTTTTCCGACCTTAAGAAGCAGGGCGTCTCCTGCGGCATGCCCGAGCGTGTCATTTACGAGCTTAAAACCATCAAGGTCGAGGAAGAACACGGCCACTTGCTCCTCGTGTCGACTGGCTTGTAAAATGGCTTCGTGAACTCGATCAATAAATAATTGGCGATTAGGTAAGTCGGTCAGGGCATCATGATTGGCTTGATAGGACATGCGACGCAGCAGATCCCTTTTTTCACTGACATCGTGAAAGACCAAGACCGCACCGATCACCTTTCCTTCCCTGTCGCAAATAGGAGCAGCTGAGTCCTCAATGTGAAATAACTGCTTTCCATCCCGATTCCTCAGTACTGCATGATTAGCCAATGCAATAATGCGCTGCTCTTTGAGACATCGCCGCACCGGTTGTGCCAAGGCCAGTCCTGTGTTTTCATGGTAGATGTCAAACACACGCTCGACCATTAAGCCCTGGGCTTCCTGATTTGTCCAGCCGATCATCGTTTCAGCCACTGGATTGAGAAAGGTGACCCTGCCTTGGACATCGGTTGTGAGTACCGCATCGCCAATGGAGGCCAAGGTCACCTGAGCACGTTCTTTTTCTTGCCAGAGTGCCTTTTCATTCAAGACACTTTGAGTAACATTCTCATATAAAACCACAATATTACCGCTAGTCAATTTATAGATAAGACCTTCACTCCAACCTGAAGCGCGTTGATTTTCATAATAGAAGCCAGGAATTTCAACTCTCTTTCCAGTGCGAAAAACTTGATGGCAAAGTTTAAATACCCCTAATTCTTTGACCAAGGGGAAAATTTTCGTAATTGAAGATCCTATCGCCTCCTTACGGGATATTTTTTCAATAAGTGCAGCGGCACGGTTAATATCCGTACAAATGAAGTCCTGCCTATCGTTGGAAATTTCAAATACTACAACTGCATTACTCATGTTTTCAAACATATCCCGAAACTGTTCTTCACTGTTTCGCAGGGCTCTTTGGTTCGTCAACCGTTCGCTAATATCCTGCTTTACGGCAATAAAATGCGTGATTTCATGGCTTTCTACCTTTACTGGAGTAATCGTCATTTCTTCACTGTATAATGTTCCGTCCATGCGACGGTTGACCAGTTCTCCTTGCCAGATTTGACCATCCAGAATGGTCTTCCACATCCGTTCGTAAAAGGCTTGATCCTGATATCCAGAACAAAGAAAGCGAGGAGTTTGCCCCAACACGCTCTCTAGAGAATAACCCGTCAGGTGGGTAAATGCGGGATTAGCCCAAAGTATTTTTCCTTCATGATCCATCTTGAGAATGGCATGGGTCGTAGCATTGAGAGCCGCGTTCTGAAGGTTGAGTTGACGTCGATCTTCACATAGTTGAATCGATTGGCTCATATCCCTAAGTGCTACCACACACCCAACAACATGCCCGCTTTCCATAACAGGGGAGGCAACTGCCATTGAAATAAAGGCGCTACCATCCTGCCTGAAGACTTTTTCTCCATCTGCTCGAACCACGGTCTGGCTCGCGAGCGCACGTTCAATAAAGCACATCTCCTCAGGGTTCTGAGAAGGATCATGCAAATCTCTATAAGTTCTTATCCCTAGGGCCTCCGCCATCTTCCACGCCAAGAGCCGCTCAGCCTCTGGGTTCAGATATTGCAGCACTCCTTCCAGGTCAAACAATAACAACCCTTCCGCTAATGCGTTGACCAGCGCCTGCAATTGAACTTCGCTCGTCCGAAACTCATCCATAATATACACTCCTTGCAGAAAGTATTTCGCTTGCAATCGAAATACTTCAGTATCTCAATCTTGTGATGACGCTAATAGCCAATACCTCTATTCATCTAGGAAGAGATCAGCAAACTGATCTCTTCCTAGTGGTCTTCTTATGTGTAACCTTCAGCACGGACTGCCGAATTCCTGCTAATCCCAGCATATTGTTGCTATTTTTTCACCCACTCAAAAGCAATACAGTTAATCTTACCTGAGACTACTCCGTTCTGAGAAATTCCGTCATTTCAAGTGTAGATATTTTACTGTCCCTCGGTTTAAGGATATAAATAAAAAGGAGACGGATCTAGATGAATGAGACCATTAAAACAATACTAAGCAAAAGAAGTATTAGAGCCTATAAACAAGAACAAATTAAGGATGAAAACTTACAACTAATTTTAAACGCTGGTCTATTTGCTCCCAGCGCAATGAATCAACAATCTTGGCATTTTACTGCAGTACAAAACAAGGAAACGCTACAGAAAATAAACCAAGTTGCTAAGGGCATTATTCTAAAGTCTGGTAATGCACGACTCGAAGAGATGGCTCCATCACACAAGGTGCTCCGCGGTCAACGCGAAGCACCTTGTGTGATTTTTATACTAGTCAGAAAGTATAAGTGCAACTAACTTACTGAATTTAGACATTCTATTTGACTTCTTTTCTAATTTTCAGAGTTACTCCAAGGTCATCTGCAATTTTTCTACACTCTTGAATGTGATCTGGTGGAAGGCAATCCACAATTGAAAGCTGTACATCATCAACATAGGCCTTACATTTTTGAGTAAAATCTAGCATTGCTGGAAAGGCATCCTTACCATATATACTGTGGCATAGGGCGTCATATTCTTCGGCATTTTTGGCATTTAAGCTTATCGATACACTATCAACGAGTGACTTAAATCTCGGCGTAACATCAGCTTTATGAATTTTATTGGCTAGCCCATTCGTATTGATTCTTATATGTATCTTACTTTTCTGCTTAACCTCATTACATACGCTAAGTACCTCTTCGAGATTTTCAAGGGGTTCTCCAAAACCACAAAATACCAACTCTTTGTATTGGCTTAAGTTCCGGGAAAAGATATCCTTTATTAGGTCTACTGACGTTGGATCTTTCTTCAGCCATAAATCTTGGCCAAATGCATCTTCTACGTTTCTTACGCAAAAATCGCAAGCATTTGGGCATTTGTTTGTAACATTAACATACAAATTATTTTCCATTTCATAAGTGAGAATCACAAACATCAAGCCTTTCTTATTCAACCCTGAGGGTTCTTTAAATATCTCCTTCTTCGAGTAACCGCTTATAGTAATGCGAGCTAGCATATAAGGCGGCTACCGGATTATGCACTAATACCTTATCCTTGGTAATCAAGGTCGTGACAGGGGCTTCGGAATATTTCATGAAAATTGAGTCATGTCCTACACAAAGGCCTACAATGACGTTTAAATCCGTCTTTTCCTTATTCAACAATTTAGCCTGCATTACAGGATTACACAACGACTCGTGACAGCCTTTCTCGACTTTCGAAGCCTCAGGTACACCCACTTCCGTTTTATCCGTCGAGCCCACTTTGCAAGAAACTGCAAAGCTCTGCAAACCTTTGGCCTGAAGGATTTTGGCAAAGATTTTTGCTTCATTTATTAAAGCTCCACAGGTAGCGATGCCAATCTTTTGAGCACCAATCTTCTTAGCAAAAACAATAATCTCCTCTACCCGCGTAAGCCTGCCGTAGTATGCACCTTCAATCTCAGCGGCAGCTAAGGCGAACTTTGATACAAACTCATCGGATTTATAAAGTTCTTTAGCTTCTTCAAATTCCTCGCTGTTCGTGTTGGTCGTCAAACAAAACTGAGGATAGGTTCCCTTCGTCCTATAGCAATTGGGTACTCCGCAATCAGTGCAGCTCAGTTTCTTATCCTGATGACGCATCTTTCTCCTCCTCGTATAAGCCCTTCTACTTGCTGTACCACTAGTGAAACGACTTAATAATTTCTTTTTAAAATGTTCTCTTTTAATCTTTATCTTACCAAATTCTCAAGTAAAGGGGGACCCTCCAAAAGTTATACTTTCTGATACCTTAAAAACTTGGTTAGTACCTAGCCTTCAGGCTAAGGCAGGTACTTTAGGTGCAGTTATGCTTCCAGAACGTTATAGTTTTTGACAAGTACAAACAAAAGGACTGTGGCTTCTGCCTCGGTCCTTTTGTTTGTAGACTAATCTTGTAAATTCCTTTTAAGATAGAACCACATAAACCATGTATTCACTAACTCCCCAAACCTTGCTGTCCATATTGATTCAGAATTAGTGTCAAGTTCGAGGTCCTCTATAGGGATGCATAGCTCTTGGTTTTCCCAAAATTTCCGCCCACATGACGCCTTGGACGAGTTCATTTTGCGTCAGAGAAAGTTGGAAGTCCCTTAAACTGGGGGGATTCATGCCCATTTTCGTACCTGGTGTCTCCTCAGTACTTTTATAGGCTTCTGCCCCAAGTATTCCCACGTAGTCACTGGTCCCTTCGGTTCCCTGAGTTCCTTCGCTCCCTTGGGTTCCTTCCATACCTTGAGTCCCTTCGGTTTCAACATAATCCATGGTTTCCTCAAACACGTTAGGCGTAGTTGATTCCAAGGATCCAGCTTGGGAAGAACCATTTTCCAAGGCTTGCTTTAGTTGTTCTTTCCATGTTCCACGGGATATCCCCTGAATCACATCACCAATGGAGGGAATATCCGGGATTTTCAATGTGTCAGAGACCTTTCTCGGCGCTTGTTGGACGTCCTTCTTTTTATTAACTGAGACAACCAACTGGTAAATAGCTCCAATGATAATTATAACTGTGAAGATCGACATGATCTCACCTACTTCTTCGTTAGGCTATCATTGCCTGATTCCGTTTTGCCCGTCTGAGCAATGTTCCCTCTCATCTGAGTATCAGCTATGATATTTTGCATGTTGTAATAATCCATAACACCTAGCTTACCTTCACGCAAAGCCTGAGCCATCGCTTTGGGCACTTCTGCTTCTGCTTCAACGACTTTAGCTCGCATCTCTTGAACCGATGCCTTCATTTCTTGTTCCTTCGCGACGGCCATCGCGCGCCGTTCTTCTGCCTTAGCTTGGGCAATGCGTTTATCCGCTTCAGCTTGGTCCATCTGAAGCTGCGCTCCGATGTTTTTACCTACATCGACATCCGCCATATCAATGGATAAGATTTCGAACGCTGTCCCCGCATCTAACCCTTTGGCTAACACCGTGTGTGAAATAAACTCTGGTTTTTCCAAGACGTCTTTATGGGATGCCGAAGACCCAATACTCGTAACAATTCCTTCTCCAACGCGGGCAATAATGGTTTCTTCACCAGCACCCCCAACGAGTCGATCGATATTGGCACGAACAGTGACCTTGGCTTTAACTCTCAGTTCAATGCCGTTTTGCGCTACGGCAGAAACAACTGGAGTTTCAATCACTTTCGGATTAACCGACATTTGGACGGCTTGCAGGACATCTCGACCTGCCAAATCGATGGCTGCTGCGCGTTCAAACGGAAGCGGAATAGCTGCACGTTCTGCAGCAATCAGGGCATTAACGACCCTGTCGACGTTTCCGCCTGCCAAATAGTGGGCTTCAAGCTGATCTGTAGTAATCCCCAAACCCGCTTTATGTCCCTTAATCAAAGGATTCACAATTTTTGACGGAACCACGCGGCGTAAACGCATACCAATCAAATTGAAAATTCCAACATCAACACCTGCGGCTAAGGCTGAAATCCAGAGCCCTACAGGAATAAAGGAAAAAATCACACTGAAAATTACAACCACAAGAAAAACTATCAGCAACGGCATGATTAATGTATTCATTCACTGCTCGGTCGCAACCGAGCTCCACCTCCTTATAGTGTTTTTTCTTCCCTAACAATGATCCTCGTCCCCTCGACCGCGATTACTCTAATCCTAATTCCTGGTCCAATAAACCCCCCTTCAGTAACAACATCCAAGTGCTCGCCATCAAAATCAGCTGTACCAGCCGGACGCAACTGGGTCAGGGATATCCCAGCTTGATCTAGGTACCTTTCATATTGAACTTTCGGTGCAACATATCCCCCCTTTGTGGTTTGGCGTGTGGTTAACGAGAACTTCTGCCATAAACGCCGCGTTCGGGGTGAACGAAAGCTCAAGTAGGTGATAATTCCCAAAATAATCAGTGCGCCGCCCGTATAGAGCACCCCTTCTAGCAACGAGTCTGTCAGTAAGAAGATTCCCGTGATTAAGGCACCCATCCCTAGAATTCCGCTGACTCCAAACCCTGGGATGACGAACACTTCAAGTGCCAAGAATAAAACTCCAAGCACAATCAATGAAATAATGATACCCTGCGACACAACTCTCTCCCCCCTTCTATCCTAGTTCAATCTTCTAGACTATTTAACCACCGCTTCGCAATTTGTTTATATAAGTTGGCTCTCGCCAATAAATTAAGGATAACCAGCGTGTTGGCAACCTTTTCCCTATCCTCCATTGCCATCTCCTCTCCAGCAAGCGTCTCCTCAACTTCCGTCTCTAGTCCCCGAAGGGATTTCTGCCAGTCCAACTGAGATCGATCAAAGATTTCACTGTAATACCTATAAAGTTTGGTCGGGTTGATCCGATCATCTGAGGTGTCCAACAGGTTTTCATTAACATAACCTAGCAGTTCAGAAACCTCTTCAAGCGATAGAATATCGCGCAAATCATTAATAAGTAGAATATTGGCGACTTGTTCACGGTTATATTTTTTCTTCTGTGGGTGGGGAATATACTCTCGCCTGACCCAATTCTGAACGTGGGTGGGATTAATGTCGTTCTGACTAACCTGCTTTGCAACTTCAACCACCTGGGCAAGCATCATCGAGTCCAATTCTAGATAAGGCAGTGCTTTCTGCTTGGGTTCTAAGTCATTTAACACATCACGGATTGCCTGCATATGCTTTGAAGTCATCCTATCACCTGCTTATGTTTTTAACGTTTGCTTATGGAATCCGCCTAATGAAGTGTTCCTTTAGACATTATTATATGTTCACAGTGATCACATGTCAATGCTTGGTAGTGAATTATTGTTGGTATTGGTAGGAAATAGTTTCTTATGAGAAATTCGCCTCACTTAAGTATACTAAAAGGATAGGATTCTTAGCTTGCTATGAATCCTATCCTTTTTAAATTGGCGGGATTAAATTTAATAAAAAACTAAGCATTAAATCATTTAGTATGGGCTAAACCAGAATGCATACTATCTACAGTTACATTTGATTCGGGCAGCATGCTTAATCCGCCCAACATGGCAAGGTTACAGAAGAGGAGTGGCCCTAGCAGGGGGTTTCGATATAGGATTCTAGCCCAGGCGATCGTCTGCGTTCCTGCTAAATCTCCTAAGAGGTGAAATCCAAAACCTAAAATACCCACTAGTAGATTAAGGGTTAATACGGATAAGCAAAGATACGTTTCCCTTCGGTTCGGTTGACTATATGCCATATAGAAACAGGTTACTGCGGCAAGCGTCCCCGTAACGATCGGAATCAGGGTATAGCTCGGCATAAAACCGAGGCGGGCATGGTCTAAGAATGCCGCTATAACCGCTCCCAGGAAACCAAAACCGACAAGGACAAACAGTCTAGAACGACGGTCCGCCCCTCGGTAGTGCTCACTGGCTAAAGCGTAACTAGCGATTCCCGCAAAGGCAATCGGAGCTGCTATGGGTGAGCCCGCTATCAGAAGACTGTATAGGCTCTGCTGACTTGAGGTGGCATTCCCAGTTAGGTGAAAAAAGGTACCCACGATACCGACGATTACACCTAACCACATTACCGTTTGAAACATTCGCTTCACGCTAACCTTCGTTTTGAAGACTATTTGAGCAAGAATAGCTAGAACGGCGAAAGGGGTATAAATCAAGGGAATGAGTTCCCAGCGGAAATAGTTATTTTGTGAATGAGCCATCAAGACATCGACCCCGGTCAAGAGGAAATTCAAGGCCATGACACTCAATAAAATGGGTGTCTTATAGTTCACGAAGGTTAGTCGATTCATCATGTCCAAATCCTCCTAGCGCTTCGCTTTCAATTCATCGGCTTGAGCATGAAGTTCAACTAACGCTTTCTCCTGCTCATAAATCCCATGCCAGTTCACATAGTCTGCACCGAACATCACGGCTCCGTAGCGTGCCCTACGACCTTCATGATGCCAAAGTTCAAAATAAGTGAAATCCATCGGGCTTCCCAATGGCTTAGTCCCAAGTAACCCTAAACTACGTAGCTCTGTGACAATTGCTTTCCCTTCTGTGACGTTTTGATTCGTTATATTAATGCTCTTCTCTGCTTTAGCCAGCTCATCTGTGATAAAGGGTTGGGTGTGGCAATTGAGGCAGACCGCGTTGAGGGTTTCCCTGTTCTTGTCCCCATTTTCGCGAACCTTGGCAATTTCCGGTTGCAGGCTCCATTTGAGGCGTTCTCCCACGTTATGAGTCCCCTTAACGCTGCCAAAGGCAGACATATGACAGGTGGCACAAGTTGGTGCCGGGAAATCTTTGACCGTCAAGGTTCCTGAGGGTGCCTCCATATTATATTTTTCTTTATTGGCTTGGTAATATGTGCCGTGCGCAGACTCGCTGTAGATTTCCATTTGAGGGTGATCCGGACCTAAGTGACATTGTCCGCAAGTTTCAGGCTTCCGAGCCTGCGCTACCTCAAAGGTGTGCCTTAGATGACACTTTGTACAATCTCCAAAGGTGCCATCTTGATTTTTTTGGCCAATCGCATGGCAGACTTCGCAGGACTGAGCGGAGGCATCTTTCCCGATTAGATTGAAAACGGGATTCGCGCCACCTCCATTTACGGGTTGCCCATTGGCATCGAGTAAATGATTCTTAGCGAGTTCTTCAGGGGTAAAATTCTTCGCACCTTCAACAGAATACCACGATTTTGCAGCATGGTTACTGGCCTCAAACTCCTTCACTGCATCTGCGTGGCATGCTGCACAGTTTTTGGGAGTCGGTGCGGCAACGACGGATACTTTGTAATGATCCTTCGCCATAGTTTCTTGTCCAGCAAGCGGTTTGTGACAATCCAGACACTGAACTCCTCTGCCTGAATGTTTGCTGTCATGATATTGTTGAATAATTCCAGGATTTTCTTTTTGATGGCAATCCACACAAGCTTTGTTTTCTCCTAAGGTGGCAGCACTCAACGTGGGTACACTTGACTGTAATCCTTTAGGCCCAATGACGAAATGATAGGTCAAGAACAATAAAGTAACTACTAGGATTGTGCCGATCCCTAAAATAGCGATCATACGGCGTGTTGTCTGCTGCATCTAAGCGTGTCCTCCCCCTTCAATTAGTTCTGTGTTCTTAGATTTCTGACTAATTTTTATTCCATTATTTATTTAATTCCAAGAACACCTTATTGTATCATCATATTCGGTCTCGTTACTTAATTTTGTGACTTAGATCACAGAAGATTGGGGAAATTTGATCACTCAAGTCTCTCAACATCAGTAAATCAAATGGCCACATTTTAAATATGCCCTTGCATTTTTTCCAGAAATACTTTTACGATTTCAGGATCGAATTGGGTTCCTGCATTCTTAAGAATTTCTTGTAGAGCTGCTTCTTTCTGAAACGCCAATCGGTATAATCGTTCACTTGTCATTGCAACATAACTACTTACGATGGCAATAATCCTCGCTTCGATAGGTATATCTTCTCCCCGTAAACCTTTAGGGTAACCGGTACCATCCCATCGTTCATGATGCGCCAATACATAATCAGCTATTTCTGACAT
>DHJG01000042.1:11518-11746 GCA_002404215.1 Desulfosporosinus sp. UBA4726
ACATTAGATCTTCGGCATTTTTAAGGGTTACCAGTATATCTTCATCCATAGAGCACTTAGTATCCCAGCCAAATGAGATACTGCCACTGATCGAGTTCACCTGTTCCTTAGAATAATTACTTCTGATTCTCTCAACAATTTCTTCGGCCTCTATTGCTGTCGTCTTTGGCAAAAGTATGACAAATTCATCTCCACCCCAACGCGCCACAATATCATCTGTTCTACAGG
>DHJG01000008.1:0-1535 GCA_002404215.1 Desulfosporosinus sp. UBA4726
AGATGTGTATAAGAGACAGCTTCGATACAAAAGCCACATCGCAAAAATTCGGGAACATCTGCTGGCAATGCCCAAAGCCAGATTTTCTCCAATTTCTTCTTTTCTGCTAAGTCAAGGAGCTGCCGACTGAACCGAGAAGGCTTAGTTCCTTTTGCGTAACCGTTGACAACCAGCCGCTTATTCCCTTCTTCCGTAATGGGGCTAGAGAAATTCACAGGGCTCATCGTGTTAAGCATTTGCTACACCTCCGTAACCTCTGGAGACTTTTTCCCTTCTCTCTTGTCGCAGGTTTCCTTGGGGTATTAGACTAATACGCTCACCTTTCAGTAATTGACCAAGACCAATCTGGGGGGTTTTCGAGCTGACACATGGCTCTGCGCAGGTTTTACAGCGGCTTGTTTTATCTTCTGGTTCCTGATAAACGCTGATGACTCCTTCATAATTACGCAGGACGACTTTGTCGTTTGATTGTGAAATCAAATAGTTAGGCTGTAGAGGGATTTTACCGCCACCTCCTGGAGCATCGACCACAAAGGTAGGAACAGCGAAACCGGAGGTGTGTCCCCTGAGCATTTCAATAATTTCCAAACCGGTACTAACCGATGTCCTGAAATGTTCAATGCCGCTCGATAAGTCACATTGGTACAAGTAATAGGGTCTTACTCGGCATCTTACGAGTTCATGGACCAGTTTTTTCATAATCACAGGACAATCATTGATTCCTCTAAGCAATACAGATTGATTTCCGAGCGGAATACCAGCATTAGCCAGTTTACTCAGAGCTTCGCGGGCTTCAACGGTAAGCTCTTGGGGATGATTGAAGTGTGTGTTGATCCAGATCGGGTGGTGTTTTTGTAAAACCTTGATTAGCTTATCCGTTATACGCATAGGAAGAACTACTGGGGTTCTTGTCCCGATTCGAATAATCTCAACATGCGGAATCGAACGAAGATTGGACAGGATATAGTCCAAACGATCATCCGAAAGGGTAAAGGGATCTCCTCCGGATATCAGTACATCACGTATCTGTGGGTTGGCACGAATATATTCTAAGGCGCGCTTAAATCGATTCAGAGGCAAAGCCTGGTCAGTTTGCCCTGCCATTCTGCGTCTGGTGCAATGTCTGCAGTACATTGAGCATTGGTCCGTTACCAGGAGTAGAACACGGTCAGGATAGCGGTGTGTTAAGCCCGGTACAGGTGAATCGGCTTCTTCATGCAGCGGATCTTCTAAATCGCATGCTGATTTGCTCAATTCGTGGATTGATGGAATTGCTTGTTTTCTGATAGGGCATTCTGGATCCTGGGGATCCATTAGGGAAAAATAGTAAGGCGTGATTGCCATGCGAAAATTATCCAGGCAACGCTCAATTTGTTCCGCTTCCTCAGAAGGAAGCGACATAGATTCGAGTAATTCCCTATGGGTTGTAATCCGATTAGACATTTGCCAATGCCAATCATGCCATTGATCGTCACTTATATCAGGCCATAATTTTTCTCGTTGTTCGTTCATTTGTCCTACCTCCTCATATGATT
>DHJG01000008.1:1702-2213 GCA_002404215.1 Desulfosporosinus sp. UBA4726
ACTAACAACTCGTTGTTTAATCATAAGTTGTTAGTCTCTAGATGTCAACCCTTATACTAAAACAAGGACAGTGAAACCATTAATATTGGTTTCACTGTCCTCTATTTCCTACTGACCTTAAATCAAGTCAAATATACTTCTAAGGTCCTGCAAAAGAATACTTTCTGTACTCAAATAATTTTAATTTTTAATCAACTTCTTCAATTAAAGCCTTAAAGCCTGGCAAGGCTTTTTCAATTGTTTTATAAGCGACACAATAGGCAATTCTAACATAACCGGGGCAGCCAAATGCGGTACCTGTAACAATGAGAATATTTTTCCGCTTGGCCAAGTTGCAGAATTCAATATCATTCTCAATAGGTGTTTTAACAAATAGGTAAAATGCGCCTTGAGGTTTAATACATTCATATCCGAAGGATGTGAGCCCATTATAAAGAAGTTCTCGATTCCTGTTATAGGTATCTATATCCACTTTTGCATTTAAGCACTTAGCAACAACACGCTGGAATAA
>DHJG01000008.1:2324-5820 GCA_002404215.1 Desulfosporosinus sp. UBA4726
TGATCTGGAATCACTAAATAGCCAATTCTTTCACCAGGTAAGGAAAGAGATTTACTGAAAGAGTAGCCGATTATCGTATTCGGATAATATTTTGATAAATAAGGCACTTGAGCATTATCATAAGCGAGCTCTCGATAAGGTTCATCGGAAACCAGATAAATATCTGTGCCGAATTCCTTTTGCTTGTCGTTCATTATTTCAGAGAGCTTGATTATGGTTTCTTCCGAATAGATAACCCCAGTTGGGTTATTGGGAGAATTAATGATAACCGCTTTCGTTTTAGGAGTGATTTTCTGTTTAAATTCTTCAAGATTTGGCTGGAAATCAATTGTATTTGGGGATACTATCACCAATTCGCCCTCATAGTTTTTCACATAGTTTCTATATTCTCCGAAAAAAGGTGCGAAAGTAATGACCTCATCCTTTGGGTTAAGTAGTGTTTTAAAAATGACATTTAATCCGCCGGCTGCCCCAACAGTCATAAGGATGTTCTTTTGTGTGAAAACGGTGCCGAATTTTTCATTGATAGACTTTGCTATAGTCGCTCTCACTTCTTCATAACCAGAGTTATTCATATACCCATGAACGCTCATAAGATTTTCAGACTTTAAAATCTCTAAAATCGCTGTATTTACTTCCTCCGGTGGTTCAACATTGGGGTTCCCAATGCTAAAATCATAGACATTTTCAGCTCCGTGGATTTCTGCCAATCTTTTCCCTTCCTCAAACATGGCTCGAATAACAGAACTATTTTCTACCTGTTCTTTCATTTTAATTGAAATCATAGCGTTCAACCTTTCTTCTATTTAACTTTATATTTTACCCAGCCCACCATCTCCTGATGTTATGGATGCTAGACTTCCTTTTATTTAAGTTTAATATTTTCTTGGCTTATGTCAACTATTAAACGTATCCTGGAATGTAGCAGTGAATTTGTGCACATTATCTTGACCAGTTCTTATGATAATCTGGTTAAGCCCAAGCTGTCTATTTAAGCAGATTTAATTTATAATGAGCCTATATCTCTTGCGGATAATAAACGTTCTAAAGAGGAGAATTTATGCAGCAAACTGCGGTATTGGAACTCACCAACTTAAGAAAAATCATTAAAGGGAAGGAAATCGTCAAAGGGGTTAATCTAACTCTTTATCCGTCCCAGATTTTTGGTTTTTTAGGACCTAATGGCGCGGGAAAAACGACGACGATCCGCATGATTGTCGGATTAATCAAGCCGACGGAGGGCTCTGTAAGCATCTGTGGCTATTCGGTAGCCCACGATTTTGTGAAGGCCATGTCGAATGTCGGTTGCATTATTGAGAGCCCTGACATGTACAAATACTTAACCGGGATGGAAAACTTGTTGCAATATGCCGCCATGGATAAGACGATAAGTCAGCAACGGATTAAAGACGTCGTGGAAATGGTGGGTCTCCAGCATCGGCTCAATGACAAAGTAGGCACCTATTCTTTGGGAATGCGTCAACGCTTAGGCATCGCCCAGGCTATCCTATCTAGGCCGAAGCTTTTAATTCTTGACGAACCTACGAATGGCTTAGACCCTGCTGGAATGACTGAGTTCAGAAATTTGATTAGGAAACTTGCCTATGAGGAAGGTATGACGGTCTTCGTATCGAGCCATTTACTGTTGGAAATTCAGCAAATGTGCGATATCGTCTCCATCATCAAGCAAGGCCGTGTCATTAAAACCGTCAACGTCCAAGACATCTTACATGATACTCAGATAGAGTGGCAGTTAAGCGATCCTGAAAGAGCAATACTACTCCTCGCTGAACATTGGAATATCGTAGCAACCCAGTTGAAAAAAAACACCATCAGCGCTGACATAAGCCAGCACCCTCTTGATAAAATTAACGAATTTTTTATTCGGGAAGGCATAGCGCTCACCTATTGCTCGACAAAGCAAAATACATTAGAAGATTTATTTTTAGACCTTACGGAAGGTGATCAAATTGTTTAGCCTGATTGAAAATGAAGTTATCAAGATGATTTCAAAGAAACGACTTATGTTTGTTTTAGCAATTCTTGTTGTCCTGATCTCGATTTTCGCCTATGGTCAAAACCAAACGCTTGTAAGAACAAAGGCCCAGCTTTCCCAACGAATGGGAATTACCGCCACGGATGACTGGCGCAAGCTGGCTGACCAGCAGTTAATCGATATGAAGAACAGGCTCGACAGCCCTTATATGGATGAGAAAAGCAAATCTTCAAGCCGAGTAAGAATGGAACAGCTCCAATATAACCTCGATAATAATATTAATCCCTTGGAACAGTCTGCAGCGAAATTCACAACCAAATTCATGGAGCAAGCTATTTTCTTATTCTTGCCTCTTTTGATTATTATGTTGTCAGCCGATATGGTGTCAGGGGAATCTTCTAATGGAACGATCAAGCTGCTTCTTGTAAGGAACGTTCCTAGGTGGAAGATTCTCCTTAGTAAATATTTAACGCTGGTGATCTTAGAGGTTTTGATTGTCTTCTTAGCTTTTGTGCTCTCGGCAATCATTTCAGGATTCTTCTTTGGATTCGGAGGATGGCAAGCACCGGTGGCGACGGGGTTCAAAGTTCTAGCAGGAAAATTAGACTCTTCTAGTGTCCTGAACGTCCCTCAGTGGCAATACTCGCTGATGGTTTATTCCCTAGGCTTTTTTGTAGCCTTCGTCGTCGGCAGTATCTCGTTCATGATCTCTATCCTCGTAAAAAGCACAGCCGCTTCGATTGGGATTATTATGTCCACCTTAGTCGCGGGTAATTTCATCAGCTTCTTTCTCTCAGATTGGAAGATCACTCGCTACATGTTTATGGTCAATCTGCGGCTCACGGATTATTTATCGGGATCGTTCCAGCCGATCGAAGGAATGAATATGCTTTTCTCGATCACGATCCTTTTAGGATGGGCTATTGCTTCCACCATCATTAGCTTTGTGTATTTTACAAAACAAGACATCCTCGTCTAAGGGAGACATTAATGTGATAAAAAAGAGCATGTGGTACTCTATTCTGGCAATTGCCTTCGTGGGCTTTATCGTTTTAGCGATTGGTTTCTATCAGGCGATCAACGTCACGACGAAGGTCAATCCCCAGCCATCAACCCAAGTCGAAATCCCTCAAACTACACCGGATTCAACAAAACTATCGTCCAAGAATACCAACTCGCTTCAAATGCTCATTCTAGGAGACTCTATTGCCAAAGGAACCGGCGATGAAAAGGGCAAAGGTTTTTCGGGCTATCTACCAGAGTCTTTCAAAAATGACACCTCTAAAGAGATCCTCGTAAATAATGCAGGCATAGACGGGCTAGAAAGCCTAGGCCTTCTGGAACAGCTCCAAAGCAAACGACTCGCTAAAACAATCGCGGATTCGGATTTTATCTTAGTCTCTATCGGTGGCAATGATATAAAAAGCATCCTATCCTTAAATGATCTCGCCAAAGAGGATCAATTCAAAGTGAGACAGGACAGCTACCTAGCCAATTTAA
>DHJG01000008.1:5962-6479 GCA_002404215.1 Desulfosporosinus sp. UBA4726
TATGAAGTCCTAAGCAGCGTCGAAAACACCCGACTTTTGAATACCTGGAACTATAATACCCAACAGCTCGTTGAAGAAGATGGGAAGACCATATTTATTCCAACCCACGACCTGCTGAAATTTAATATAGGTCGGTATATCGCCAAGGATGGACTGCACCCTAATTCTGCAGGATATCAAGCGCTCTCCAATAGAATCAGTAAATCGATTGAAATGCTGATTACGGGATCATAGATTAAAATAGCGCTTGTAAAACAGGAGGTAATTTTAATTACCTCCTGTTTTTAATTTGCCTCCTATTTCTGCGACAACTGCGAAACCTCTCCCTTGTTCACCTGCCCGTGCTGCCTCGTTCGCTTCACTCAAAGAGTGTTTGACAACCCTTAATCCAAATTCTTCTTAAATTTCTTGGCTGCAATTGCCAACAAAATAATTGCAAAAGCACATAAGGTTAGTGTGTCCTGCCAAAGGTACTCCAGGCCTACCCCTTTGAGAAAGATTCCCCGCACAATTTCCA
>DHJG01000008.1:6657-8432 GCA_002404215.1 Desulfosporosinus sp. UBA4726
TTAGCGACACTGGAGATCAAGAGACCGATCGCTAAAATAGTAAACAAGAAAATAGTTGATAAGAAAACAAGGAGTGGAATGCTTCCTATCGGTACAACTCCGAACCAAAAAATCCCTGTCGCCAGAATCAAGGTCAGGGATACAAAGCCGATAAACACGAAGGGTAAAAGCTTACCCAGCAACAATTCCAACGAACGAATAGGGGTCACGATCAATTGCTCCATAGTGCCACGTTCCTTTTCTCGCACTATGGCAAATGAGGTCAACATGGCAATCACATTTTGCAGGATTAGGCCAATTAGAGCTGGAATATTAAAGACCTTTGATTTCATGTCTGGGTTGTACCAGACCCTAGTCTCAATATTGAGCGGAGTGCTTATACCCGCTGCCGTGCCCATAGCGAAAAGGCGTTCGCTCTGAAGTTGCAATGATTTATCGAGTCCAAGCATTTGAAATGCAGACATAACCGCCCTGGCTACGGTCGGATCAGATCCGTCGACCAAAACCTGAACGCTTGCTTGTTTGTCTCCTCGTAAATTTTTTCCGAAATCTGGAGGAATGATAACCGCCGCTCGGGCTTTGCCGCTGTCCAAATAGTCTTCTATCTGCGTATATCCCTGGACAAAATTATCGGGATTTAAGTATTGGGTATTGCGTACAGACGTAATAAAATCCCGACTATCTGCAGTTTGCGATTGGTCCCAAACCACCGCTGGAAGGTGCTCAACATCGGTATTCACAGCATAGCCAAACAGGAGGAGCATTCCAATCGGCATGGCAACTGCCATGACTAGACTGGCACGGTCCCGGCGGATGTGGATGAATTCTTTTATTAAGACTGCCATAAAACGCGTCCAGGAAAATCGTGGCATTAGCCTCGACCTCCTTTTTTAATCATGCGATTGCGAGGGTCATCCGAAGCTTCATGTTCGACATAATAGATGAAGAGATCGTCCAAATTTTCTTTGCCTTCTCTTTTTTTCATATCCTCCGGCGAACCAACTGCGATCAAGCGCCCGTAAAAGACAAAACCCAAGTAATCGCAGGTGGACGCTTCGTCCATGTAGTGAGTGCTTACTAGAACGGTCATTCCTTCTTTAGACAACTGATGGATCAAATCCCAGAAAACTCGCCTCGAAACCGGATCCACCCCTGCCGTCGGTTCATCTAAGATAAGCAACTGTGGATTATGCAGTAAAGCGCAAGCTAAAGCCACTCTTTGCTTCCAGCCACCAGAGAGGGAGGATACCAACTGTGGCGTTCGCTCGCCCAAGCCGATCCGTTCAATCACCCGTAGTTTCTCAGCTCGGGCAATTTTGCCCCGTAGACCGTAGACCCCAGCATAGAAATTTAGATTTTCACTGACGGTTAGATCATCATAAAGGCTGAATTTTTGGGACATATATCCAATCCGCTGTTTGATTTCCTCTGATTGAGTTAAAACATCGTAGCCAAGCACAGTGGCTTGCCCCTCCGTAGGTACTAAAACTCCGCACAGCATGCGGATGATCGTTGTCTTTCCTGCACCATTCGGTCCAACAAAACCCATAATCGCTCCGGGAGGGAGTTGGAATGTTACCCCTTGCACAGCTGTATAAGTGCCAAAACGTTTGACTAACCCCTGGCAATCGATGGCCAAATTCATGCTCCTCACTCCTCTACTGCAGGGTCACATCCGCTGGCATACCCGCTTTCAACTGGTCTTTACCCTCTGTGATACTAAGTTTGACCGCATAGACAGTAGTCGTTCGTTCTTCTTTCGTCTGAACGTTTTT
>DHJG01000008.1:8569-12508 GCA_002404215.1 Desulfosporosinus sp. UBA4726
GTTGTGCCTGGATTGACTACTTGACCTAGCTCCACATGCTGGTAGAGAACCTGACCTCCGGCTGGACTCTTAATGATTAGTTTGCTTAAATTCAGTTCCGCTGCTTTTACTGACTGAGCCGTGACATCTACGGCCGCTTTCTGGGCCTGAATCGTCGGTTGTGTATTACCCGCCTGAGCCTGGTCTAGGCTAGCTTGAGCGGCATTAACACTGGCTTGAGCTCCCTCATACTGTGCTTTGAGGGTGTCGAGTTTATTTTTCTGGACATCCACAATCTGCTTACTAATAGCACCGCCCTCATAGAGTTTTTGATCATCGGCGAGGTTATTCTCTTCGAACTGGAGATTCTGAGTCAGACCCGCTACATTAGCGTTAGCCTGGGTCAACACTTCCTTTAGGCGCCGGATTTCCTCGGCCCGAGCCCCTCCCAACAGGTCGTTGAGCTTGGCTTGCGCCTGGATCTGTTGGCTCTTAGCTGTATCCAGAGAAATTTTGGCCTGACTATCGTCGAGCTTGGCAATGAGGTCACCCGCTTTAATGACCTGTCCTTCATGAACCTGCAGATCCACGATCCTCCCTCCGAGCTCCGGTTGCACAGGAAGTTCAGTTCCTTCAATCGTACCAGAATAAATGTTGGTGTCAGCCGGGTGATTGAAATATTTAGTACCCCAGACCGACAGAGTAATAAGGACAAGAATGACCAGAACAACAACGACAATAGAAACAATTTTCTTTCTCATAGTTTCTCCCCCCTGCTCATCTTTTCGTGGTTCGTGCTTTGTGACTAGAATATCCTAAGGCCTAAGTCTGTTTTTGCGCTCCCCTCAGAAAAAGTTCCACGATCACTTTGAGTTCTTGCCGATTATTCTTGCCTTGCTCACGTTCCGGAAACAGGGTACATGACACTAGATAAGTCACAAATCCTCCAAAAATACTACACATTAATTTCCAGACATCAAGGTCGTCGCGCAATTCACCTTTACGTTGGCGTTGCTCTAAAAAAACTAAAAAAGACTTCTGAACTTTTCTTACCACATTATTAAGCAAGACATCCTTCAGTTCGGGATGATAATTAGCTTCAAGTAAAACGATGCGAAGCAACGGCCATAAGGCGGCAATATGTTTTTGACGGTCTTCTAGGATGAGCAGTAGTACTTCTTCCATAGGCAAATTATCATTTTCCAACAGAAGATCGTGCAGTGAGTTTGTCGCTCCTGGACCAATGAAATTTTGCATCAGGGGAATTAACGTAGCCAACAAGATCTCTTTCTTCGTTTTAAAGTGCCGAAAGATTGTTCCTTCCGCTACTCCGGCTACGCGGGCGATCTCGCTGGTGGTGGATGCACTGTAACCCTTTTCGGTGAAAACCGTAAGAGCAGCTTTGAGTATTTTCCACTGTTTGTCCGTTAATTCCCCGGATAATGATTGATCACCTATCCAGGAATGTTGAAAAGTGGGTACTTGGTCAGGCATAAATTATCCCCTCATTTAACATGTTTAGTTTATTTAAGCATTTATTAGAGCCATATTTATTATACCAGAGTATCCCCTAAAGATAAATGAGTAATTATATTCAAAAACGGAGTGATTACTCATTTAGGAACACTGTGATGGCATGGAAATATATCTACGAAGGCCAACTTTTAAAATTGAGCAGCATAATGCCCTCCCACGTAATCAAAGCGGGGGAGCTTTTTTGCTCCCAGATTGATTTGTTTCAAATGCATAGGCCTAGTTAGCATTACAAATACTACCTTAACTGCGAGCAACAATAGAGGGGGTGTCTCCGGTTTAACCGGATCGTATGAAGCACAGTAAACTTTGGCGTAATCTGATCGTCGCTCTTATCATTACTATTTCGGCAGGTTTTCTCTTCTCATTATGGAGTACATCTAACAAAGTACCTCCTGCCGCTCCATCCTTTGCGGGGAATGGAGGAAGTTGTCTCACCTGCCATAATCAAACTACACCAGGTGTGGTTAAACAATATGGAGGAAGCAAACATGCCGCAAGTAAAGTCGCCTGTATTGACTGTCACCGAGGTGAACCCGGAGGAAAGCTCACTGTTAACCATTACGAGAATACTATTGTTTTACGGCCAACCCCACAAAATTGTTCCCGGTGTCATCCGGCTCAAACTTCTCAGTTTGACCATAGCCGTCATAGTGCACCTGCTTGGTATGCTCAAACAGGTTCAGCCTCTTTTACCGATGAACAACTCACACGCTACGGGCTTTCAGCGACTGGTAAATATAATGACCTTTATCATATTGAAGGTCCTGACATTACAAAAATGGGTTGCGAAGTATGTCATAATATCGGTAAGCCAAACGCTGATGGTACCTTTGGCGACTGTGCGAAATGTCATGCTGGTCACACCTTTTCGTTAGACCAAGTCCGCAAGCCAGAGATCTGTGG
Organism: Desulfosporosinus sp. UBA4726; assembly: GCA_002404215.1. GTDB lineage: Bacteria > Bacillota > Desulfitobacteriia > Desulfitobacteriales > Desulfitobacteriaceae > Desulfosporosinus. The sequence goes on from DHJG01000008.1 coordinate 10,988, forward strand.
GTCTTGTCACCTCGGCCCAGATCATCCTATGAAGGAAATTTATGAAGAGTCTATCCACGGTACAATCTATGAAAACAAAGGAGCCAATTGGGCCTGGAATGCTCCGGTCGGGACTTTATCCAGCAAAAACTTTGACGCACCCACCTGCTCGATCTGTCATATGGCTTCCTTCGGTAGTGCCCAAGGGACCCATGATGTCGGACAGCGTCTCAGTTGGAAACTAACACCAGCCCAAGCAGAAAAACGAGTAGATTGGGAGTCGAAACGTCTAAACATGCAAACGGTTTGTTTAGAGTGTCATTCTCAGACATCTATCAGAACGCTGTATGATAACGCTGACAAAGTAGTGATAAAAGGAAACGAGAACATTAAAACGGCGCAAACTATTATTAAGAACCTAAAAGATGATGGTCTTATTCCTGCTGCTCCCTTTTCAAGTTCGATCGATTTTAAAGGTTTTGAGATTTGGCACCATGAAGGACGCCGCATGCGGTTTGGTGCATTTATGAATGGGCCTGATTATGTGCAATGGCATGGAATTTATGAGCAGTTAATTGACCTGACAGAGCTTAAGGAACGGGATGCTGACCTTCGTAGCAAGGGAGCAAGTGCAACAACAACCACCCAGGACACCAGTAAATCAACTAAAATAGAAGGTCGTTAAGGAGATTTTTTTATGAAATCCTCAATTAAAGGGCGCTTTTCCTATCAATGGTTAACCCAACAGCCCATAAAAATACCGATCGATAAAACGCGTCTCATTCTGATTTATCTTAGTCTTAACTATCTAATTGTTTTTTTAGATGTGCTGATTGCCCACGCGCTGAATGGCTTTTTTCCCAGATATGAATGGATTCCCATCATCTTTTCTCCTCTGGCAGCCTTCTTTGCCGTAGTGCTGCTTGTAAAACCAAAACCAGGTTGGACTACGCACCTCAACATCGCTATTAACTTCATCGGAGTTGTAATAGGGATTCTGGGGTTCGGGTTTCATCTCCAAGGCGCTTCGGCTGGAGATGTAGTATCCTTTTCCGGCTTGACCAGCGGAAATCCCGTCTTTGCTCCATTGGCTTTCGTCGCCTTAGGAAGCATCGGACTTTTAACCACCTTAGATGATCATCCTGATGTAAGAGCCTATAACTTAACTCAAAAAACCCGTTGGCTCCTTCTGGTAACAGCATTTTGGTTCCTTGCAACAGGACTGGTTGCTTATTTCGATCATGCTCGAACGGGATTCACTAATCTCTATACATGGATTCCTCTTTATATTGGAATCTTTGCTGCTATAATCCTGGTATTACAGGCCTATAGCAAGCCGGAACGCGGGCTTTCCCTTCTTCTCGGCATAACCATGATGCTTAGCTTTACAGTGGGTTTATTAGGTTTTGCCTTTCACCTGAGTGCCGACCTAGCCGGCCGTGGTAGCATCCTCTGGTCAAGAATATTTTATCAAGCCCCCGGCCTAGCCCCCCTCTTATTTTGCGATTTGGGTATTTGGGGAGTTCTAGCCTTTTTAGATCC
>DHJG01000213.1:0-338 GCA_002404215.1 Desulfosporosinus sp. UBA4726
TCAGGATTGACGGCTGTTTTATCCTTTGTTTGTGCCGCTGGAAGCAGAAATAGGTTTTCAAAGCGTTTATCCTTAATCAATGCTTGTCTTAAACGGCAATTCCCACTAGTCACATCCACAAGATCGTAGACAATGCGGTTTTCCAACCCCATCACCACATCTAGGTTGCGCAATCCTATATCCGTATCCACTAAGACTACTTTGTGTCCTAAGGCAGCCAGTCCGGTGCCAATGTTTGCGGAGGTTGTGGTCTTGCCTACGCCACCTTTTCCGGACGTTACTACGATTACCTCACCCATATTTAGACCTGCCTTTCTTCATAAACTTAAACTTGCTCG
>DHJG01000213.1:492-2777 GCA_002404215.1 Desulfosporosinus sp. UBA4726
TTAAGTAAGTTTTCTTTATCGGGCCTTGCCACGCCGACCATTCATTATAACCGCATCGACTATCAATTGGTTATCCTTGATCCTGGCAATTTCTGGGCCCCTCCCGTCAGCTTCATCATCCGGCGCCCTAGTGACCAAATCTGCGATCCGTAATTGAGTAGGGGCGAGATGATAAGCGCTTACTGAAGCTTCCCGATCACCCATTGCACCCGCATGGGCAACCCCGCGGAAGGAACCTAAAACAACGATATTACCCGAGGCAATAATTTCCGCCCCTGGATTAACGTCACCAATCACAATAACATGTCCCTCAAATTGCACACTCTTCCCGGAACGGAGTGTGCGTTGTACAAAGAGACAATTCCCTTCCGTCATCCCTTCATCCCAGTTGTGTGGTTCTTTATCCTCTATTGCATTGGCTTGGACCTTACTGGGGGGGTACACTTCTTCAGTGGTCAACCATCCCGCAAGTTCTAATCGATGTTTTTCTAGGATAGTTGAAAGCGTAGAGTTTTCGTCCTTAGTGTATTTCTTTTCTCCAGCGTAGCACTGGACAGTCGCACCTTGCAAGAATTCAACGGATTTTTCTAAAAGCTTATCAAGTTCATTCATCAGCAATTCAAAGTCCGCAGTCGAATCTAAGTACAAGACCAATCCGTCGCGGGTACCCTTAATTGCTACATGTTCAGTCCGTGTCAACCTGCACAATCCCCCATCGTTTCTCTTATCACTTGTCTTGTTCAATAAATTCTACAAGCTCGTCCCAATTCCCTTTTTACGATCTGAAAAAACAAGGAGAAATTTCCTCGTTTTTTAGTTCCCATTCGCGCTCTTCCACCCAAAATACTTCATAAAAGCCGCTTTGGCGACGTAACCCGCTGTCTCCCCGCCATGCTCACCATATTCAACGACCCCTGCAAAGGCAATTTGTGGCTTATCGTAGGGAGCAAAGGCGACAAACATTCCATTGAATACATTTTCCAAAGACGAGCCGGCATTACCTTGTTGAGCAGTCCCAGTCTTGGCCCCACCAGTGAATTCTGGTAGATCTGCGAAGATATATTGAGCCGTTCCAGCGTTATTCCCACTACCTGTCACTACGGAGCGCATCCCTTGTTTAACCTGATCCAGAATCTCTGGAGAAACTGATACCGAGTTTTGAACCTTGGGTTGGTTTTGTTGAAATGTTTTCCCAGTAATTGGATCCAATAATTTGTCGACAACATACGGGCGATAGTGTTTTCCACCGTTCACAATAGTTGCTACGTAATTAGCTAACTGCAAAGGGGTAAAGCTGCTATCCCCTTGCCCGATGGAATTATTGTAACTGTTCGAGACATGCCATTCGACATAGTCATAGACACTTCTATCGTACGCAGCATTAGCGTCTTTAATCTCTGAGTTTTTCTCAGCTTGCAGCTTCTGCTTTGCTTTAGCATCCGTTGCCTTGGCCAGTTTGGGAGCGTAATCACTCTCAATCGCAGCCAACTTATCATCGCGCACTTGCGCATATTTGGGACCATTATAGGATTTTCTCCATTCCGGGGAGGGTGCGTTTCCTTTTTCTTCGTTCGGCAAATCAATACCACTTTCGACACCTAAGCCGAATTCATTCGCGATCTGTTTAATGGTTTCCGGGCTGGCATCAAAAACCCGGCGTCCAATTACTTCAAAATAAATGTCCGAGGATTTAGCTAGAGCCTTATATAGATTGACTAAGCCGAAATAATTATTTCCCCACTCTGGAAAACCTGCTTTTTGAGAGGCTAGGCTTCCCAGGGAGGATATTACATCATCAATCTGTTCATATGGAGTCGTCAGCTTGAGCGTTAAGGACGCCATCGCAGTCACCATCTTAAAGACCGATCCCGGTGCATACGTACCGCTCAAGGCTCGATTAAAGGCAGCAGATGGCCCTAGTTTATTGGTAAAATACTTATCCGACACAGCCTGAGAAAAATTACCCGTCAATTCATTGGGATCCATCCCCGGCCGAGAAACCAAGGCCAGAATCTTACCTGTATTGACATCAATCACCACGGCCGCTCCGGCACCAGCCTTCGGATTACTCTTCTGAATCTGCCCAATAACGTCATCCATACTATCTTCTACAGCCTTCTGCAAATCAGAGTCAATCGTAAGTTGGACTGTCTTTCCCGTTATCGAAGGTTTGATCACATTTTTAGAAATAGGGCGAGCACTATTGTCTACTTCAATTTGTTGAACACCCTCGACCCCTCGCAACCAGAAGTCATAGGAACTCTCAACCCCAACCTTGCCGATCA
>DHJG01000213.1:2955-3535 GCA_002404215.1 Desulfosporosinus sp. UBA4726
GGAATCGCTTCCACACTTACGCCCGGCAACTCCTCCTGGTGCTCTGCTATGACAGCTTGGAGATCTGCAGGCACATTATCTAAAATCGTGACAGGACGATAGCGTTCCCACTGATGGTTCTGAATATTAGCGAGAATATCTTCAACGATCGAATCCACACTTTGATTGGGATTGGGCCAGTACCCTTTCTCTTTAATGAAACCCGCTAATTTGCGGACAACCTCTTTCCAATCATAGTTTTTCGATTGTTGCAGATCCATCCAGTCAATATTAAGCACAAACTCAGGAACACTCGTCACAAGCACCTTGCCACTGGCATCCACTATATTGCCCCTTGTAGAAGGGATCTTCACAAGTCGCATGGCATTTCCCTGAGCCTTGGCGGCATAATAAGAACCTTGGGCAATCTGTAAACGCCAGAGGTTAAAACCCAGAATTGAAAAAACGAGAATCACGACGATACCTAAACCCCAGAGTCGACGGATATAAGGTTTTCGTTCTCTGTCATCCACCTTGCAAAGACCTCCACTACAATACTTTTTTCACACAACACGCTATTCAATGTTCGCTATTCGCTATT
>DHJG01000232.1:0-4239 GCA_002404215.1 Desulfosporosinus sp. UBA4726
CAGAGACAGAGACAGAGACAGTTCAAACACAAGCTGTTGAAACGTTGCCCGTCATTGAATCTGAAATTGAAATTGAATTTGACTTTGATTCTGATTCCTATGCCGACTCCGATATAGATGACGACGCAGATTCCGATTCCGCTGATGACGGTGTTGAAGTAGAAGCAACAACTGGAATAGTTCAAGAAAATTCCCCGTCTGCTAACAGTCACATGTATAGTCAGGATCTCAAAGCCCTTTCTCTTAAGGTAACTGAATTAGAAGATAAATTAGCTAAGCTTGAACTAGAATTAGGCACCATTGTCAAAAAGAAAAGAAAGGGAGCAGGAATGGCAAAAGAAAAGAAAGTTAAGTGTAAATGCAAAGGCAAGAAGGTCCCTCTATCGAAATGCAAGTGTAAAAGCAAAAAAGCAGATAAATAAGATCTCATACGGGTACATTTATGACTTCTTAGTCTAGTACATATCTACACCTTAATGACAGGACGCGAAGAGGAGTTTATGATGTTAAATAAATTCACGATTAGTTCAAAAACAAAGGTCAGTTTAAAAGACTTCAGTCCAGATGATACGGCAAAGTTAGAAAAAAAGGATATTCAAGCAGAATATTTAGAGTTGCAAGAACGATTCATTGAACTACAAGAAGTCTTTAGCGCATCTCAAAAATTCGGCCTACTTATAATATTACAGGGCATGGATTGTAGCGGTAAGGATGGTACAGTTAAAAAGGCTCTTGCCGGAGTCAACCCGAATGGATTTGTGGTTCAAAGCTTTAAGCAGCCAACCCCAGACGAATTAGGACATGACTATCTTTGGAGGGCACACAAGGCAACCCCAATTAGAGGCGGTATAACCGTGTTTAACCGTTCCTATTATGAAGATGTACTTGTGACACGAGTTCATAAAACGATCGATGATAAGATAGCCTTCACAAGATTCAAGGAAATAGCAACCTTTGAAAAACATCTAGTAAGTAATGGAACGATCGTCTTGAAGTTTTTTCTGCATATCTCCAAAGAATTTCAACAGAAGAAACTCCAGAGCCGATTAGAAATCCCTGAAAAACATTATAAGTTCACTATGGCAGATCTTGCTGAGAGAAAGTTCTGGGACAAATACCAAGAATGTTATGCTGACGTGCTTTCTAATTGTAGTACTAAGCAAGCACCTTGGCATATTGTACCTGCCGATCACAGATGGTTTAGGGACTATATTATTCTTAAGAGAATAGTCTCTACGTTGGAGGAATTGAATTTGAAGTTCCCACCCATTAATGGAACGATCCAACAGTTAATCCAGGAAGTGAAAGATAGTAATTAAATAATGAGCTTCCCTACCATAAGCCCCACGTTCTTAGAAATTAGAACGTGGGGCTTATGTATTTAAAATTAAGGTTGAAATTAGACTTACAGCCTGTACATATGGTATGCTTAATTATTCATCCACTCAGTATGAGGATCTGAAAAGAATATCTAAATACCACACAAATACCCTAACTCAAGCTACTAAAGGAGTCTTCTTCTATGCCACACTTTAACCTTTCTGAGGAACAAATTCTGGCCCTTTCCGATAGTAACGTATATAGACAGGGCGTTGCCTACTACATGGCTAAAAATGTCCATGATTTCATCTTTACCCCAGATAAAGGCATGGTTAACGCCTCCGTTGAGGGAGGTTTGCGTTATGCCGTTCGGCTGGGTTTCGAGCAGGATGGTTCCTTACGCGCATACCGCTGCACTTGCCCAGCCTTTACAGAAAACCCTGGGGCATGTAAGCATATTATTGCCGTATTAAAAGCTGCCCAGCAAAAACTGCCCACTGCCTGGCCAACTCCAGTGGTCCAGAACAGCGTGGCTGAAGATCTGCTAACCGTCTTCGCTACCCCTCACTACGAGTTTCCCCGGGAAGAGCTAACCTTAGATGTAGAACTCCATATCACGGTAGGACGCCGGATCTCTGTTGATTCTCAACTCAAACTCGGCCTCCATCGTCTCTATATAATCAAAGACATCGAAAAATTCCTCACAGCGATAAAAACAGGGCGACCACTGGAATTTGGCAAACAGTTCACATTTGACCCAACGGAGCAGTTCTTTAATGAAGCAGATCAGTCGGTTATCAGCATGCTCCAGGAAATGTTTGAACAACTTTCAGCTTTGAAAGAGATGCCCGGTTCCTTTATTAGCACTGCCTTATTAAATCAAAAGATTTTACCTTTAACCGGCTATTACCTTACAAAATTCTTGGACGCTTTGGGCGATAAAATATTTCAATTGATCATTAGCTCCTCGCCCGAGCAATCGACCCAGATTATTCGTCAAGGTCTCCCTATGGAATTCTCTCTGCAGGCCCAAGACCAGGACCTTACCTTGAGCCTAGAAACCGACGAGTTCCCCCTCCAGCTCGCTCCAAATAGCAACTACTACATATATCGTCAATGCATCTATCTAGCTTCTTCCGCCCAAAGAGATATTTTACCCAAGATGCTCCAGGCACTCCGTAACGGATCAACGACAAACATTATTGTGCCTGCCGCACAAAAAGAGTTTTTTGCCTCTGAGGCTCTTCCCATGATTGAGAAACTTGGTAAGCTCTCTATTGATCCTACACTGGTCAGTAAATTCAACCAGGAAACCCTACACGCTAAAGTCTATTTTGATCGCGCTAAGAATAACGGTATATCTGCCCGCTTGGAATTTATTTATGGCAATATTGTCATTAATCCATTCGGATCTACCCGAGAAACCAGCCATGATTCGACAACCAGCGATCTTATTCTTATCCGCTCTGCCGACCAAGAACGTAAGATTCTGAACATTTTTGAACAGGCAAATTTTATGGTTTCTCAGAGTAATATCCACCTTGAAGAAGATGAAGACATCTTTGAATTTACAACAAATTGGCTTCCGCTGCTTCGAAATCTTGCAGAGCTCTACTATTCCGATCAATTCAAAGGCAAAATTCGAACCTCGGCCACGTTCTCCGGCCAGGTTCGTCTAAACGAAACTTTAGACATACTAGAAATTTCCTTTCAATATAATGATATTGAGCAAGATGAATTGGCCGGTATTTTTCAGTCCCTCCATTTGAAGAAAAAATATCACCGACTCCGTGACGGCTCGTTCCTTGATCTGAACCAACCAGACTTGGACACTGTTGCGCAACTCCTGGAAAACTTGGATCTCAAAGCCGAGGATCTAACGAATAATATGCTCAATTTGCCCAAATACAGGGCTATGTATATCGACAGTTTTCTGCGTCAAGCTAACCTGCCTAACGTGGAACGCAACCAGGCCTTTACTCAATTAGTCCAAAGCATTCTAGAACCTCAGAACGCCGAGTTCGAAATTCCTCTGGAACTGGAACATGTGCTGAGAGATTACCAAAAAACTGGCTTCAAGTGGCTGAAAACATTGTCAGCTCTTGGCCTAGGTGGCATATTAGCCGATGATATGGGGCTTGGCAAGACATTACAGGTGCTCTCCTTCCTCTTATCTGAAAAAAGTGCCACCTCAGCCCCAACTCTAGTCATCGCCCCCACTTCATTGATCTATAACTGGCAAGAAGAAGCCAAGAAATTCACCCCCTCCTTACAAGTCCTGGTCGTCGAAGGCACACCCTTCGAAAGACAGACTCAATTGCTTGATATAGAACAGTGGGACCTAGTGGTTACCTCATATCCTATACTCCGACGGGATATCGACGCATTTGCAGAATTTGACTTTTCCTACTGTTTCCTTGACGAGGCTCAGCATACCAAAAACCCGCAAACTCTGAATGCCAAATCTGTACAACAGATTAAGGCTAAGGGCTATTTTGCCCTGACTGGGACGCCCGTTGAAAACTCACTTTCTGAACTTTGGTCACTGTTTAATTTCATTATGCCGGGATATCTACTGTCCCACCAGGAGTTTCGCAAGAAATATGAACTTCCAATTATCAAAGGCGAGGACCCTAAACCATTGGCAGAACTAAGTCGTCATGCCAACCCCTTTATTCTGCGGCGATTAAAAAAAGATGTCTTAAAAGAGCTACCAGATAAGATCGAAACGCAACTTAACGCACCCTTAACGGAAGCTCAGAAAAAGATATATCTAGCCTATTTGCAGGAAGCAAAGGGGCAAATAGCTCAGGAAATAGCTACCAAAGGGTTTAACAAGAGTCATATTAAAATCTTAGTGGCTCTAACCCGTCTCAGGCAAATATGCTGCCATCCTGCCATGTTCTTAGAAGATTACAC
>DHJG01000232.1:4349-16984 GCA_002404215.1 Desulfosporosinus sp. UBA4726
ACAATGCTAGATATCATCCAAAGCCATTTAGTCACGGAAGGTATTGAACATTTCTATCTTTCTGGTTCGACCAAAGCAGCGGAACGCATGCCAATGGCCAACGCCTTCAACGACGGAGCTGGCCAAGTCTTCCTTATTTCTTTAAAGGCTGGCGGTACCGGATTAAATCTGACAGGTGCTGACATGGTCATTCACTACGACCCCTGGTGGAACCCAGCCGTGGAAGATCAGGCCACCGACCGGGCGCACCGCATCGGTCAAAAGAACGTGGTTCAGGTGATCAAGCTCATCACCCAAGGAACTGTCGAAGAAAAAATTAATGCTTTACAAGCTAAGAAAAAAACACTCATTGATTCGGTCATTCAACCTGGAGAAACCATGCTCTCTAAATTATCCGAAAAAGAATTGCGTGAGCTTTTTGATCTGACCTGATAATTTAATAACTAAACCTATGGCACCAAGTCTTAGTGAAGGTGGTCCCTTCATCTAGAGGCAAATGATCGTGCCCTTGTGGTGGAACAAATGACACAATTAATACGCAATACGATGGAATGATGACATCGTACCCCTAATTAAAAAAGATGCTTTACAAAATTGTGAAGCATCTTTTTTAAAGCAATTATTGACCTCTGAGCGATTTAGACTTTGAATTTAGCAACAACACGCATAAGGCTTTCCCCAAGCTTAGCCAACGCTTCTGCTGATTGGCTCACCGATTCCATGGTGGCAGCTTGTTCTCCCGAAGCGATAAAAACATTCTGCGCATTGGCAGCACTTTGCTCAGCTATCACCCCAATGCTTTCCACTGATTGAACAGCTTTGGTGCTTCCCATGGCCATTTGATGAGTAGCGGAAGTGACCAGCTGAATTTGAGCAACAACCGTGTTGACCTCTTCTACAATGGTACGGAAGGAATTGCCAGCTAAGTTAACGGCTTCTACTCCAGCGGCTACATCCCCCTTCCCTTTCTCCATCACTCCGACAGCACGTTCCGTCTCTCGTTGGATATTACCAATGAGCGTTGCAATCTGAGTTGCAGACATCGATGATTGTTCCGCCAGCTTCCGTACTTCTTCAGCGACAACCGCGAAGCCTCTCCCCTGTTCACCCGCCCGTGCAGCCTCAATCGCCGCATTCAAAGCCAATAAATTGGTTTGGTCGGCAATTCCTTTGATCACATCAACGATTTGTCCAATTTGTTTGGACTGATCTCCTAACTGAGCAACGGCTTCAGCTGTTTGAGTAGAAACTTCTCGGATTTTATCAATTTTTTGCACAGCATTTTCAGCCTGAAGAGCACCAACCTCAGCAGCCTTCGCTGCATTACTACTACTTTGACTAACAATTTCGGCATTCGCTGCTACCTGTTGTGCACTTGCAGACAATTGTTCAATGATACTACTGGTCTCCCCGACGGAAATTGCTTGGTCAGTTGAGCCAGCTGCAAGCTGAGCTAGAGTATCAGAAATTTGTGTGCTTGCAGCTGTTGCCTCCTCAGACGCAGCCGATAATTCTTGGCTAGTTGCCGCCACACTCTCAGACTGAATTAAAACTTCTCCAATGATTTCTCGTAACGAATGGACCATCTCCTCGACTGCTCGAGATAAAACGCCAATTTCGTCTCTATTTTTAATATCCGGCATTTGAACATTTAAGTCCCCCTCCGCTACCGCCTGAGCGACCTTTGTCACCGCAGCAAGAGGACGGCTAATATGTCGCGCCAACATAATTGCCAAAACTGCCCCCACAATTAAGGACACCACGAGAATAATAATCAGCAGCCTCAAAGCAGTACTTTCTGTTGCGTGAGCATCTGCAACTGCTTTGCTGCCGCCCTGGACCTGTAATTCCATTTGAGCATTCATATCTTTGATAACCTGTTCAAAGCTTGCCTTGCTCTTTTCAGTTAAGATGGGCCGAGCCTCAACATCCTTACCTGCCTCAACTAATTTCCATATCTGATCGGTATCGGTCATATAGAGGCTAAATGATTCCTGCATTGCTAAACTATTTGCTTTTCCCTCAGTACTTGTTACGAATTTTTCGAATATGCTAAAGTCAGTCTCCCATTTGGCTCTGTAGCTCGTGAATTGAACTTTAGCGTTCTGAAACGCTTGAGCATCAGCACGCATGGTAAATCCTAACATCATAGTGCGCCGAGTGTCTTCAGTATCCTCAACCACTTGTGCCAAGGAAGTACTTGCTTTCAACCAATGTCCACCGAGATCTTCCGCTCCCGAATTGATCTTGTAAATACCGTAATAGCCCACGCCCCCTACAATCAGAGTTAGGAGCAGAACAACCAAGAAACCTAACTGTAATTTGATTCGTATCCCATAGTTAATACCAGAGTTTGAGGTATTCATCTGTTTGCCCATGTTTCAACAGCACTCCTTTTTGTTGATCGTACTCATCATACATTTCTCTAAATTATTAAAGCCAAATTCCCTCCTTAGAAAACAAAAGACGCCGAACCTGATAATCGGCGACAAATTTCTATTCGACATCCCGGCTATCTTCACCATAACGTGGTAAGACCCGTGGCTTTGCGTCCCCAGCTTTCACCGAGTTTGCCTTTATCGCAGAAGTATTAAATTAAGATGATACCGCTTGTCTCAATTAATTTTTTTGATAACTGTGTATTCTACATAAAAACCGAATATCCTTTATTTCCTGCCATTGATTAACAATTAAATCAAGGAGGTCTAAATAAACTTGTTTAAGCCCTAGTACTACAAAAACCGGCACAAGCCGGTTTTTGTAGTACTAGGGCTTAAAAATTAAGGTTTAGTATCCAACTTCACTGCAACTGGATGTTCCTCTTTTGGTACGGGATGGTAAGGAATACTCGTAACAAGAATACTTTTACGAAAGAGCAACATCAACTTCATCAATTGCCCCGTCTGATTATGAAGAATGTTATGCCATAGTTTTTCCGGAACATATTCTCCAATCGCTACGGTTATTGTGTCGTAATTCCCCTTCTTCTCGACCTTATCAATATATTTCAATAAATCTTGAACGGTAGCACGATAAGGAGACTCGACTATTTCTAAAGGGATTTCTATACGATATTCTGCCCAATGCTTAAGTAACTTTGCTGTTCGAATTGGGTCTGATGCTACATGAACAGCCGTGACTTGAGGAGTCAAAGCATACGCATATTTCAGGGTATCTAAAATGATTAAGTTTAAGTCGTATACCGGAACAATTACTTTATTTCTAAAGTCTGCCAGTTCAAGATTTGCCCTCCGCCGCCTTAATTTAGCCACATGCATATGAAACGCTTCTGCAGCTTCCGGTGTTACCTCTAAGTTTTGAATTTCGCCCGAATAAATGCTCCGTATACCACGGAACATCAAAACCAATAGCGGCATGATCACAAGAATAATCCAAGCCCCTTGTGTAAACTTTGTCGTAATAAAGATGAGCAAGACCAAGAACGAAACTACGCCTCCAAAGCTAAATATAACAAAATCAGACTTCCACTTTTCGCCTCTTTCTTGCCAAGTATGTTTGGCAAGGCCCGTTCCAGTTAGGGTAAAGGAAATAAACACACCAATTGCGTAGAGTGGCAGCATCATATGGGTATCTCCATGGAACACAAGAATGAGCAGGCTAGAAATAAGGAACAACGTCCAAATTCCGGCACTATAAACCAAGCGGTCCCCTAAGTTTTTAAAATACCTTGGTGTATACCCATCTCGAGCCATTAAGCTCAATAAGATAGGTAATCCGGCATATGGTGTACTTGAGGCAATGACCAGAATCGCCGCGGCAGTTCCCATCAGGACAAAATAGGGAATAGTTCTTCCAAAGATGATTACACCTAATTGATTTAGCACTGTATTCCCTTCATGCGGGACAATGTGATAAGAACCTGCTAAATACGTCAATCCTATTAAACCCACAGAAACAACAATGCCCAGTATGAGTAAGGTGCGAATTGCCCGCTTCTGAGGAGGACTCTTAAATGCCGTAACCCCATTGCTCACAGCCTCAAATCCCGTTAAAGCCGTTGTTCCACCTGCGAACGCCCGTGCCAAGATAAACCAAGTCATCCCACTTGCTGAGGATACTGCAGTATGTCCCGCTGCCACAGACACAGGGGTTACGCCATGAACCAAAATCTCAATCAAGCCCGTTCCAATTAATAGTGCTAAGGTCGCAATATAAAGGTAAACGGGAAAAGAAAATAATTTGGCGGATTCTTTTAAACCACGTAAATTAACCCACGCCATAAACAGGATAACCAAACAGTCTGCTAAAACTTTATGGGGTGTTGGGGCTAACCACGGGAAAATTCCTGTCAAGTTCTCTATAGCTGAGCTAACACTAACAGCAACTGTTAAAACATAGTCTAGCGTCAAACTCGCCCCTGCGATAAGACCATAATTTGCTCCAAGGTAGGCTTTAGCAATAGTATATGACCCACCGCCTTCAGGATATTTCTGGATCGCTTTGCGGTAAACCAGGAATATACTAATCACCAGCAGGACAATGGCAAATGAAATTTTCAAAACATACGCATAGCCCAACGATCCAGCCAAAAGAAGGACATACAAAATCTCGTCCGGCGCATATCCCTCAGACGAAATTATGTCTGAACCAAAAACTGGAATTCCTCCACTAACACCGACTTTTGACTCCTCAGCATTTTGGGTCGCTAGTGGATGACCAAAAATGATCGTACGAAGTTTTAGCCACAATAGTTTTTTGTTATCAGCCATCAGCGATTGGCGCCTTCTTTCTCCGCATCGATGTTCAAATACTAATGTTCATATCTCTTTTAAACTAAGAAACATAGTGAATTCTACTCTAATTTTCAGTCTATGTCTATAGGATTTTTACTATCACGCCTTATTAATATTTACTTGATTAATTCGCAATATACAACACTATTTCCATGGGATATCTAGGCATAGTAGCTGGGAGTAGGATTAATAATGTTTTGTAAACTGAGCATACTAATCAAAAATCAACTGTGAGGTTAAATAATGCAGATCACTTTGAATAACCCCGAATGGTTACTGATAGTAATTCTTTCACTGGCTCTATTATTGCTCATCTTTTTATTCGCTATACTTTTTCTAAAACCCATCATGCGTATAGTCATAGGGAAAATTATTGATATAGCTGTTAAAAGACTACTTTCAGACAAGTATACTCAGAATATTTCGGAGCTCTGGTCCTCTATACATCGCTTTTCAGTCCTAAATTTAATAGAAACTGGTTTGCGTGCCGAAAATGGGAAGATCATTGCTCGCCCCTTAGGTTCTCCTAAGCGTTATCTCGGCTTTGATAATCTAATGTTTTCGCCCCGACTAATGACCAAGCTATCTCTCCCAGAAAGTACTAAGGTAGATATGCAAGTAACGATTGGTCCAAATGCTGCCAAGCCGCTTACCCTTGGCATCCCACTTATGATTGCTTCAATGGCCTACGGTCTAGCTCTAAGTGAGGAAGCTAAGAGGGCCCTAGCGAGAGCCGCAAAAACACTACAAACAACCACTGGCTCAGGAGAAGGGCCCTTTCTGCCTGAGGAACGGGCAGAAGCCGGAAAGTATGTCTTGCAAATCTGTCGTTGGCAATGGGGCGCACGAACTGACCAACAAATCTCACTAGCAGATATGTTAGAAGTTCAAATGGGACAAGGCGCAGATATGGGGTCTGCTAGGGTCGAAGCAGCCGAACTTCAAGGTAGAGCTCAGGTGCTTGCCGGTTTAGCTCCCGGCCAGTCACCGGTCTCCTATCCCGCACCTCCCGGAGTTCAAACACTTGAGGATTGGCCAGCTTTCATGGCTAATTTACGTCAACGTGCCAATGGTATTCCTATAGCCTTAAAACTTATGGCAACAGGACATCTTGAAGAAGACTTAGCTGCCGCAGTCGATTTAGGTTTTGATGCCATAATTCTGGATGGAGCCCAAGGTGGATCCCACGCAGTAACTCCAATGAAAGAAGATGATTTCGGAATACCGAGTCTAAACGCCTTAGTTCGTGCGGAACGATATTTAAAAAATAGTCAGATGAATTTAATAGTGGCAGGTGGCTATTTTACGCCAGGACAATGTCTTAAAGCATTAGCTTTAGGGGCGGATGCAGTCTATCTTGGCACAGTCCCTCTTTTCGCTCTAGCACATAGCCAAATAGACAAGGCAATTCCTTGGGAACCACCTACCACACTGCTGTATTATGATTCTCCCACAAAAACACAGCTTAATATTGCCCAGGCTACTACCAATGTTGTAAATACCCTTCAAGCAATGGTTTTGGAAATGGAAGAGGGAATGCGCGGTCTCGGAAAGGCCTCTTTAGCGGAACTGAACTCCGATGACCTTGTCGCACTAGACGCCCTAACAGCTGAAATCACAGGAGTGAAACGTGTGTATTGAAATAATGAAAAGGGGATGTGCCGAAATCTAAGTTTCGGCGCATCCCCTTTTCATTATAAGAACACTAATTTTACAGCATGTCTAGCAGCTCAAACGTGCCCAATATCGAGCCACCCCCATAGAGCAAAAGTCTTACCTTAGCAACTAGAGAATTTTGCAGACTAAGATACTTTTCTTGCTACCCCTTGATCTTGGAAACAACGTATACTGTGTTTGATTTGTCTGGTAAATGGTAGGTCCATCTTGTTCGACCCCTATGAACATATCCCTTCAAGACTTGCTCTACTCTATAGCGACCGTCTCCAGAAATGCTATACTGAGCGGTATCTTCGCATATCACATAAACCTTATTTTCTAGTATGAATTTATATATTTGTTCCTCACTATAAATTTCTCCTAAGTTTAAGACTGTACAAATATCATCCGTCACCATTTATATCCCCCCATTTAATTGTTGAAAATCCCGCGCATAGCTATACAAGGTTTTTTGTCAATTTCATCAACAAATTCTTGACCGTATCTCTTTCTTCGTCACTGAGCATAGCATGTATTCTTTCTATAGATTCTTGAACATGAGGACGTATCTGATCCACAAGCTGCTGTCCTTCATTTGCAATAGTAATCAAGAACTCCCGCCTATCATTTAGGGACTTCTCTCGATTCACAAGTTCTCTTTTTTCAAGAATATCCAAGATCCTAGTTAAAGCTGCTTGATCTTTATGACATTTGTTTGCTAATTCCTTTTGATTACACCTATCTTGTCTATATAATTCATTTAAAATACCCCATTGTTCGGTTGTAATATTAAAATTCTTTAATTCTTTTTGCAAATTACTTTTAAGTAGCAAATTTGCTTTATGCACAAACCATATAAGTGATTCATCGTAATTACACTGCATAATAACATCCTTCCCTTTATATGGTATCATAATTTATATGACATGTCAATTATCTACATGTCCACTAGGCAAATTACGATAACCGTCCTAGATTTTTGCATCAGAAAAAGGGGCTTTACCTCAACCTGCAAAGCCCCTTGGTTTATTATTTCTCAAATCTGCAGACATGTCTGGTATGTTTCAATCGTAGTCTGTTCGTTGCCCCCAACCATATAAGCACTGATAAGTGGCAGGAACTCCCCTCTCGTCTAAGAACCTAGCATCATACTTTTTAATGAGCGAAAAGATACCAGAACCTAATCCTTGTTCAGCCAATTCCTCGGTTAAATGATTATGAGCTCCAATCATTTTTAAAGCTCGCAAAAAGTAGCGACACGAGTTAAAATACTCTATTTTGATTACTTGCTCTACACCCGCAAGCTGGAATCCGGCATTGACCATGGCTTTCTGGAGGTATCGATTTCCAATAAACGTCTCTCTCCTATTATGAATTTTATGGTCACCTAAAGTACAGGAGGATTTACCCTCGTTACCGTCTTGCAAGCAGACATATAGTTCCTTAAAGGTACCGGCGCCAAGGGTACTATAAATCAGGTAACCAGTGGGTTCCAAAAAGGCATGGTACTGTATAAATGCCGCTGCATAGTCGGTAAACCACTGAAAAACCACATTGGATACTATTAAGTCAAACGACCTATCAACGGAAATGTTATCTCCCTTCAACTTTTCTCCATCCGCCTCAATATAGTTAATATTAGGGAAAATAGCTAACTTTTCTCTAGCCACAACGATCATTTCCGGTGCTATGTCTATCGCTGTAATTTGAGCCAATGGATACTCACTGGCGAGTAGTTCAGTTAAAAAACCAGTACCGCAGCCAATCTCTAATATCTTCCGAAAATTTCTACCTGTACTTTTAATTTTCAGAAATAGCTCCCTAGCCATCTCCTTCTGAACCACAGCATATTGGTCATAAGTAATGGCATTCTGGCTAAAGTTTTTTTGCACTTGAGCTTTATTTATCGTCATAACTAGCTAACCACCCCTCCAGAGCCCGATGAAAACCCTCAAAGTAGGTTAAGAAAGGAATATGGCCAACCCCAGGATAAATGATTAATTGGGCACCAGGTATCTGCCGTTGAATAAACTCGGCTCCTCCTAGGGGACAAATCTCATCTTGATCGCCATGCACCAGCAACGTTGGACAGGTAATTCCCTTCAATTCTGCCCGGACATCCGCTTCCACCAAGAAATCTAAGCCAGCTTGGGCTTCAATAAGATCCCACCTCCGTGCGCGACTGAGCTCTCTAGGAATAATTTCTCCAGCTAATCCCCGTACCTGCTCCTGATTACTAAACATTAATTTACAAAATTCGGTAACCGTTTGCCCACAATTTTTACTTAGCCGCTTTTTCATCCTTACTATTAAAGTGGCCGAGATACCGCCCTGATAACTCTCTATATTTGCACCGTTCTGTGCATAATCTTCCCTCTCCCTGGTATTTACCCTACCCAAAACTGAGTTTCCCACCTGCAAATCCGCCAGAAATCGACTCGTACCACTGACCAATACCAAGCCCTGTACATTATGAGAGAGTTGGTGGGCTACTTGGATAGCAACAAGGGCACCCATTGACCAACCCACAATAATGACCCGATCCAAACCTTTTTGCTTTATCAACTCCATCACAGCATCACGATAACTGTGTATATTTTTAGCAATTGGCAAATTCAAGGTATACACGCTGTATCTTTGTTCCAAGTAATTTCTTGTCTCCTGCCAGATACTTTCATCAGAGGACCAGCCGTGAATAAGCAATATGTTTTTTACCGCAATCCACTCCCCTTAGATAATCCCTAGTTCTTGCCCGATCTTCTTTAAATGTTTAACGGCCCAAGCCAAGTCTTCGTTGCTGTGTGTTGCCATAACAGTTAGCCTTAACCGCGCAGTATTGAGCGGTACTGTAGGCGGTCGAACGGCCATTGCTAAAATATTCACATCAAACAGGCGGTTACTAAACTCCAGAGTAGCTGCATTATCCCCTACCAGGATGGGAATAATCTGGCTTTGACTGTTTAATAGCTTAAATCCTGCCTCGATCAGTTCATTCCGAACCCAGGCAGCCTTATCTAAAACTTCTTCCCGTCGCCACTTTTCCTCTTGAACAACCTGAAGAGCTGCTTGCACACTAGCCAAGACGGACGGTGGAAGGCCAGTGGTGAAAATGAAGCTGCGTGCTTTATTGTGCAGATAATCTATGAGTACTTTTCGCCCTGCCACATAGGCCCCGGAACAGCCAAAAGCTTTGCCTAAAGTACCCATAGTGACCTCTACCTGATCCGTCACCTTATAGAATTCGGCCAACCCCCTGCCATTTTCTCCGAAAATTCCACTTCCATGAGCTTCATCGACCATCAAAATCGCCCCGTACTTTTCCTTCAATTCGACAATTGCGGGAAGAGGGGCAAGATCCCCGTCCATGCTAAAGACACTATCAGTGATGATTAATTTACGCCGGTAATCCGCCGCCTTTTTTAAACAGCGCTCTAAATCCACCATGTCTATATGCTTATAGCGCAAGAACTCTGCACCACTCAGACGGATACCATCAATAATACTGGCATGATTGATCTTATCACTGATAATTATGTCTCCCCTGCCTGCCAAAGCTGGAATTATCCCCAGATTAGCCATATATCCTGAGTTAAAGATCAACGCTGCTTCCGTATCTTTAAACCGTGCTAAGTCTTCTTCCACCTGATCATACAACTCGTAGTTCCCTACTATTAACCTTGCCGAAGTCGCACTACAGCCCAACTGTTGAACCGCCTGGCTTGCAGCTGCTTTTAGCAAAGGATGAGCAGCAATGCCTAAGTAATTGTTGCTACTCAGATTAAACAGTCTCTTCCCCATGATTTCCACCCATTCAGCTGGGGCTCCATTAACACTTTTTAACTCCCGAAAAAGATGCTCATCCCGTAATTTTTCCAGCTTTTGTTCCAAGTCGGCATAAAATTCTCCCATCCGGTCTCCCCCCGCTCTAGCACCTTCGATCCTCGACCGCTTAGCGACTTTTTGACAGACGCTTAATTCGCGTACACTCTTTCTAGACTTGTAATCCCATATCCAGGATCATTTGAATATCTTCAGCCACGGTACGACCGGAGGTGGTTAAATAACTCCCCACCAAGGTGGCATTGATTCCCGCTAAATACCCCATCGCCTGCAAATCTCGCAGTGCATTTTCGCGGCCACCGGCAAAACGCAGCTTTGCCTCCGGTAAAATAAAACGATAAATTGCTATCGTTTTTAATATCTCGAGGGGAGGCAAGATGCGTTGGTTTTCCAAGGCAGTCCCAACGATTGGACTGAGAATATTTATGGGAACCGATTGCACCTTTAAGCTTCTTAAAGAAAAAGCCATCTCTAAGCGCTGATCCATAGTTTCACCCAGCGCAATAATTCCCCCGCTGCAAACCTCCAAATCAGCAGCCTGACACGCTTTAATGGTTTTGATACGGTCTTGATAACTATGAGTCGTACATATTTGAGGGAAGTAGCTCTCCGATGTTTCCAGGTTATGATGGTACATGGTTACACCGGCTTCCCGTAACCTTCGAGCCGTGTCTTCGGAAATGATCCCCAGCGAAGCACACAACTTCAGGTTAGTCTCTCTGGCTAAACGTCGATAAATACCTAAGACCTCTACTAAATCTCCTGCACTTATTCCCCGGCCACTTGTCACAAGAGAGTATCGCTTAGCTCCTTGTGCTTCCATCTGCAGTGCCCGCTCTAAGATTAATTCTTCATCCAACAAATCATAAACATCCACTTCCGTCTGATGATGCGCCGACTGGGCACAGAATTTACAGTTTTCTGAACATAGACCAGACTTGGCATTAATAATAGAGCACAAATCCACCTTTTTGCCAGCCCGCAGATCACGAATCCTACTCGCGGCAGCAAACAATTGATGAAGCTCAGACCCATCCAATTCTCCCAACTCACGAGCTTCTTGCTGGGTAATCTCCTGACCAGCTAAGACATTTTCCTCTAACCGGTTAATTAGATCGACCTTACTCATAGCTATCATTGCGACACTCTTTCCGTCACGTTTTTAATAGCCTGATAGGTTATAGTTAGCACTTGTCGTAATTCTTCCTCACTCATTGCTAAAATGGGCATCAGAACAAGGACATTACCTAAGGGACGAATAATCAAGCCCTGCCTGCGAGCTTCCAAAATGACTTGATGTCCAATATTTTCTTCCAAAGTATATGGTTCTTTAGTCTCCTTGTCCCGAACCAGCTCAATTCCCACCATTAATCCTTTCTGACGGATATCTCCCACATGACTCAAAGCTTTAAACCTCTCGAATTCAACACTTAGCATCTGGGCTAACTCTTGGACATGCTGAATCAAGCGGGTTTGCTCAATGAGCTCAATATTTGCTAGGGCCACTGCACACCCTACGGGATTTCCTGTAAATGTATGACCATGGAAAAAGGTTTTATGCTCCTGTGGTTCCCCTAGAAAAGCTTCGAAAATCGTTTCTGTGGTCAAAGTAGCAGCAAGGGGTAAATATCCCCCCGTCAGCCCCTTGGCAATGCACATGATGTCTGGACTAACCCCTTCTTGCTCACAAGCAAACAAGGAGCCGGTACGACCGAAACCTACAGCCACTTCATCGGCGATCATTAAAATATTGTATTTCGTGCAAAGCTCGCGTATCTTCCTCAAGTACCCTTCGGGTGCTGTAATCATCCCTGCGGCGCCTTGCACAAGAGGTTCAATAATCATGCCAACAATTTCCCGATTATGCTCTGCCATAATATCCTCAACAACCTGTAGACAAGCAAAATTACACTGATCGCGCTCCCTTCCCAACGGGCAACGGTAGCAATGAGGAGAGGGTACTCGGTATCCTTCGAATAACAAATCTCGATAAGTAGCATGAACTAAACCCATACCGCCGACACTTATCGTTCCCACTGTATCTCCGTGATAGGCATCTTCTAGAGAGATGAATTTCTTCTTCTGTCGCTGCTGTGGATCGGTGTGTTGCTGCCAATACTGAAACGCTATCTTTAGAGCGATCTCCACCGAAGTGGCACCCGCGTCAGAATAGAAAACCTTAGTTAAACCGGCAGGTGTGATCTCCACTAGCTTTTTCGCCAGTTGTATAGAAGGTATATTGGCTAACCCCAATAACGTAGTATGGGCAATTTTATCGACTTGATCTTTAATCGCCTGGGTTAAGATGGGATGAGCATGACCGTGTACCGTTACCCATAAGGAAGATGTTCCGTCCAAATACCGATTGCCCAAAACATCAATTAA
>DHJG01000232.1:17268-17965 GCA_002404215.1 Desulfosporosinus sp. UBA4726
TTCGATCAAACCTGGATTCGTCCGCTCAGCTACCCCCGCATTTTGATGGTCGTACATATTAATAATTATTCCAGCAACCTTTAGTCCCCTAGCTTTAGCATAAGCCACTGTCAAGCACGTGTGATTAATAGTTCCCAAATTAGGTCGAGCAACGACCAATAAGGGTAGTCCCATTCTCACTGCTAGGTCCGCCACTGTCTCCTCGGCACCCACAAGTGGGACCATTAATCCCCCGGCCCCCTCCACTATGGTCAGTTGATGGTCTGACGATATCCTTCGAAAATGATCTAACATAGTCTCTAGGTTAATAGTTACACCTTCGACTTCCGCGGCCACAGTCGGAGCTAAAGACGCTTGCAGGCAAATAGGATTTAATTGACGAGAGGTGTAAGGCAAGTCAGTTACCACTCCATAAAAATTAGCATCTTCCGAAACTAACTCGTTGTCACGAAGGATTCCACCACTCTGAATAGGTTTAATCGCCAGAGCGTTAATCCCCCGCCTCCGTAGAGCTCCTAACAGTCCAGCTGTTATCACAGTTTTTCCCACACCGGTGTCAGTACCAGTAATAAAAAAGCCTTTATTAGCCATCACCATTGCTTCAACACCTCATTGTAAACTTTAATATATCTCTAGGTTTACAATTAATTTAAGCTATTCAAAACCAAATGTCAACAAAAAAAGAAATGAACTGTTG
>DHJG01000232.1:18076-18763 GCA_002404215.1 Desulfosporosinus sp. UBA4726
CAACAGTTCATTTCTTTTTTTGAACTAGAAAGTCAAATCTTCCAAAGTAGGAAATATTGTGCGAAAAATAGTCCCATTATTTCCTGTTTCAAACTCAAAAACAGCTTGATGCCTTTGTGCTATTCCTATAGAAATTGCTAATCCTAGGCCTGTTCCACTTTCTTTGGTCGTAAAAAATGGAGTGCCAATTTTCTCTTGGATCTCTTGAGGTATTCCCGGTCCCTGATCTTTAATTGCTAAGACTACTTTATCTTCTTTCAGATATGTACTAATGATAACACTCCCCTGTTCAGCAGTCACCTCCAAACCATTGCGAACCAGATTTAAAATAAGTTGTTTAATTTCATTTTCATTTATGGCGATATTTGGTAAAACATTCAAGTCTAAAACAACTTCTTTATTACTGTTAAAGGCATCGGCTTGGAGCATTGGAAATAATTTATTGATTGTCGCATTAATATTTTGCAGTTTATTATTATCTAAGCTTACTTTAGCCAAAGATAAAAAATCTGTAATTATAGAATTGGCACGGTCAATCTCAGAAATCATCAAGTCCATTAACTCCTTGTCTTCTGTGTATCTGGGTTTTGACTCAAAGAGCTGTAAAAAACCTTTAACCGTAGTTAATGGATTTCTAATTTCATGGCTAATTCCAGCTGCTAACTGACCTATAAGATTAAGTCTTTC
>DHJG01000045.1:0-4465 GCA_002404215.1 Desulfosporosinus sp. UBA4726
CTAAGACTAAAACTAAGACTAAGACTAAAATTTACTTGCTAGCTCGGAGATAAATTTGCCACTAGGGCAGAAGATTTTAATAGTCTATGGTCTGATACTATTGATTTATCATTTGGGAGTTGATTTGTGTGAATGAACAAAATTCAGGGATGATTAAGCAGGCTCAAACGGGCGACCTAGTGGCGTGGGAGTCCCTGCTAGCTGCGGTTTATCCGCCGGCCTTGCGTCAGGCACGGGCACTGTTGCGTGATGAGGATCTCGCAGAGGATGCAGTGCAAAATGCCTTGATTAAAATGCATACGAACCTTCATTCTCTCGACGAGATTGCGGCCTTTTCTGCTTGGTGGCGTCGCATTGTTACGAACGAAGTCTATATGATTCTTCGGCTAAAACAACGGGAAACTCAAGCTCTGGATGTGGGGATTCTTCAGCATTTAGGCCTGGAGGTGGATGAGTTGGTCGTGCTGCGTTGCGAACTGGCTCGGGCTCTCCAACTATTACCTTTCGATCAACAACAGGTCGTGATAGACGTGGATTTGATGGGAGTTAGTTTGCTGGAAGTAGCTGGACAGAAGCAAATACCCTTAGGTACCGTCAAATCACGTTTGTTTCGTGCTCGTGAAAGGCTTCAACATGAACTGGAGGTATTTAGGGAAGGACGAAAGGAGAAAAAGACAATGGATGATATGATGGCGCGTGACTTAACAGCCCTTTTTTATAACTATTTGGAGGGAACGATGAACGGTGCGGAGCGGGCAAGGTTTGAACTAGATTTGGTTGGACACCCGGAATGGGAGAAGGAACTTCGACGCCATAAAGATTTTCTGACATTGCTTCACACTTTGACAGGTAAACTGACGCTCACTTCAGCTGAAATTATGGAAAAGATTCAGACCGTAACGGCAAAAATCAAGGATTATGAGCAAATCGTCGATGACACTCACTTTGAACAGGGTTCCCCCCAAACCTTGACAACCCATACTTGGTTTCAGACTCCAGATTTGTACCGAATAGAATCACATCATCCAGTAATGGGTGAAGCGGTCGTTGTCGTCAGAGGAATTGAAGTACTTTCCTATATGAAAGATGCTAAACAGGCGGTTAAAACTAAAATTGGTGAGGGATTAAAGGAGCAAATGGGCCTTGATTTTACCGATTCTCTCAAGTTAATGGCTGCAGATAAAGATAGTCGTCCGTTGGGTACAGAATTCGTAAATGGTCGCCCTGCTCTGCACCTTCAGTTCAACCAGAAGGTGAACGGCAAGAGTGATATGGTGACTCATCTGTGGATGGATAAAGATACATGGATGCCATTGGTGACGGAATTGTACAATGCCAACCATGAATTGGTGCATCGTAAAGTGGTTCGGGAGCTTCGATTAAATCAAGGTTTGCCTGATGAGCTTTTTAACATAATCTTACCAACTGATATCGAAGTACAAGATAAGACTAAGGATAAGGATATCGTTCAAGCTATAGAGGAGATAACTCTTCAAGAAGCGCAGGAGCGCATGGGTAATCAACCCTATCTTTCGGAGGAAGGCGAGACTGGTGGGATATACCAGGCTAAGTACCAGTGGATTAAAATGACGAGTGGAGAAGGGGGATTGTTGACTCAGTACTATGTCCCTGGGGACCCGCTGCCGAAATTAAATGTGACCCAGAGTAAATTTGCGCATGCTAATTTGCCGCCGCAATTACCATTAACTCCTGTCAGCTTTGATTTTGCTGGTGCGCAAGTCGAGGGGTCTTACCTGGAATTCAGTCTTAAACCGGTTAAGGGGATAATTGTATGGAATCACACAGACCGCTATTATACGGTGAGCGGCGATTTTGATTCAAAAGGGCTCTTGTTGGCTATAAGTAAACTTTTCTTAGCGGGATCGCATTAATGACAGTTGCAAAGGTTATGGGGACGGAAATGCGACGGATAAGCGAACTGCATGGGGAAGATTAGTAATGTTCAAATAGTAAGTAACTCAGAGATACCCTCACCCGCAACCCCCACCATGGCCTAACGAACCAGTTAAGCAAAAACGTTACCACGGCGGGTTTTGACCATTCAGTCTACATCAACCACACTTCAGAGGATCGGGTCGGCTAATTTGGCCTTGAAGAAGTGACTGGATGCTATAAATATCACTACATGGATAATAATTTAAACAAATGCAAATCTATTTAATGAGTCATTCTAAAAAGGAGCTGATATTTTGTTCAATAACATTCAACCCATATTTAATAATCCTAATATATTTCTCCCACTAATCATTTGGGCCGTGGTCTGGAAAGGCTTAGCTCTATGGAGAGCTGCCAGACTTAAACAAGTTGGATGGTATATAGCATTAATTATTATTAACAGCTTTGGTCTATTTGAAATAATCTATCTCATTGTCACAAGAAAAAGATATAAAGAAACCAAAGGCTGTGTATCCTAGCTTTTAGAAAGATATAATTTTCGTTCTCAGAGCCAAGCATCGAATCCTCCAAACCCGCTTTATAGGCGACTCTCAAAATTGGCACCTCGTATGCTTTTTAGAAAAGTACGTTGATCGAAAAAAGGGGCTGTATTGAAACTAAGTTTCAATACAGCCTCTTTGTATACATATTGAAAAATATTTGAAATGTGAACCAAAAGTATCACGGGGCGTAATGAATTAACTATAGTACCTTATTTGTGGCAAGTACATGTGTTAGTAATGTTCTTTTTAGCTTTACTTTATTAAGGACTTATTTAATTCGAGAAAACGACTCGATGCCAAATAATCTTCAATATATTTAGTGAAAACTCCAATTGCATATTAAAGTGGACCTTGTTTAAAAATGAACCTTAGTAGAAAATTACCTACGCAGCGATGAAGGTAAAAATCGCTAATAGAGGTTTAATTAACGTGGATCATATTAGGATAAACTTTCTTTAATACGGAATCAGGATAATATTGATCCAGTATTGTTTGAATGTAATTGCTTGCTGGAATGGCGTGAGATCTTTGGTTCGCTCTAATAGTTGCTGCTGCGGAAATTGAAAAGTCGAAAAGTATAAATACAATGAGGACGCTCGAGATTATGACCCCTATTTTATTTGGAATTTTTTCAATCTGATAACTCATAAATGGATAAATATCTTCAATTAATAACACACCAAGTATACCCCAGAAGAAACAATACAACAGGTTGGTGCGGCCAAAAATACTAAATTGCGAAGAACTATAATCCCAGGAAATAAATCCAAAAGCAAATTCCTGGATGAAACTGCAGCTAAACTCAAATAACCCGCCAAGCAACGCGCTTGCGAAAAAAAGTAGGAGTTCTCGTTTAATACTAATTCTGTGCAAAATCAAAACCATAATAACGGCCCCAAAACCATATATTTGACTGAATGGACCATAGATCAAGCCAGCACGGCTTTCAATGTACCCATAACGAAGCAAACAAAATATGCTTTCAATAGCGAAGCCTAATATTGAAGAAATGAAAAATATCCAAAACATTTTATAAAAATGGTAGCCCGAAGCAAAACTGTTCGGATTGGCCTTCATTATTTTGGTCATTACCTATAACCTCTCTCATGTTTCAGGAACACCTTTTAAGGTGAAAAAGACCCCCTAATTCTGGAGATCGTTGAATCTTAAATCACTGCCCGTCATTTTCTTGAGGTTGTTCTAGAAGTTGCAAGATTTCGTCAATCGCTACTTCAGCTGTCCGACCCGTAACTGCTTTTCCCGCTGATCGACGCATCCGTTCCAATCCCTTCGGATGTTTAAGAAGAGCGAAAACTATTTTTTCCAATTCTTCCTCGTTTTTCGCCAACCGACCTGCCCCAATGCTTTCTAAGTAAATTGCATTTTTTTCTTCTTGTCCAGGTATTGGCCTAAAAATAACCAAAGGTACCCGTTTTGTCAGAGCTTCAGAGACCGTTAACCCACCAGCCTTCGTAATGATCATATCCGCAACGCTCATCAATATCTCGACATCGTTTACAAATCCGAAACGTACAATCGGATTCCCCGCCTGCTCGACCAAAGAGTCAAGAGCATTATAAAGCTTCGTATCGTGTCCACAAACAATGATCGTTTGCACAGAAAAAGTCGTCTCAACTAGCATTTTGCAAATCAATTGCGCTCCGCCTAAAATGCCGTAAGCTCCTCCCATGACTAAAACTGTCGGAATTAAAGGTCTCAAGTGCAGCTTCTGCAATAGTTTCTGTCGATCTAATTTTAAGTCAAACTTAGGGCTTACCGGAATTCCAGTAATCCGAATCAATTTAGGGTTGATTCCCCCAGCTACCAATCCCTCATAAACCTCTTCACACCCTACAATATAAAGGTCTACTCCTGGATGAATCCATTGGCTGTGCAAAGTATAGTCTGTTACAATTGTGACTAAAGGCACCTTCAAAATACCTTTAAGCCGCTGTTGCGCTAATACACCTGCTACGGTCGGATATGTACAAATTACTACATCCGGC
>DHJG01000045.1:4647-5607 GCA_002404215.1 Desulfosporosinus sp. UBA4726
CGGTAGTAAAATTCTCGCCATAGTTTTGGTGTATACTTAATCACCTCAATATAGGTGTTCTTCATAACAGAATTAACCGTCTTACTGAGAAATGCTCCAAAATCTAGATGAATAATTTCAGCGCTCGGTTCCTTGATCCGCAACTCCTCAATAATTGCTTCAGCAGCTCGCACATGCCCGGCACCAAACGATGCCGAGAAGATCAAAGCCTTCAATCGTTCCACTCCTCACCTCTGGGTTTTAAGTCACTCCTGTATCGTTATCGACCTGCTTTTTGTTGATCGGTATCATGTTCGGCTTCAGCCTTGATCCCAAAGCACTGGTTACGCTCTTGCCAAGAGGCTATAGAAGGCGTAGTCTCAACCGAATGGCTGTAGCAGGACTGTTCTTCCCGCCAAGTGGTTCCTAGAAAACCGCGACCTTCGGGAATATTTGGATCAACCGTGATGAAGATATCATCTAAATAGGCTGTCTCTCCAGATGCAGCCAACATCTGGAAACGTCCGGTAATATCCTTGGCCATTTTACAGACTCAACCCACCCAGCAAATCCCTTAACTTCTTTAGTTCCTCAGCTGTTAATGTAACGCCTTTACCCATCTTCAAATGATCCGGTGACCATTCACGAATGTCATACTTTGGAGCCGCATCATTCCAACTAACAAGGTTTAGTTCTTTGGACCAGCCTTTTGCTGATTCTGATAGGACTCCGATAGTTTCTTTGATTTCGAATTTTATTTCTGCCATGAACATTTCCTCCTTTGAATCACTATTTATCATGGATTGTTAAGTTCTTACTGAGTTTACCCAGAAGATCCCTAAACTTCCGCAGTTCCTTTTTTAAATTGACGGCGAATAGAAATCATTAACTTCTTTCTCTCCCCATGCATAGCCTCTTTGGTAGTCAGGTATTCTAAATATTCTTTCAAAAAATATCTTTGAAAGTGACATTAATTGGTCC
>DHJG01000047.1:0-2649 GCA_002404215.1 Desulfosporosinus sp. UBA4726
CCTGTGTACATCCATTGTTCAATGTTCATCCATACGTAAAAATAGCTAGATTGAAAGAGGCAGCGGTTCTTGTACAGGGAACCACTGTCTCTTTTTAAACTTTTATTCAATCGTAAGACTTAGGCAGATTCTTAGCAAAAGCCTCTGATATTGCTACCCTTTTCTAGCATATATTTTCAACCTCAGAATACTGATAAAACGGTCAACTAAGCGAACTACCTCAGAATGGGATAGTTAAAGGCACGAGTTTTAATTCGTGCCTCTTTTGCTTGTTATTCCAAATTTTAACTTGCGACTTTAATTTAATGAATAGGATAATATGCTTCTTAAAAGAGCAATATATAAATGAATTAAAAAAGGAGGTTATGTTATATGGGAATATTATCAGAAATTTTCGGAAACGATGAGGAACTGAAACAAGAAACTAATGATAAGGACTTAACTCTTCGTCTCCGTAAAGAAGAGCTGGACATTAACAAAAGTAGAGTGCAAACAGGTGATGTAGAGTTTAGTAAGGAAATTATAGAAGAACAAAAGATCGTTGATGTTCCTGTAACACGTGAAGAAGTAGTTATCGAAAGAAGAACCTTAAATAATGAACAAAGTGATTCACCAATAACTGACGAAGAAAGCATTCGAATTCCTGTCAGTGAAGAGAGAGTTGATGTAAATAAACGGACAGTAGTAACAGGGGAAATTTCAGCTCACAAACGTGAAATAGAAGACGTAAAGCATGTAGATGAAACCCTTAAACGAGAAGAAGCTAGAGTAAATAAAACCGGTAACCCCGATGTAGTTGATAGTGAACAGAATCCAATGCATTAGAAAACACCTCACCTCACCAATCCTAATCTGGATTGGTGAGGTGTTTCCGAAATAAGTGGAGGAAAAAGACATGGCAAATAAATTAGCAGCAGCTCATCAAGATACACATATCACCAAAAATATAATTTCCGGTCTAACAATCGGGGGCTTTATAGGAATATTGTTTGGTTATCTTCTTAACACCAATATTTTAATTCTTGATGTGATCAGTGATCTATTTACTACTATTCAAATTAATGAAATAATTGGAGGTACCTTACTAGGTATCATAATTGGAGGGCTTATCGGAGGATTTTTTGCATTGTCTTCAACAGAGAATATAAATTCTGACTATATACAAGAAAGCGGCACACTTAAACAAAATATATACAACAGTAAAAATGTTACCCTTCAGTTTAAAGAAGAACAGCTTGATTTAGCAAAAAAGTGGATACAAACAGGGGAAGTAAAGATTTATAGGGAATATTCCACCGAAGAAAAAAGCTTTACAGTGCCTGTTAAACGCGAGGAGTTAGTAATTGAGAAGGAGATTCTTGTTTCAGCTACCCCAGAACATAAAGATGTGCCCAAAGAAGTTATAAGGATACTTCTGAGTGAGGAACAGGTTAAATTCGTAAAACACAGGGTTGCTTTAGAGGATGTAGCTATATATAAACAGAAAATAGAATCTATAGAACAAATTAAAGAGACATTAAAGCGGGAGGAGCCTAGAATTAAAATCTCCGGATCCCCAGAGGTCAAGTCAATATATCGATATCCAGATCATGGGGAATCGGATAAAGATGCTCCATAATGACTAGAATAAACGAATGAATACTGTCTCAAATTATTTAGGATAGACATATAGTAATTTAGGCTGTCTGATAGATATAGTTCAGTTTTGGTTTGTAATAGACCTGTCAATTCCCGTGTGGCAACGTTACTTTTATTGAAAGGGAGTAGATAAATATGTTCAGAGGTCGCAATGGTTGGAGCGGATTAAGTGATTATGGTAATTATGGTCCTCAAATCGGCAATAATATTTACCCTAGATTCTTTAGCCATTCTCATCAAGGAGGGTACGGTGAAGCGGGGTTAGGTTCATTACTGCTTGTAGCTCTCGTAATTTAATACCAGTGAGATCAGGAGGCGGTATTCTTAATTCTGATCTTTCATTCCATTTTTCTCTTTGCTTATTTATCCTATATGTTCTTGGCGTTGCATCCCAGTAGCTGAAATTCTCTGTGAAAAAGAAAATAATAATGAAAACCTGGTCAGCATATCACATAATAGCGAGACCAGGTTTTTTGCATGCATTTTATTTGAGGCAGAACCAAATAGATCAAGAGTATTAAGGATTAAAGCAAAGATATTTATGATACTCTTTGTTTGCAAACTTACTTTATTTAACAGTAGGTCTTCTAAATGGAAGCACCTTGGCCATGGTTTTCTTTGGTAATGGTTCGCTACTGCAAGATTCGCATCCACCACCACAGCCTGTTTTATTACCAATAAATACTTTGCGCCAAAACACCTGCCATTTTTCGTCTGTTTGCTCGACCCGAGTCTCCACTTCATACTGAGGTCCGCTTGGCTGATTGGCTAATCTAGCTTCTGTTGTTGCAACAATATTTGCAATCTTTAACGCTTGCTTCTCAGAGTCATAGAGAGTTTGAATTTTTACCCATTCTACTAATTCCATTATGAATCCCTCCCTTTATGTACACTTCTCTTCTTATAGTATCCACTTAATTGGAGATATTACAAGATGTTGCATTAAATGTCAAAGGATAATCAAGTTTAAGTCAGAGGGACGTTTTGATGCCAGAGGGAGTTCATGGCAAA
>DHJG01000047.1:2769-5747 GCA_002404215.1 Desulfosporosinus sp. UBA4726
TTATTTGCACATAAATCAATTAAAAGATACTTTGCGTTCCATAGTCAAGATGTTGGCACAGTAATTGCATTGAAGTTAAAAGGGCAATCAATTAATCAATTCACTTAGGGGGAGATAACAGAGTAACACGAAAACAAGAAATTGTTTTTTCAATAGCGTATTAAAAGTCTAATTACACAACAAAATATTAAGAAATAGGAGAGATCAAATATGAACGAAGAAATAAAATGGACCCAAAATACTATGCAGAAAGAAAATGGACAGGGTGTCTCGACGGAGCTTTTCAGTAAGTTGGAAATAGATAAGGCTATGAATTTTCACCGTACATTCCCCGATTATCTACCAACCCCTTTACACCAACTTAAGAAACTAGCCAATAATTTGGGCGTAGGTGGAATCTATGTTAAAGACGAGTCCTATCGTTTTGGCTTGAATGCGTTCAAGGCTCTAGGTGGTTCCTATGCGATTGGCAGATACCTCGCCCAAAGACTTAATAAAGATATCAGTGAATTGCCATTCGATGTGCTCACGTCCCCAGAAATTAAGCAACAATTAGGGGACATTACGTTTGCCACCACCACTGACGGAAACCATGGTCGAGGGATAGCCTGGACCGCCCGACAATTGCGCCAAAAATCAGTTGTCTACATGCCCAAGGGTTCTTCTCAGTATCGGCTTGAGAAGATCAGAGAAGAAGGTGCAGAGGCTGAGATCACGGATATGAATTACGACGATGCAGTGCGCATGACGGCTGTCGAGGCGAAAAAAAATGGTTGGGTCGTTGTACAAGATACATCTTGGGAAGGTTATGAGGAGATTCCGACCTGGATTATGCAAGGTTATGGGACAATGTCAGCCGAGGCCTTAGAAGGGCTGAACAACTTTGGTGTCGAGAAACCGACTCATATTTTTGTTCAGGCAGGGGTCGGAGCATTGGCAGGGTCTGTGCAAGGCTACTTTGCCTCCTTGTTTAAAGAAGACCGCCCTAAAACCGTAATTGTGGAGGCTAATAAAGCAGATTGCTTGTATAAATCTGCTTTAGCAGGGGATGGTAAGCCGCGGATTGTCAGCGGAGACATGTCAACGATTATGGCGGGATTAGCCTGTGGAGAACCCAATTTGATTGGGTGGAATATTTTACGGGATTATAGCGACATGTTTGTTTCGTGCCCCGACTGGGTTGCTGCAAAGGGAATGCGAGTTCTGGCTAATCCTCTGCTTGGAGATCCCAAAGTAATATCTGGTGAATCAGGTGCGGTAACAGCTGGTTTGCTTAGCTCCTTATTGAAAGATGAAAGCTTCCAAGGCGCCAGGGAAGCACTCGAAATCAATGAAAAATCCCAAATCTTGATCTTCAACACGGAAGGGAATACAGACCCCTTTAAATATCGCAGCATCGTTTGGGATGGAGAATTACCGTCAACCGGTCGCTAATCTAACCCGTTAAGGAATTATATCTCGCTAAATTATGTTTTTTTGGAAGCACACGATTCGTTAAGGTTAAGTGCTTCCTTCTTTAAATTCATCACTTAGTTCTTTCTTTTGTGCTATTAAGAAAGAAGTGTCGAAATGAGACAAATAGTTGTATATAATATAACTTAATAGCAAAATAATTTGAGGTGTAAAGTATGTATCACCTGCGAGACATTAAGAGCACAGTACAACAAACTGCAGATGCAATCGCTGCGGCACTGAAAATTGAAGTGGAAATTGCGGATGACGAACTTATACGGATTGCTGGAACGGGAAATTATAAAAGCCGCTTAGGTAGTCCTATGAACGATGGTTATGTCTATCGACATGTCGTGACAACAGGGGCATCGGTTATTATTGACAATCCCGGATTTAATGAACTCTGTCAACCTTGTCCACGCAGGGGGAAGTGTCACGAGTATGCAGAAGTGGCTATTCCCATACGAGTGGAAGACGTGATTATTGGTGTGATTGGCCTAGTAAGCTATAATGAAGAGCAAACACAACGTCTGATGGATAACAAGCAATCCCTTCTACTCTTTCTGGAAAAGATGGCTGAACTCCTGGTTGGGAAGGTTATTGAAAATCAGCAGACCTATGAACGAGACCTGCTGACGAGCCAACTGCTGACGGTCTTGAATCTCTTGCATGATGGAATTCTATTGATTAATGATCAGCAACAAGTGACACATTATAATACCGTAGCTGCCAAATTACTGGACATTGATTTAAAAAAGGATCAAGTTTTATATCAATTGTTGGATGACAAAAAACTATGGTTTGCCGTGGAACGCGGGGAACCCTTTTCTGGTCCGATTCAAGGGAAGAGGGTTGCCACACAACTTTATTGTGATGTTGTTCCCATTAAAAATAATGGAGTCATCGAAGGCGCAGTTATTTCGGTCAAAGATATTAAGCAAATTAAGAAGCTGGTCAAAGAGGCAACTGTGAGTGAAATCGAAACTCACCTATCCCAAATTATCGGTGATTCACCAAAAATGAAAGCACTGAAAGCTATGGCCTTGCACGTGGCCCCGAGTAAGGCAACGCTCTTGATTCAAGGGGAAAGCGGCACAGGAAAAGAACTGTTAGCTCGGGCGATTCATCAGAGCAGTAAACGAAAAGGGAATGCCTTTATTGCCATAAACTGCGGAGCAATTCCCGAAAATCTCCTGGAAAGTGAATTATTTGGATATGAAGAAGGATCATTCACGGGCGCCAGACGGGGCGGTAAACTGGGGAAATTTGAGCTTGCCCATAATGGGTCAATTTTCTTAGACGAAATCGGGGACATGCCACTGCACTTACAAGTCAAAATCCTACGAGTCCTGCAAGAAAGAAGAGTTGAACGCGTTGGTGGGACGCGCTCTATCCCTATAGATGTTCGAATAATCGCTGCAACGCATCGAGATTTAGATGATATGGTAAAAACGGGGGAGTTTAGAGAAGATCTCTATTATCGTTTAAATGTAATTCCCTTAACGATTCCCCCGCTTCGTGAACGC
>DHJG01000047.1:5956-6467 GCA_002404215.1 Desulfosporosinus sp. UBA4726
AATGTCGTTGAATACTGTGTTACTATGGTGGCTGGAGGAGAGATTACCTCCGACATTTTGCCACAACGCATTAAAACGGTTAATAATCCTGAATCACAAAACTCATCTCTTAACTTAAAACTATTGGAACGGGAAGTAATCATGAAGGCCTTAACGCTGGTCGATAATGAGGGGCATAAGGGCGATGCGGCCAAATTACTGGGGATTAGCAGAGCGACCCTCTATCGAAAGATTAAAGAATATCAAATTGGTGAAACAAAAACATTCTCCTAGTTTAGTAGAGTCAAGGGTTTTAAATAAACCGACTAACTGTGTATCAAGACTGGATTTCAGTCTCAAAGTGAGACTGAATAGATAGAGTGTCGACTCGGTGCAGTTTCAGAAAGATCAGTGGGGCCATTCGCTAAAATATGATCTCAATTTGAGATTGTGGCGGAGGATTAGGATGAGGGAATTAATGAGACTTAGAAGACTTTCGAGTAGTTAATGTCATTGGCATCGTTCTTGCATT
>DHJG01000048.1:0-223 GCA_002404215.1 Desulfosporosinus sp. UBA4726
CTTCACTCGGATCGAAGACGGCGGTTGCCCCCATATTTAATGCAAATTCTTTCCTAGCTTTAGCCATTTCAATGACATAAACTTTACTAGCTCCAGCAGCCTTAGCCGCTTGCAATGTCGCGAGCCCTATTGTTCCCGCGCCCAGGACAACGACGATATCGCCTTCCATAACAGGTGCCTGTCGAACGGCATGGATCCCAACTGCTATCGGCTCGATGACCGC
>DHJG01000048.1:511-814 GCA_002404215.1 Desulfosporosinus sp. UBA4726
GCTTGACTACCGGTGAGTGCATCTGGCGTTGCAACAGGAATAAAAATTGGTCCAGCTAAGTATTCATGCAGATCGGAACCACAAATTCCACACCATTTAACCTTAACTTTTACCCACCCTTCACCCGGTGTAGGGGGCTCCGGTACATCCACGACGCGAACATCTTTTCTTCCATACCACACTGCAGCTTTCATAACAGTCCTCCTTTTTCCTTAACTATCGTCCAAATATTGCAAATCTTGTGCCAGTTTAAAGATAAGTTTAATATTAATTAGCCACTCCTACTGCAAGACAAGGGACTAA
>DHJG01000048.1:979-1356 GCA_002404215.1 Desulfosporosinus sp. UBA4726
TTAGTCCCTTGTCTTGCAGTAGAAAATGTAGTTAATGACTGATCATAAAACGAACATCGTTCGATCTTCGAACAGTCATTAAACTAAAACGCCTAAGAATCGAAGTACTCTGGGAATGCAAACCAAGTTTTACGAACCAAGGTCGTAAATTCCGTTTTTTCCCATTCTGTATTATATTCCGCTTTCCTTTTTAAGCCCCTTTGTATAAAGTCTCCAAATCTTCTCGAACACTGCCCAGCATACTGTGTTAACAGATTAAGATCGCCCGTTCGAATACTGTCAACTGCTAAAGAACCCGCGATTTTTCCAGCCACTATTGCCGGAAAAATCCCCTCTCCACTGATAGGATGAGTATGTCCTGCCGCATCCCCAACTAA
>DHJG01000048.1:1621-3770 GCA_002404215.1 Desulfosporosinus sp. UBA4726
GCCACCACGGATTTAGGTCCTTCCGAGCCTATAATAATCCCCGCTTTAACCATGGATAATTTCCCCTTATTCTTAATTAAAACGCCCTGCTCCGCAACCGCTACTGCTTGTGTTTCAGTCAATAACTTAACCCCAGCTTGAACCGCTCTCTCCGCTAAGTAACGATCAAAAACATCCCGGTTAAGTATGTAACCAGGTGCCCGTGTTTGGGCCACTTGTTCACGATGAATATAAGTAATGAAACCTTCCACCCTTTGAGCTATGCAATCCGCTGGAATTGATACTTCTGCAGCTAAACTCAAGGGTACATACTCGGCACATTGAACCGGTAAACCTATTTGCTCTTTTTTGTCCAGCATCAACACCGTAATCCCACCGCCAGCCGCCATAGCTGCCGCGGAGCTACCCGCTGGGCCAGCTCCAATTATTACAACATCAGCTTTAGCTAAAATAGGAAGCTCGTCAAGTTCAAACTTAGCGTTCATCATAAGGCTCTGCGCACACATGACGCCACATCTTGAGCAGTCACGCCGGGAATTTGATCCGGGTAAGCCTTAAAATATGACCTGATTATCTCCTCAATTTTGTCCCCTTCTAGGGGACAATCCTTCAAGCTGGCCTCAAGTTCAAAGATGACCGTCGGGTTTTTTGTAAAGAAATCCCCGCTAATTAGTACGCTCTTTAAGACTCGTGCCTTTAACTCTGTCTTGGCAACCACCCGGATTAATCCGCCTTTTGTTTTAAGGCAAGCTTCCTTTATTTCTCCCGCCTCAGTTGGTATATGGACTTTATAAATCCATTCGGGAGAATGAAAATACAGTCTCTTCTCTTGAAATAATGCTTCTTCCCATGGATTAAGTTCGTCTCTAATAAATTGCATATCCATAACGGATGTAAAGGCCGCACAAATCGCTTCTTTAATCTTGAACATATCCGGAACCTGGCCAAGCTCTCTTTTAAGCCACGTTACCCGGTCCTCTACCGCGCTAATATTTTTATCACTTATTTTTTCCATTGGAATTTTCAGTACCTTGACCATGCTCTCAACGTCAAAATCAACGAGTAAAGAACATTGGAAGACGAAGGCATTGCCTAATTCTGCCCCCCCTGTACCACAAATCTTACGATTACCAACTTGAATATCGTTACGGGGCCGGAACGTTGACTTTACTCCGAGATCGTCCAAAGCTTTGACCATAACTTCACACAGCAGCTTATAGACCTCATCAATATTTCTGCCTGCCAGCCAATC
Organism: Desulfosporosinus sp. UBA4726; assembly: GCA_002404215.1. Taxonomy (GTDB): domain Bacteria; phylum Bacillota; class Desulfitobacteriia; order Desulfitobacteriales; family Desulfitobacteriaceae; genus Desulfosporosinus. The sequence goes on from DHJG01000048.1 coordinate 2,874, forward strand.
CTTATCCGCATAAATTTCCCATCCTAGTTCGGACGGTCCCCAAAAAATTGCTCCGCCTCCTGTGATACGACGGTTGATTTCAATGCCTTCTCTAAGGCAATAGCCTTCATTAATTTCTAACTCTACCGCTTGATGTAAACCCAATAGGGCACAGCGGGGAGAGAATTGGAGAAAGCGCAATGTATTGGGGCATTTCCTTGCGCTTCGGGAAGCTAACAGGACCTCGTCTAAAGCCATGTGGTCAGCCGAATTTAATGGATTGTTGTCAAGTAGTCGCCAATTCATCATCACTAAAACCCTCCTCCTTTATCGTAAATTTAGATGTTTGTTGATCACGATCATTGTTCGATTTTCGACCAGTGATCGCCGCCTTTATCAAGGCATATTTATTAATGATTTATCTAATTTTAACCCTCTGTAATTTTTCCTATCTTGCCTATAAATATATATGCAAGATATACGCCAATCCTAATGAAACTTCTGGCATATATCTTGCATATGTATTTAGTCATAACCTATGTTGCTTGTTTTCCAGTTCTACTCTGTGAATCCAAAAAATAATTCACTTATGGAGAGGATGTGCTTTAATTGTCATTAAAAGCTGCTTTTATTTTCCTTGCGCCTCAAGCCGACCCGTCAAAACATCAGGCGGATATTCAAACCCCAGAGGTTACCCTACTCGTCCGAGGAGTCCAAAATTATCAGGAAGCTGTCTCTCTTGCAAAACAACTGGTTACCGAAGGAGTTCAGGCATTGGAATTATGCGGAGGATTTGGTAACATTGGAACGGCAAAAATTGTTGAAGCTGTAGAGCATAAAATCCCAGTGGGTACAGTACGATTTGATTGCCACCCCGGTTTGGGCGGAAAAAGTGGAGATGATCTATTCCTAACTTAA
>DHJG01000048.1:3807-7656 GCA_002404215.1 Desulfosporosinus sp. UBA4726
GGCTGAGATGAGGAAACTCAATCCCTTTGAACCTGATCTGGTTAATACCAGCGGAGGAAAGCTAATCGTTTTACTTATTTTATAGAAGTAAAAGTGAGAAATGCTTACCGCAGTTCTCACTTTTTTATGGTTTAAGTCCTCCCTGGTGCCTGCAATAAGGCGGGTGCCACTGGCAAACACATGTGCACAAGCGAGAGGAGGATGGTCCGTTGCAAATTTTTGTAAACGGTGAAGCGGAGGAAATTATCTCAGCAGGTACCGTACTCCAGTTACTTGAAAACCATGCTGTAACTTTTAAAACGGCGGTCGTGGAGCACAATGGAAAAATCCTCAAGCAAGAACATTGGGAGAATACTTCTTTACGCGCTGACGACAGTTTGGAAATCTTAATTTTTATGGGAGGTGGCTGATACCGTGAACGATATCATAAAAAGCATTAATCCATCGGAGGACAGTTTACTCATCGGAGGCGTGAATTTGCGTAGCCGACTATTCGTAGGAACCGGTAAGTTTTCGTCTCATGAAATTGTGCCCCGGGTACTGGAAGCTAGCGGCGCCCAAGTGATCACTATGGCGTTACGCCGGGTAGACTGGAAAAACCCCCAGGAAAATATTCTTAATTACTTACCTCAGAACACCATTTTACTGCCCAACACCTCTGGTGCGCGTACTGCTGATGAAGCCGTGCGAATCGCTCGCTTGGCTCAAGCCGCTGGCTGCGGGAACTGGGTTAAAATTGAGGTTGTTCAAGATCAGCGTTACTTATTGCCGGATAATTGGGAGACGCTCTTGGCTACTGAACAGCTGGTCAAAGAGGGCTTTGTGGTACTGCCTTACATGAGTCCTGATCTGGGTGCCGCTAAGCGTCTACAGGATGCTGGTGCGGCTGCGATAATGCCTCTAGGGTCTCCGATTGGAAGCAACCAAGGCTTGCAAACTAAAGAACTTATCCGAATTCTGATCGAGGAGATTTCCCTGCCGATCATTGTCGATGCTGGCATTGGTCGACCCTCAGAGGCAGCAGAGGCTATGGAAATGGGAGCTGCTGCAGTGCTTGTGAATACGGCCATTGCCACTGCAGGCGATCCGGTATTTATGGCCCAGGCCTTCCACTTGGCCGTAGCTGCAGGACGGCTAGGTTATTTAGCTGGACCGGGTGAACGACGACTTAAAGCCGCTGCTTCCTCTCCCTTAACTGGCTTTTTACAGGAGGTTTAACCGATGTTTTACGATCAAATCACTGAATGGCAACATAGGCTACCCGAATCAAGTTGGGCGAGTTACAGCGGGGTAGACGTAGAGCGGGTGTTAGCCCGAGAAATTCTCCGCCCACAAGATTTGGCGGTCTTACTTTCCCCTGCTGCGCTAGCTTACCTAGAGCCCATGGCTAAAAAGGCTCAGGCTATAACCCTCCGCAATTTCGGCCATACGATCGGTTTGTTTACGCCACTGTATCTCGCTAATTTTTGTACGAACCAATGCGTCTATTGTAGCTTCCATGCTGGCAATAAAATTACACGCTGCAAGCTAACCCTCGAACAAATCATCAAAGAAGGAGAAGCTATCTCATCTTCCGGGCTACAGCATCTACTGCTCTTAACAGGGGAATCCCGTGCCCAAAGTGGTCCCGCGTATATGGAAAAATGTGTCCGCGTTTTGCGGCCAATGTTTGCTTCTCTTGGGCTTGAAGTTTATCCCCTCTCTACTGAGGAGTACCAACGTTTATTCGAGGCCGGGGTTGATTCTGTCACTCTCTTTCAAGAAACCTACGATGAGGTCAGCTATGCGGAGGTCCACCCGGCCGGACCAAAGCGCGATTATCACTACCGCTTAGAGGCACCAGACCGGGCGTGTGAGGCAGGAATATCTTCCGTAAACATAGGCGCTCTCTTGGGTCTCTCCGACTGGCGGCGCGATGCCTTTTATTCTGCTCTCCATGCTGATTACTTACAAAAAAATTATCCTGGAGTCGAAGTCTCGATCTCTGTGCCGCGCCTCAGACCTTACGCCGGAAGTTTTAAGTCCTCTGCTGCCCCCGTCACAGATGAGGCCTTAGTGCAAATTATTCTGGCCTACCGACTCTTTCTACCTCGGGCTGGTCTTACCTTGTCCACGCGGGAAAGTCCGCAAATGCGTGAAAATCTGCTTCCTCTTGGAATCACTCGCCTGTCGGCCGGCTCTCTCACGTCTGTAGGTGGTTATAGCGAGACAGACAACGTGGGCAGTAACCAGTTTGAAATTTCGGATGATCGATCCGTTCCGGATGTAGTACGCATGATCCGGGCCAAAGGCTATTTGCCCGCTTTTTGTGATTGGGTGAATATGCGGGCAGAAAATGCTGTGGGCCTATGAATCCTTTACTAGCCGGACTGGCCGAAAAATTCACCCCGGAGCGATTGGCGGAATCTAAGCGCATAATCTGTTGGAAGTGATTAAGACAGGGGCCCGAACCGTCGCCTTGGTCACCGAGATTGTGGGCGATCCGGACATTGCGGGCAAGCTTAAGCGTTTACAGAGCATTATGGAGACACAGACATAAGCCTAAATTTTAGAGAAAGAGCGTGATTCAATGAGTACACAAATGGAACAGGCCAAAAACGGAGTAATTACGGCGGCAATGCAAATAGTCGCTGGCAAAGAGGGGCTTACTGCTGAAGAAATTAGGCTTCGGGTGGCGGCTGGGAGCATTGTCATCCCGGCTAACCATAATCACGCCTCGTTGAGTCCCGAGGGCGTTGGTCTGGGACTGAAGACGAAGATTAATGTCAATTTGGGTATTTCCCCGGAATGTGCCAATCTCGACAGTGAGCTGGCCAAGGTACGCATGGCTATCGACATGAAAGCCGAAGGGATTATGGATCTCAGCAACTACGGTAAGACCGTTGAATTTCGCCACCGACTGATCGAGATGTCCCCTGCTATGATTGGTACAGTCCCTATGTATGATGCCCTTGGCTATTTAGATAAGAAATTGGAAGACATTACTCCCCAAGAGTTCTTAGCCGTAGTAGAACAGCACGCCAAAGACGGTGTTGATTTTGTTACCATCCACGCCGGTATCAACCGGGAAACAGCCCGGCATTTCCAGCAGACCTCCCGAGTCACCAACATCGTTTCCCGGGGTGGGTCTTTACTATATGCCTGGATGGAATTAACCGGGCAGGAAAACCCGTTTTACGAGTATTTCGATGATCTCCTAGATATCTGCGTAAAATACGACGTAACCTTAAGCTTAGGAGATGCCTGCCGACCAGGTAGCATTGCCGATGCCACAGATGGAGCCCAAATTTCGGAATTGATTGTCTTAGGAGAATTGACGCAAAAAGCTTGGCAACGCAATGTTCAAGTTATGATCGAAGGACCGGGCCACGTCCCTTTGAATGATATTGTAGCTAATGTCCAATTAGCGAAAAAACTTTGTCACGGGGCGCCCTTTTATATCTTAGGTCCCTTGGTTACCGACGTTGCTCCCGGTTACGATCACATCACCAGTGCGATCGGCGGAGCTTTAGCTGCCTCGGTAGGAGCGGATTTTCTTTGCTATGTGACACCTGCCGAACACCTTCGTCTGCCAACTTTAGACGACGTGCGCGAAGGGATCATTGCCGTCAAAATTGCTGCTCATGCCGGGGATGTCGCCAAGGGAATACCCGGAGCTGCGGATTGGGATAGGGAGATGAGCCAGGCCAGACAAGAGTTGGATTGGGGAAAAATGTTTGGCCTAGCCTTGGACCGGGAAAAGCCGGAGCGCTATCGTAAAGAGTCAGCCCCTGAGCATCAAGATAGCTGCACCATGTGCGGGGAAATGTGTTCGATGCGCCTCATGAACCGTGTTATGAATAAATAACA